>JAEOTX010000150.1 GCA_016839605.1 Candidatus Thorarchaeota archaeon | reverse complement strand
TTTCTGATTGCACTCAGCTGTCCCTCTAATTCGCGCCCCTTGCGTCCTCCTGTCCCTTAGTCATGGTCCTTTTGCGTTCTCATGTCCGCTTGACCAGTTCGTTTTGCTATCACATGTCAGAATTTTCTGCTAAGATTGCTGACAAATGTCCAGCAAATCACTTCATAGTTGCTACAAAATGTCCTCTAAAGGCCCTCAAATAGCAGACTCAAGCACATGAATAGGAGTCTGAAATGCAAGACTTGCCTGATGACCAAAGCGATATTTCACAGAACATAGCCAGTGTGATTCGTAATCGAGGACGGCACATAGACCTCTATGAGTATATTCGGCGTCATCCCGATGAGCTCACTAAGGGAGTATTGGTGGCAGGTTCAATTGGCTCAGGCAAGACTCAGAAAGCCATGAAGATTGTGATAGCTGCTTTGGAGTCAGACTATGGAGGTATCGTATTTGACAATTCGAGGGATTATGAGAAGCTCCTTGCGGTAAGAAAAGACATAGTCGTCATAGACTACAGAGAGTTCATACAGAACCCACTCGAACCTCCACCCGGCATGCGGCTAGATGAATGGTTTCCAACTTTCATTCAAGTATTTGCGCAGAACTACGGTCTCAAAGATCCATCCATAGCTATTCTTCAGAAGGCTGCAAATAGTCTGACCCTAGACTCACCATCCAGTCAAGATAAACCTCCAACCTTGGATGAGCTTCTGGATGAGGCACGGGATTATAGACCTCGGCAAAGGTCATCAGAAGTCAGTAGTCATGTGAGTGTTCAGAACCGACTTGAGAGCCTCTTGGACTCAGAAGTCGGTCGCTGTGTTAAGGAAAGAGGAGGTTTTCAGCCGACTGATTTCGAAAAGGGACTATTGGTTGTTCAACTTCCATCAACAGGTATTACTCGTGCACATGAACTGCTGGTTAGTATTACTGTGGCCAAGCTTTTTGCTTATCGTGCTTGGCAACGCACTCACAATATAGCGCCAACGAATAATGTGTTAGTCGTCCTTGAGGAGGCTCACAACTTCATCAGTGAGATTCGTAGAGCAGATAGAAAAGGTGAGAGGTCACACTTGGAGAGAGCTCTCATCGAAGGACGGAAATTGGGAATTGGATTCATGATAGTTGACCAGATGCCTCACCAAATCAGTAGTCACGTACTTGGAAGCTGCAACATGTGGGTTGTTGGGAAACTTATAGATCCACAAGCTAAGAAAGTCGTAGGTGAAGCACTCTGCCTAGACTATGTATGGAGTCGTGAAGGTTTGATTTCACTTCCAACCGGAGGAGCTTTTGTCAGGGTTGAGAATATGGGAGAGCTTGAAACGGTAAGTCCCTTGGTACATCGTCAACCAATTCATGGCATGGAACCGTGGGACTCTATCAGACTGCCAGCTCTAGTAGCAGTACCAGAACCAGATGAGGCTATGATTCGATGCACTTCCGAATTTTCTGCGCGAAACTTGATGGCAAACAATGAAAGATACTTGGAGTTCTTTGAACGAAACGCTCGTCAATATCTGGGACGGTTAAGTGAAACTGCACCTCAGTATGTTATGGATGCGCTCAATGCGTTTTTGAAACGAACCATTAGTCATCATCCAACCAGTGATTGCGCCATCTTAGAATATGCAGGTATTTCACCCGACATGGCACAGACTATTAGGAACAGGTATGAGAGTCGTGGGAATAAAGAGGCCGAAGCATCATTTAGTTCTTTAATCTACGAATTAAAAGCACGGTGCAAAGCGCTGTCTTCAAGGGGATCTCTTGAAGTCCTAGCTAGTCTGGAATTTAAATCTGAAATGAATACCCAGGAATTATGCGAGGCAACATCTCTTAGCAGTAGTTGGCTGTCAAGAATTCTGGGTGAGCTAGGCAGTCGAGGTTATGTAAGGAGAGTAAGAAAGCCACAGAGAGCTGCAGCAGTCTATAGGTTGACCGAGCATGGGAAAGAAGTTCTCTCATGGGGCAGTTTCGTTGTTTCAATCATCCAGGGAGGTCCTATGACCTCGGAAGGTCGGAAGATTGTCGAGATTCATCACAACGACTTGGAATGGCTCCTAAATCTGTGTTCTGAGAATCTTGAGATTCGACAAAACTCGTATTCTGCCGGTTGGAGAGGAGATATTGATTTGAGAGAAGGCATGATGAACCTTCTTTTCTTGGTTGAAGCATTAATTTCCTTCAAGCATACGGAAATTCCGTCTTTGAGTCCAAGAATGAACTTGAAACTCTTCAAATCCATGCTCCTGGCTTTGGAAAATGAAGTGCTCGGGGTGATTCTTCAATCAAGAAATCCTGTAGCGATTGGAGCTCTCGGCTCTAAAACCGGGTTATCTGATAGGGGTATTCGAAGGCAACTTAGAACACTTGAGATGATGGGCATCACCTGCAGAAGCCAATCCTCTGGACTATGGAACGTAGAGATCTCCGACTCATGGAGAATGGTGCTCATTAATAGCTGTGATTTGGCTAGGAAAAGAGTACGGCTCAAATTTGAGGCAGCAGGAAGATTGCTACAACATGCTTTGGATAACGCGGCTCTCGAGATGTTCACAGAGAATCTTGCAGACTTCAGTGCGTTAGACTATATTCTGAGTCGGTGTCTCTCAATTGAGCAAACTATGATTTCATGACCAAACTGATAACTGATGTGTGAACAGCACCCTGACCATCCGATGGCTGTGGGACACTGCCCTTCTACCAACTCTCCGAGGTGGTAATCGGCATGCTTGTTAGACGTTGCTCTATGTGATAGTAGAGGACTGAAATGAGATAACAAGGGCGCTTGTTGAAACCGAGTTACCTCCAAGATGAGGAATTTCAATGCTAGAAGGGATTTCCGAGAGTAACAACCCTTGTATATGAACATCATTTGAGTAATAATCATGAAGATAATGTTTGTTGATTCCTCCGGCAACGAAGGATGGCCTGACCCCTACGGCAAAAGCGAAACTAACATTCATGTTACTGTAGGGCTCTCAATGGATGCAAAGGCATGGCTTGGAGCTTCTGTCACTCTCACCGGACTTCTATCACGTGCTTTCGAGAGCTATGATGAAAAGCCGACTGAGTTCCATCACGTTGACATAGTTGCAGGTAAGGGGGCATATGGCCAGCTTACGAATCGAGAGAGGAAGCGTCTCACAGACGGCATCTTCAAAATCATCGAAGAAATCAAGCCAACACTCTTTGCTGCTGTCATTCATAAGAAAGAACACTTCGAGCGCTATATGTACATAACTAGGTCCGGAAAGACAAGGACTCGTGCACTAGTAGCCCCGATTCTGGGCCCGCTTTATCTCATAAATCGATTTGACAAGTACCTTGGAAGAATCGACGATATTGGTTTGATGATTATGGACAGTGAGCATAAGACAAGAGACAAATTGAAGCAGCTTTGGACCTATCAGGTGATGGAAGATGGTGGGATACGCACTCCTAAAACAAGAGAGAATCTACATTTCCAACAAACGCACTATCTTAACATAGTGGAAACATGCTTCTTTACTCCTTCTGAATTGAGTCCAGGAGTTCAATTGGCAGATGCGTGCTGCTATGTCACATTTTTCAAATTTAATAGAGGACGTGGCAAGAGGTTCAAACAGATTGCACCCTATTTCGACCAGCCATACGGCATTATCGAGTGGCCACCAGATGAAGCAGATGATTGACACTCACATAATATATTGACGCACCTATCCCGATTTCCTAATCCGTAGTACAACCAATGTGATGATAATAGATGTGACTGCAGCAATACCTACCACTACCAAAATGATAGTTATCCCTGTTGGATCAGTCGGGGGTCCAGTCGGGCTAGTTAGCGTTGCAGTCACACTTGTTGTCGTTTTGGTTGGAGTTGTAGCCAACGCCCAGACCGTCACAAGCACAGAGTCTGAGTTCCAGTTGCCTGACGTGTCATAGACAATCAACGTGAAGTTGTGGACTCCGGGAGGAAGTCCATCAACATTGTACGTTATCTCAGAGCCATCCCAATCATCAGCTAGCATTAAGGATCCATTCTGCAAGAGCTCGAAGGACTGAGGAAGGGGGTCAGATGGATTCCACGATGCGAAATGGCCTTTTTCACCCTCAGTATAACCAATGTAGCCGAGGTCATTAATTGTTGGCGCAGTGGTGTCTTCAACAGTCGCCAAGACTGAATCGGAGTTTGAGTTCGCGCATGTGTCGGACACAATGAGGGTGTAATTGTAGACTCCTAGTGCCAGTCCACCGATTGGCACAGTGACACTTGATCCATACCAGATGTCAGTATCGATTGGGTTCCCGTTTCTGAGGACAGTGTATGATTCGTAATGAGGGTCAACTGGGTTCCAAGTTATAGCCCCTGAAGAACCGAACTCAATTTCTATGTCAGAAGGTGAATCAATTGTGGGCACTCTTGTGTCTGCCTTCAGAGGATAATGGTCGACTGACCCCGCATCGCCGGGAATAGTGTAGGTAGGTGGACTTCCTACATAATCACCCCATTTATTCCCTATACTCACTCCATCATCCCATGAATTGTTTATTCCGTGGTCGAGTCCGTTCTCTGGTCCGTTCCATCCTAACCTGTTATTGTACAAGGTGCAGTTCTCTGTTGAATCGCCTAAAACAATACCCCGTTGAACATTGTAAAGGCACTCGTTGTCAATAAGGATAGAATCAACGCAATCAACGTTGTTGATACCGTTGTAATCATTATTAGAAGCAGTGTTGTTTACAATAGTGAGTGATGAGCATCGTTCTATCCATATACCATAACCATTTTCATCACAGCTATTATTGAGGAGAATATTCCCGTAGCAATGATAGAGCGGATCAGGGGACGAAGAAAAAATCCATATCCCATAGGTGTTACTGATGCAGGTATTGTTGAAGATTGTGTTTTGGCTTGAGTCCCATAGCCATATGCCGTAGCTAGTCCCTGTGTTGCTAGAAAATAAGTTATTGGATATTGAGTCATTAGAGCAACCTGATGAAAGCGATATCCCAAAGTGCCAGTATCCAAAACAGGTATTGTTTGCTATCGTGGTGTTATCGCAGTTGTACAGGATTAAAGCATGATTACTGCTGTGCAAGACACTTCCCACTAGTGTGTTGTTTTGAATTGCATTGAAATCAGAACCTGTTATTACAATGCCATCATCACCAACCTCATGTATCTCATTATTCTCAATTCTAGCATTGGAAACGTTGTCAAATTGGATTCCAAATTGGCCATTGAAAAGATAACAGTTTGTCACGGAGAAATACGATCTTGTATTTTCGACCATCAAACAAATCTCTGAGGGAGTCTGGCTTCCGTTAATCGTGAATCCTTCTATGAGGTATGGATCGTTTTCTGTTCCATTCCCGGGCCAACCTTGTGCTTCAAAGTCAGCATCTGATGCTATCAGGATTGGATCATGGACCACATAGTCTGCGAGAATATTGTTGTGTTTCATATCCGGACTCAGATTTTTCTCAAATATATCGAGCTGGGATTCTGGAAATGCTAGCAAAATTAATCCTAGAACCAATCCAAAAGCAACAAGTCTTGCCGCCCTCACGCGAAGCACCTATTCATACTAAATATTGGAGAGTGATAATTCCTACTGGCTCCGATATTGTCTGTTCTTTCAAGTCTTAAAAAGGCTTTTTAGCTAATGCCTGCCTCTCCAAAGGAGGTGTTCAGGAGATGAGGTTACGAGGTGGAGAATTCAAGAAGAACATCGAAATTGAAGCAGGTCAGTTTGAATATGTGGAAATACATTGCAGAGAACTGACTGCTATTCACATCAAGGCGAAGGAGGTTGACGGAGATGATTTCAATGTCGCATTATTTCCTTCAGCCTATGTGAAAAAGGCCCCCTTGGTGGGCCTAGTCACGGAATTTGACCCTGACCCTGACAATGCACTCTGGTCAGAAGAGAAGGTGAGTAATGTGGATGAGTCAGTTGTCGTTGAGATGAGGGATGTTGTCTACCTGGTCTTCGATAACTACCATGCTCGCTCCAAGTACAAGTCAATTGATGTCCACGTTCAAGTAGCGTTCCCTCCGCTTGAGGTCGGAGATGAGCCTCTCAGGGAGAGTTTTGAGGTAGATGCAGGATACCTTGAAACTATTGATGTGGATGTGAATAAGGACGATACAATCAGGATCTTTGGTCGTGTGACCAAGGGTAATGACATAACCGTGCACATCTTAGCCAAGATATATGAAACCCCCGACAGCATTCACACTGACAAAGCATATTTCACCAGGGAGAAGGTCGGCGAGATTGATGTGACATATCAGAGCCCAAGGAAAGAACAGTTACTAGTTGTTTTTGATAATGAATATTCTCTTCGAACCACAAAGACTGTTGATGTATCTATTCAAGTCATTCGGGAAACTCAGACTGTTCCAGCTGGAAAGCATGTTTGTCCGTTCTGTCAGGCAAAGATTGACGAAGGAATCAGCTTCTGTCCGCATTGTGGGGGTAAACTCTAAGGTTCCGGCTATTGAGGAAATGGCGCCGAGGGTGAGATTTGAACTCACGCGTGACAAAGCACACTGGTTATCTTGGCACCATGCATCCGAAGATACTGGTTTTCAAGACCAGCGCCTTAATCCGGGCTTGGCTACCTCGGCTTCATGTCAATCCCTGAAAGGATGACGGCTGCCATCGGTTGGAAACGCCTTTTAAGCTTCTTGTAGTAGGTGACGGGTAGAGGAGTATGACAGCTGAACGCGGATTCAAATATCATGACCACACTGCTGACATCACAGTCGAGTGTTGGGCTCCCAGCCTTGAAGAAGCATTTGAGGAGGCGGCCCTTGGAGCGTTAGAGGTGATACTGGACACATCGACTGTCCAACCAATTAACTCCGCCGATGTCACCGTTAACGGAATAGATTTGGAAGAACTTCTCGTAGAATGGATTGGATACATAATAGCACTCATCGACATCAACTCCCAGTTCTATTCGAGGTTCGAAGTAAAGGAGATTGCTAAGACCCCTGAAGGCTTTGTTCTAAGCGGACGCGTTTGGGGAGAGAGCATCGACCTTGAGCGTCATGATACACGAACCGAAGTAAAGGCAATGACATATGCGGATATGAGTATTGAACAAGACGCAGAACGCACCACGCTCATATTCACATTGGATCTATAGAGGGAATAGAATTGGGTCTTCAAGTCGCAATCCCTGACACATCGCTGATAGACTGCTCTGACCTACGTCAGAAGACAGTGAAGGTAGGTTTGCTAGCCAGAGCGATGGCTATTTTTCGTGTTGAACGTGTGATTGTCTATAAGACTGGTAAACTGCGTTCAAAGGCAAAACGGGACTCAGACCTGTTAGTGAGGCTATTTGAGTTCATGGACACCCCTCAGTACCTTCGAAAGCGAATATTCCCCATGACGCCATCGCTGAAGTTTACAGGTCTCTTACCACCGCTGAGAACTCGCAGCCACCCGTTGGAATCTACACCCTCAGATTTGTCAGCAGGAATGATTAGGTGGGGAGTCCAAGTGCGACTAGGCAAGGTAGACATTGGTGTTGGTCTTTTAATCGACCATTCTGAAACGCTGAGTGAAAGAACACCCACACTCCTTCGAATCATCGAGACCAATCCCAAAATTCGTGTCGAAGCTATTGGTCGACATGAGATTGATGAATATTGGGGCTTCGAAGTAGAGAGAATAGCCAGTCTTGTAGACAAATTGGGCGAGTCTTCTCATATGACCCGAATCATCTTCTCGAGGAAGGCACCGCCTTATGACCGACTTGAGGAAGAGATCATTTCCACAGTGTCCAATACAAAGGCCATCCTAGGAGTCTTTGGCGGCCCAAAGCAAGGTGTGAGTGAGCTCCTGTTGGACGAAAAGGAAGCAATCAAAGAGAATTCCGACTTCTGGGTGAACACAATCACAGGGCAAGGCACTGAAACCGTACGTTTGGAGGAGGCAGTCCTGGCGAGTCTTGCATTGATCAACAAATCTGTGGGGAATATAGTGACTCCACCAGGGTTTCACAACTAGTGTCCATATCCGTGGGTTTTATAGAAACAAGATGTTTGACACTACCCTGCATACTAGCTCACAGAGGTGCCATAGCGTGACAACGGAGAGAATCAGACGCTTGAGAGAGCAAAGTGTCAGCACAAATCCCTACATCTCCACTGAACGGGCTGAGTTAGTCACTGATTTCTATCAGAGTGGTGGCGCCGATAACCTCTCTACTCCGGTGGCTCGCGCTAGAGCTTTTCGATACATCCTTCTAAATAAGGAGGTCTACATAGGCGAAGATGAGTTGATTGTTGGAGAGCGTGGACCAAGCCCAAGAGCGACTCCAACATATCCTGAACTGTGTTGTCACACTGTTTCTGACCTAGAGGCCTGCAATAACCGAGTCAGGTCTCGTTTCATAGTCAGTGACGACACCAAAGAGGTCTACCGTGAAGACATCATCCCGTTCTGGTTGGGACAAACCATGCGTGAACGGGTTTTCGCAGCGATGTCGGACGAATGGATGTTAGCATTCGAGGCAGGAGTCTATACTGAGTTCATGGAGCAGCGAGCGCCTGGCCATGCGATTCTAGACGACAAGATATACCGAAGGGGAATCAAGGACTTTATTCAGGACATTGATAATCGCTTAGAGACGATTGACTTCTACAATGACAAAGATGCATATTCCAAAGAACAGGAGCTCAAGGCAATTCGTATAGCTGCAAAGGCTATCATCGAGTTCGCACAACGTCATGCCGACAAAGCTAAGGAGCTGGCAGAATCAGAGAGCAATCCTGAAAGAAAGAAGGAACTTGAGAAAATCGCTGAGGTTTGCAGTCATGTACCTGGAAACGCCCCTCGTAGCTTTTGGGAAGCCTTGCAGGCGTACTGGTTCGTGCATCTTGGCGTCGTTATAGAGCTGAACGTTTGGGACTCATTTAATCCAGGCCGACTTGATGTCAATCTCTATCCCTTCTATAAGCGTGATATCGAGGAGGGATTAATGACTCGGGATTTTGCAAAGGAGCTACTTCAGAGTTATTGGGTGAAGTTCCACAATCAGCCTGCGCCGCCCAAAGTGGATATCACAGAGGAACAGAGTGGTACCTACCAAGACTTCACTCTCATCAACACGGGCGGTCTCACAATAGATGGTAACGATGCAGTAAATGACCTCTCATACCTCTTGCTTGAGGTCTGTGAAGACATGCAGCTCATCATGCCAAGTGTGTGTGTCCAAATCAGTGAGAAGAACCCCGAAGATTTTCTACTCAAAGCTGTGGATGTAGTAAGTACCGGGCTTGGCCAGCCATCTATGTTCAACACTGATGTCATAATCAAAGAGTTTCTGCGGATGGGCAAATCAATTGAAGATGCCCGAGCTGGTGGACCCAGTGGATGCGTCACGGTAGGCGCTTTCGGAAAGGAGAGTGTCATACTTACGGGTTACCTGAATTGGCCAAAGATCCTAGAAATCACATTGAACAATGGAATTGATCCCTTGTCTGGGAAGACTGTGGGGATCGAAACCGGGAATCCCGAGGAATTCGGTTCCTATGATGAGTTGTTTGAGGCATTCAAGAAGCAGTTGAAGCATTTTGTAGACTTGAAAATCAAGGGCAACAACATCATCGAACGACTCTATGCCCAATATATGCCCTCCCCATTCATGTCCTTGCTGATGGATGACTGCATAGAACAGGCCAAGGACTACCATGACGGCGGGTCAAGATACAACTCTACCTACATTCAAGGCGTTGGAATGGGCACCTTGACAGACTCCCTTTCAGCTATGAAGTATCATGTCTATGACAAGAAGACACTTCCAATGGTAGATCTGCTCAAAGTAATGAAAGAAGACTTTGAAAGTCATGAACCAGTCCGTCAGATGCTTGTAAATAAAAGCCCCGCGTATGGCAACGATGATGACTATGCAGATAACATTGCAAAGTCAATATTCGATGAGTATTTCGATGTATTAGATGGTCGACCCAATACAAAGGGTGGAGAATATCGTGTGAATCTTCTCCCCACAACGGTTCATATCTACTTTGGACAAGTCACTGGTGCTACTCCAAATGGGCGCAAAGCCGGTAAGCCACTTTCTGATGGTGTTTCTCCATCTCATGGCGCTGACACAAATGGCCCAACAGCAGTCATCAAGTCAGTGGCAAAGATTGACCATTCGCGAACTGGTGGGACCCTCTTGAACCAAAAGCTGATGCCAGACATAGTCGCTGATAAAGAAGGCAGGTCTAAACTGGCACATCTAGTTAGGGCGTACTTCAAGCTGGGAGGCCACCACATCCAATTCAATGTGATTGAGAGAGATACACTACTTGAGGCGCAACAGAACCCAGAGAAATATCGCGACCTAATTGTGAGAGTGGCAGGTTACAGTGATTACTTCGTCAATCTCGGCAAGCCGCTTCAAGACGAGATTATATCCAGAACGGAACAGACCCGATTCTGAGAGTTTGAGTCAGAGGGGAAGCTTAAAAAGCGCACTTCTGAATGGCGCCGCCGGTAGTACGAATAGCTCAGCTGTCAGACCATACTACTACTGGATAATTCGCAATAGAAACGACTGGGCTGCAAAACTACAAGGTGAACACTAAATGGCACATAGAAAGAAACATGCGCCTAGACGAGGAAGTCTTGCTTATCTTCCTAGAGGAAGGGCATCAAAATTCTTGCCAAGGATTAAGAACTGGCCCGAGCACGATGGTTCCGATGCCAAACTACTTGGTTTCGTTGGATTCAAGGCTGGAATGTCTCACGCAGTGATGACTGTTCAGAATCAAGAGAGTCCATTCAAGGGTCAGGAGAGGGTAATTCCTGTCACGATTGTTGACACACCTCCAATCAGACCCTTCTCCATTCGTGGATACAAGACCACAGTCTATGGTCGAAAACTCGTTGCAGAGGTATTGGCAGACAATCTCTCTGAAGATCTGCGAAAGACGATGCCCCTGCCTAAGAAGTATAAACACAAGGCAAAGATGAAGGAGTTCGAGGCACAGCTTGATACATTCGATGAGATTCGTGTGTTAATCCATACCCAACCACGACTTGCTGGCGTGCCAAAAAAGAAACCTGACATTACAGAATACAAGATTGGGGCTTCCAATGTTCAGGAAGCCTTTGAGTATGCCAAAAGCGTCTTGGGCAATGACATACGTGTTGCAGACATCCTTCGAGAAGGGATTCTGATTGACACAATTGCTGTTACAAAGGGACATGGATTTCAAGGCCCAGTTCGCCGGTGGGGAGTCAGAATTCTCCAACACAAGTCACGCAAGACTAAGCGTGGTGTCGGTTGCATAGGTCCTTGGTCACCCTCTAACATCCGCTACAGCGTTCCACGTCCTGGTCAGACAGGCTTTCACACTCGTACCAGTTTCAATAATGAAGTACTCAAGATGGGCGAGCGTGGTGAGGAAATCACACCATCTGGAGGCTTTGTGAACTATGGTGTGATCCGAGGTGACTACGTCATCCTGTGGGGTTCTATCCCAGGTGCGGTCAAGAGACCAGTCCGACTAAGACTCGCAATTCGACCTAAGAGGGCTCATCTTGGACAGGTGACTCAGGTGAACTACATTAGCACCACGTCCAAGCAATAACAGGAGGTTGAAGATAAATGGCTAATGTAAAGACATATTCGCTGAAGGGAAAGGCTGGTCCCACAATCAAGCTTCCTGTTCAATTCGAAACTGCATATCGACCGGATATTATCAAGCGAGCTGTACTTGCAGTTCAGTCCAGGAGGCGTCAACCTCATGGTGTGGATGAATACGCTGGGAAGCGAAACACAGCCCAGAGCTGGCAGACTGGTCACGGAAGATCAAGAATGCCTCGAGTAAAGGGCAGTGGGACTCCAGCAGCTAATAAGGCGGGTTTTGCTCCTGGGACAGTTGGAGGCCGAGTTGCCCATCCACCCGAAGCTCGGAAGGTTATCATTGAGAGAATCAATAAGAAAGAGAACCGTCTTGCTATTCGTTCTGCTATTGCAGCTACGGCAATCAAGAAGTTCGTAGAGCAGAGAGGCCATAAGACTGACTCCGTACCCTCAGTACCCCTCGTAGTCAGTGACAAGCTTGAAACACTGAAGACCACAAAGGAGGTCCGTGAGGTTGTATCAGCACTTGGTCTTGAAGACGATCTCATGCGGGCAATCAATGGTCGTGGGGTGCGAGCAGGCAAAGGGAAAATGCGTGGAAGAAAGATGAAGACCCCCAAGTCCTTCCTGATTGTTGTGGGACAGGACCAGGGAATAGTCAAGGCTGCCCGGAACCTTCCAGGCGTTGACATTGCCGAGGTTCATGGACTGAATGCAGACCTGTTGGCACCGGGGACACACCCAGGCCGACTTGTGCTATGGACAACATCCGCCATCGAGCGGCTTGAGAAAGAGGCCCTGTTTTTGTGAGGTGAGATGGGATGGATCCGAATCAAGTCATCATTCGACCAGTAGTCACAGAAGCAAGCTTAGAGGCTGTGGACAGTCATAACAAGCTCACTTTCTTTGTGGACCGGAGAGCAAACAAGAACACTATTCGATGGGCTGTGGAATCCCTCTACGAGGTTGTAGTGGATAACGTCAACACGCTGATACTGCCTGATGGAAAGAAGAAGGCATTCGTGCGTCTGGCACCAGATTACAGTGCCGCTGAGGTTGCAACCAACCTCGGGATATTCTAAGGAGGTCGTCATATGGGTAGACGTATACTCGTACAGCGAAAGGGAAGGGGCACAACTCAATGGAGGAGTCCAAGTCACAAAAAGATTGCACCGGCTAGACATCCCAAGTGGGCGCCCGACAAGACCTACTTTGGTAGGATATTGAAGCTACAACATGAAGCAGGTCGAGGTGCACCTCTCGCGCAAATTAAGTACGAGGGCGAGTCAAAGATACACTACATGATTGCACCAGAGGGCGTTCAGGTGGGTCAAGTTGTTGAGTGCGGCGAGGACGCAGCATTACAGAACGGCAACACTATGATGCTTCAGCACATTCCAGAGGGTACTCCTGTCTATAACATCGAGGGCAGTCCTGGAGACGGTGGCAAATATGTCCGTTCATCCGGACTAACGGCAACAATCGTATCTATTGACAAGTCCAAGGCTATGGTGCGACTGCCGAGCGGGAAACAGAAGGCGTTTAGTCCGAGGTCCAGAGCGACTATTGGAATTGTAGCTGGTGGAGGAAGGACAGAGAAACCTTTCCTCAAAGCAGGTGCTGTCTGGCATCACACGCGCGGCAAAGCCCGAAAGTGGCCGGTGACCCGCGGTGCTGCCATGAATGCAGCTAGCCACCCACATGGTGGTGGATCGCATCAGTCTCCTGGTAGACCAACGACTGTGAGCAGACATGCTCCTCCTGGGCGCAAAGTAGGCAACATCGCAGCCAGACGTACTGGTCGTAAGAAGTAGAGCTGAGAAGAGGTCTTCCTCTTCTCCAACCTTTCTTTTCAAATCCTAGAATGCCTTGAGAAGCTAACACCTTGGTAATATCCACATTCATATCTCGACATTAAGACCTCTATATAGAGGTCTAGTAATGCGTCTCATCGCTGTGCATCTCCCCGAGAGGATAATCGAAGATATCCAACGACTAGTGAAACGTGGACTCTATCCCAACCGTTCTGAGGCCATAAGAATAGCAATCAGGGATCTACTGAAGCGTGAGCTTTGGGAGCGCAGCATGAAAAGTGGTGTTAGCGCTGGTGAGGTCGTAGGACAATGAAATCACTGATTGATTCAGCAAGAGAACACAGTCGCACAGAGAGGGTTGGAATTACTCCGCGTGACATGGGTCAGGCGAGGATTGTGGTCATCGGTTGCGGCGGTGCAGGCAACAACACAGTGAAGCGGCTGATGACAATTGGTGTACAAGGTGCTGAGTGTGTTGCTATCAATACGGATCGACAGCACCTAGCTGTGACCACGGCTCATAGGAAGCTCCTGATTGGGGAGCGAATAACACGTGGTCTTGGTGCAGGGGGATATCCACATGTTGGTCAAGCAGCAGCAGAGGAGTCCACCCATCAGCTCACAGAGCTTCTTCGTGATGCCGACCTTGTATTCATTGCTGCAGGGATGGGCGGAGGCACCGGGACCGGAAGTGCACCGGTAGTCGCTGAAATTGCTAAGAAGAATGATGCCATTGTTGTCGGAGTCATTACAATGCCATTCAGCCTAGAAAGGACCCGCATTGATAAAGCAACAGCTGGTCTAGCACGTCTTCAGGAGAACGTTGATACTGCAGTGGTCATTGACAATCAGAAACTCATGGAGCTAGTGCCAGATTTACCACTTGAGGAAGCATTTGGAGTTGCAGATGAAGTCCTTGCAAACATGGTGAAAGGAATCACCGAAACTATCACGATGCCCAGTTTGATCAATTTGGACTATGCGGATGTGCGCACAATAATCTGTAACGGCGGTGTTGCACTTGTTGGCCTTGGTGAGGCTACCGGGTCTGACAGGGCAAATAATGCAATTCGAAACGCTTTGAATAGTCCCCTACTTGAGGTAGAGTGGAGTGGTGCTACAGGAGCCTTGATACACATCACAGGTGGTCCTGACATGTCACTGGCTGAGTCAAACAAGGTAGGCGAATTGGTTTCAGAAAAGATGAGCACAGATGCAAACGTGATTTGGGGTGCAAGAGTCGATCCACGCCTGAGTGGGGTGCTACGAGTGATGTTGATACTCACAGGGGTAAAGAGTCCTCAATTGCTGCCTCGCTCAAAAGATGAGTCCACAGCATCAAAACTGGTAGGCAGAGCCCGACTCTCTGAACTTGGTATTCTAGCATCGCACGTAAGCGCCACTGCTTCAAAGTCTGCCTCTGGAAAAGCGCGGAGCTTTGGGAAGGCTCCATCCATTACGGACCGACCATCATGGGAAGACCGTCTAAAGCCGTTAGAGAGAAAGTTAATGCAGCGCAAGCCTCGTGAAGAGAAGCAGAAGGAACCGAAAGAACTCGGTCTCCGAAGAATTCTATGAAGACTATCGAATAGTCCAGAGTCGCAGCAGAGAACCTAATTTGGACTAGTATGGACTGATTAAGTCTTCAGTATGTCTTGTTTTTGCATATTGTAAATCAGTCTAGTCCATGTTCTTTGAACCATTCATCAGCAATCTGTGCCACACGCTCATAGAGTGGGCCAGTTCCATCGACGCCTTCTGGTGTGATTCTTATCTTGTTCATGACCAAGATAAGCGGCTGTTCAGCAAAATACTGCACACCGCCAGGTGGGAATGCTTTTTCAAGCTCCTTCACGAGACCCTCTAGACTTACTTCTCTCTCTGCAACTGAGAATGAAACAATGCTGCTACCATAGAGGAAGATTCTGGGTATAGGCCCCTTCTTGGATTCAACATCTGAGAGAACTATGCTCAGACTAGTCTGATCAATGCCTCTCAGAGTACCAACATATGTGTCACCAGTATTGATGACAACTTCTATTGTCGCGCCAATAACTGAGGCAAGCTCGCGATTAAAGACACGCATCGCTACGACATCTGACATTCTAATATCACCTTAGAGTGTAATCTCTGCGAAACAAGGCGTCTTGCCATGTCGTTTTAAGCGTGATGCTTTGACGGAATGCATAATGGTCCCTTAGAGAATGGATTATTAGTCTCTCACCTCGAAGACGAAGTGGGTCTATACCATGACTGCCACTTCAAAGCATTTCGCCAGACAATTCATACGTGAAGAGTGTCTTCCTCACCCATTTTGTCCAGGCTGCGGGAATATGGAAACCGGTTCAGCATTCCTTAAAGCAGTGAAGGACTTGGGTCATGAGGACCTTAGTAAGTTCGCCTTTGTTTCAGGCATTGGTTGTGGCGCTTGGATAGTTTCTCCACACTTCCGTGCAGACACTCTACATACAACTCACGGCCGTGCAATTGCTTTTGCCACAGGTTTAAAGCTGGCTATACCTGAGCAAGAGGTCGTTGTGATAAGCGGTGACGGAGACCTAGCTGCGATTGGAGGAAACCATCTCATCCATGCGGCCCGACGCAATATGGACCTCACAGTCATTTGCTCTAACAACTGGATATATGGAATGACTGGTGGACAGGTTGGACCCACGACGTTCACTGGAGACCGAACAAGCACAACGCCATATGGCAACCCAGAGCGTCCGTTCGATATTGCAAGACTCGTCGCAGCGGCGGGGGCAAACTATGTTGCCAGGTGGACTACTGCACATCCGTTTCAAGCATCAAGAGCAATGAAGGCGGCTCTAGAGAGGAAGGGGTTCACATTTGTGGAGATGCTTAGCCAATGTCCGACTGCATATGGCCGAAGGACCAAGGCAGGCGGTCCTGTCGAGATGCTAAAGTGGATGAAGAAGCTGCCAGTTCGGAAGAAGAACGATCCGATGGAGTATCGAACGCCAAAACACGATTCTATAGACCTCGGAGTCTTTGTGGATAGGAATGAACCCTCTTTCTTGGAATCATTGAAAGAGATGGTCGACTCGTGAGCTGAAGTATTATGAGGACAGAGTTTCGTATTGCTGGCACTGGTGGAATGGGTGTTGTGCTTACAGGAGTAATCTTGGGGCATGCTGCTGTTGTGCACGCCGGCCTTGAGTCTGTTCAGACACAGAGCTATGGTTCAGAAGCCAGAGGGACCGCAGCCAAGAGCGAGGTGATCATCAGTGATGAGCAGATACGATACCCCAAGGTCCGTGAAGCAGATTATAGTGTCCTGATGTCACAGAAGGCTTTCGAGATGTATCTTCCTGGTGCCAAGAAAGGAGGGGTATTGCTGATAGACCCGGACCTTGTAAATCCCAAAGAAGCTGAGCATGACTTTGAGATAGTCAATGTTCCAGCCATGAAGACAGCCGATGACATGGGATTGCGTCTTGTTTCAAACATGGTCATGCTGGGTGCTCTAGTGAAGAAGTCGGGAGTCTTTCCTGCCAAGGCACTAGAGGACGCACTTCATGATCTCGTTAAGTCAAATGCGTTGAAGCTTGATATTGATGCAGTCAGAGCCGGAGCAGGGTTTGCCTAGCCGCCATGTACCAGAGGCAGGACCAGAATTCTATCCGCTTCTTTTAGCACGGTGGCAAGTCCACCTGTGAGACCGATATCAGTCCCATTTCGCAATATCAATGCCTCACGGTCCATTCTCTCGGGATCTGTCCAAATCTTCTTAACTGCTTCCTCGGTCTCAATGAGAGTCTTGAGAGTCATTCCTAGATTGGCACCCTCTTCTATGTTCATTTGAAACATCTGCATCCCTGTCTTAGCTGCAAGAGGACCTCGAAATCGTATCTCGACTCTCATTCCAATCACAGCCTCAGACTTCTTTCATCAGATAAAGGACACGGAATTGACCACCAACTCGTTTGCGCCGAGCAACCCTCTTATGTGGAACGTAAGACTCGAACTTGTTATGGACTGTGATGCGCCTTTAGAGGAGAAAAGGGTCTCAACCCGCTTCACCCGTCTCTTCGGGATTTCTGAGCCAACCGAGAATGCCGCACGCTTGGTGAAGATTCTGGCAGTCCTATTCCCATCTTTTGCTCTCTCATTCCAAATCTCTACCACCTTCTACATGATATTCATCGCGGAAACTCTTGGAGGCGGTGACTACATCACAGGTCTCACCTATGTGGGCGTCCTAGTTATTACTTCACTTCTATCTCAGACTATTCTAGACTATCCCACGGGAGCAATAGGCGATTGGATAGGTCAGCGTTATGTGATTGCTTCCGCTCTTCTCTGTTACTCAGTTGCATTCTGGATTACTTCACAGGTGAATTCCACGACTCCTTTTCCAGTATTCATGTCGATCTATGTCCTCATGGGGGTTGGAGCTGCACAAGAGAGTGGCGCATTTCAAGCCTGGTTCGACAACAACTGGAAAGTATGCATGCCCCATGATGAAGACCGCAAGCAGTATGGAGTGTTCTGGGGGCGTGTAGGTATGGTGTGGCAGATTTCTTCCACCCTGGTACTAATCCCTGGTTCATGGTTGGCACTTGTCTTTAGTCGCCCATGGGTGTTTCAACTTCAGGCTATCTTTGCCTTTCTCCTTGCTCTTGCTGTGCTTAGACTAGTCCATGACCTTCCAGGTGTAAGAGATGAATCGGAGGGCAGGCCATCCCTGCAGGAGTATGGAGGTCTTCTGAAGGAAGGCATCAGATTTCTTGGGTCAAGCAAATTCGTCACCTTCATAATCTTAGGCGAGGTCGTGATGTGGAGCACTGGTCCAGTCTGGTGGAATCTGTTGCTCTTCCCCCTGTACTTCACATTTCTGCTGTCAGATGTGGCAGTATCTTCCTTTAGGACCGTAATTTTCCTCCCTCAAGCCCTCTCTCAGGAGAGAAGTGGAATCTGGTCGAGAAGGTTCGAACCCAAAGTCTGGATTCCCCGATTTAGATTTCTGCAATTTGGAGGTTTCTTCTTCTACGTCCTTCTTGTCGTAGTGGCGGCCATATTCCCTCCTGCTTCACCTCTTTCCCCAGTAATCCCTATTCTGGACTTTCCCATTGATTCATTGATTCCCACGGCCATCATATTCATTATATTCGTAGTCACAAGCGCATTCGGAGGATTTGCCCAGATACTCTCCCAACGTGTGATGATAGACGTTATCCCGAGCAAGATAAGAAACAGCATGTACTCATTACAACCAACGCTCATCATGTTAGCGTCAGCTCCTCTTATTGCCCTCTTTGGATGGTTGACCCCTCAGTATGGCTTTCCACTCACTTTTTCCATCTGCTCCATTGTGACTTTCACTGGAGCCTTCTTAGTTAGAAAGGCATTCACCTATCCCATAATAAAAGCCGATGAGGTCCATGCTGCGAGTAAGGTGGAAGTCAGCGAGGTTGAGGAGCTAGATGTCACCTGAACCAGAGAAAGTGTGGGGTCCGAGGAGACCGGACCCTATTCACGTGTTCTTATGGCTGTCCACCAGTTTGTGACCCTGTGCCAGTGATTCTGTACATCCTCGATGCGATATCTGTAAGCCATGAATGTCAGCACAATGAAGGTGATGAGGAACATCCCTATTGTCAGACCCAATAGGGTTGGTGAACCGTAGAAATAGTCTGGACCCTGAACAAGTGGATCTGAGCCTACCTTGAAGTTTTCATTGATGAAATTCATGAATGTGTGTGCTGTTATGGTCCCAACTAGAGTGCGACGACTCGAGAAGTTCTCATAGTAGTAACCGTAGAATAGTGCGAAAATTGTTGAGAATACCACGAGTGAGATTGCCTGTCCCACAGAGAATCCAGTGTCAAGCCCATTCACTAATGGCCAAGTAACATGCCATACACCAAACAGCAGACCGGAAAGGAATATCGCACTAAAGGTCGATGTCCTTTGTCTGAAGGTATTCTGAAGGAGTCCTCTAAACAAGACCTCCTCTAGGAAGCCATTTGTAAGAAAGAACAGGAAAAGATACCATAGAATTTCCACATTGAGGACCGCGAAGGACACAGTGTATGTTGGATCAATGGCCCCATAGATGATCTTAGGAAACACGTTCAACATTAGATGCCATGCTGCAAAGATGCCTATCCCTAGCACAATCTGTGTTCTAAAGTAAGGTCCCTTAGCTAGGCCCAAAACGGAGCTTAACTCGACTTTCCTATACTTCCAAAACACTCCTGCTATGATGAGTAGCGGGAAGAGCTTGGAAGGCATGATGTTTATCCATGTGTCCCCTAGTCCGAGGACAAAGATGTCTACGATGCGCCAGACAACCGCCACAAGGAAAAGGAGTCCGGACAAAGGCAAAAGCCCTATCTTCGAGAGAGGATGCTCAGAAATCGGTTCTTTGCTTTGAGGTTCCTGAGCCACTTCAGTAATTGTCATTTGAGATACCTCTAGAGTTGTATCGATACCAGTTGAGAGTCATATCATTGGAATTTAAAGACCGAAAAACAACCAGTCTTGGAAAAATGATGATAGAGATTCCTTGTCACTGAAGGAACCTCTACTTCAACATTGGATGTCAGTAAACTGCCGCTGCTACTTCAACAGAATCGGCACTTGCCTGTTCTCGTTTGTACCATGGGTTCACCATGGCAACTGTATAGGTGATGACGCTTATCGCCGTGATTATGTCCGCGACAAAGCCTATCCCTATAGCCATCATAGCGATTTTTCCACCCTGACTTATGAGGGAAAGAATGGTTGCAAAGACCATGAGGTCGCTTCGAACTTCTTTCAATCGACCGGTCTTCCAAGTTATGGTGAACATGACCAGCCAGCCTACCATTAATACTAGCAGAAGGGGCATTACCATTGTCATGATTTGTTCTCGGCTTGTGCCAAGAAACGTAGCAGCAATCCAATAGAGTGCAGATGCTGCGGTGATCTTGGTGTGATGACGTTTCCACCTTGGAGCTAGGATGCTAAGAAGCACAACCACCATGGGAATTACCATCACCAATACCACAAAGGCACGTATGCGGAACATCTCAACAGAATCTCCGATTATGCCTAGTAGAGGCAACGCCTGAAGGACCTGGCTCACTGCTGAACTGACGAAGATTATACTGAACATCAATGGAAGGTCAGTATAGAGTCTGTTAGCTTGTCTTCTCCACAGATAATACAAGTACGTGGACAGACAAAACGACAGAAAAGCAGTTGTCAAGCTAGAGATTACTGTTGGATCCAGAATAGTCTGCAAAGTTATCGGAACTCCTTGATATGGACATTCTTCTATGTGGATGATGATTATTAAAGACCCCAGAAATCCTTCAGATGGCACACCCTCTCCATCTAGCGCTACATCTACTGTTGAATGTGCATCTGCACACGAAATGCATACCTGCTACTACATTCCAAATGACTGCTTCAAAACCTCTGGGTTCACATCACCAGCTTTGTAGGTCTTGCCTTTCACAATGTCATTGATTGTGATCTCTGCAGGACTAAAGAGATGCGGATCGACCTTATAGAAGTCGAACTCGAAGCTCTTGAATAGCTTGAAGAAAGGCTGACCATATTGACTTGAGGCTGATGACGGTGCTTTCTCCACAAGAGCTGCAAGATCATCCTCCTCATCTGGTCTGATGAAGTAAAAGGTGCGTCCTGCATAGAGAATGCAGTCATTGGTGACTCCCATCGCCTTGTTATCGTTCTTAGCTACGGGTCCTATAGGCGCGACACCATGTCCGGCTCGAATCTTATCCGGGTCAAACTTAAGTTCGTGTAGTTTGTGCACACCCACCTCTACAACCCTAGCTGAGATCTGAACCGAACCAGCAACGCAAGCGGTTGGAGTCATAACACAATAGAGATCCGCTGGTGATATGCCACATTTCTCAGCAATGAAATTGGTCGCGAACTCAGGCGGTGGGGTTCGTGTTTCAAGAACAATCACACCAACCTTGGCTTTGTCCTTATAGTCAAGCTCTTTGTAGAGCTTTTTCTCAACAACCGCAAGGGCTCTAGCTGGTCCTGAACCCATTGCAAAGTACTTCCCCTCGTCTTCCTTGATGTTGACGACCCATCCCGCAAATTGAGACCCCATTGTCGCAATCTTTGGATGATCAGTACTGACGACCACTGCAGGAAACGTCATGTTTCCAACGTGCTGGTGGGTTATCCGAACTGTTCCAAGACCTCCGAGACAAATCTCTCCGACGAGTCTTCCAGCTTCAATTCCCCCGGACACCTCAATACCCGCATCAATCAGGGTAGCTCCATTACCCTGTTCGGTTACGGCGCAATTGAGTTCGTCCTTTTTGTCCATCATCTCCTTGACAATCTCGAATGCCTTTTCGTTAACGCTTGGATTCATACTCTTCTCTCCTCAGAGCAAGTGTTGATTTGCTGCCTCGCGAAGATAGATCTCCTGTTTCGGATCTCCTTCTGCAAAGTCGCCCATAAACTTCGCCCATTTTTCAGCAAAGTCTAGGTCTTCGTTTAGGAAGTCCGGTCTCCGAGACCTCAGGTATCGCAAGTAGTAATTTGTGAATTCTCTCTCAGAACTCCCGCTGAATTTGTAGGTGGGTAGCAGCGAGTCCACCTTTCCCAGACAGAATATCATGCCTTTTGTGGCTTCCACACCAAGACGGTCTGCGATATTACCTACAACTATGATTGTTCCGCCCTTCATTCTGACTCCTGCAAGGGTATCCACATCGCCCTTCACAGCGATGAAGCCCTTCCGCATATGGGCTCCCATTTCGCGTCCTGCATTGCCCGCGATATAGACCCTGCCTCCTTTCATCCCATCAGGACTGCCTCGATAGCCAGCACAGAGGTAGTCTCCAGCGTTTCCTTCTATCTGGATATTTCCTCCCTCCATCTCTGCAGCAGCCCACGATCCCACAGAACCCTTGACATGTATCCGACCTGCTATCATCTCGGCCCCTAGATACATTCCAACATCTCCTTCTACGGTGATTCTCCCACCATTCATGCCCTTGCCAATCATCTTGACATCCTTTAGATTACCACTCACAACTATCTCAGTTTCATCTGGAGTGGCACCTGCTTCTCCCGAAATATCAAAGAAGGCTGCAAGCTCTAGGGTTTGGTTTCCTTGAAGAACTGGCAGCTTTCCTAGCTCTGCTGCACTCTTTCCAGCGAAATGAGTGGGAGTTATGGTGTCTGCCTCTAGAGGAATATCCGGTTCCTTGGTCAACTTTAGATGTACAGCCATAAGTCAGACCGTCCTAACGACGATTTTCGAATCCTTTCCTCCTCTTAAAACCTCTGAACAGACTTCTGGGCAAATAAGTAAGAAAGAAATAGCTCAAATGTTGCCCGTACTCACACTAAACACAGTGGTGCGCGCGATGGAGATAAATGGTGTACCAGTTGAGGACACATTTGCAGAAGCATTCAGCATGCATATGAACAGAACTATCATCACAGCCTATGATCAGGAGTGGGCGTATACCACGGCTACGGAGGCCACTGGTTTTGGAACCTCTGTAATCATGGCTCCTGCAGAAGCTGGGATTGAATACTTACTTGGGCCAGACGAAACTCCAGACGGCCGTCCAGGAGTCAGAGTGATTTTTGCAGTTGGCTCAAAGAAGAAGTTAGAGCCACAACTATTGGCTAGACTAGGTCAATGTGTCCTTACAAGTCCGACAGCTAGTGCTTTTGATGATACTCCTAATCCCAAGGACCTCTATGAGATAGGAAAGAAGGTGTCCTTGTTTGGAGACGGATTTCAGACAAAGAAAGGGCCAATCGATGGACGAGTTCTATGGCTAATTCCACGAATGAGTGGGACCTGCGTCTTGCAAAATATGTTTGGTCGTGTGAAGGGAGTTGCCGGCGGGAATATTATCTATACCTGCAAGGATGTGAAGAGTGGAATGGAGAGTGGTAAGGCTGCAGTCAAGGCGATAGAGAAAGTTGAGGGTGCATACACACCATTCCCCGGAGGACTCGTAGGTTCAGGATCCAAACCATCATCACGATACAAGGTTCTCTTTGCCTCGACAAATGAGAAGTTCTGTCCATCGCTTCGTGCACTAGTACCGGACACAATGGTGCCAAAAGGAAGCGAGTTTGTCCAGGAGATAGTGATTAACGGTCTGACCAAACAAGACGTCGCAAATGCCACCAAGGTTGCCATCGAAGAGGTCTGCAAGCATCCTGGAATCACAAAGATGACTGCAGGAAACTATGGCGGAAAATTAGGAGAACATCAGATTCACCTACATGAGTTATTCAAGTAGACCGAACTCAAGCTGCCTCGCGTGCTCCACGTCGAAAGCTTTATGTCCAATCTCAGTGCGGACTGCGAAATGACATCAATCCATGAGAGATGTGTCTAAGGATGCCTCAGTAGCTCCCTGCTAGCTGTATATTATAGCCCTGTTTTATGGACTATGATGACCGTCTATTTCTTGATAATCCGTTCCTGCCTCATCAACCTGACACATTCGCTCAGTGCACTTTCCATGTCTTCTTTACTGAGATTGAACTCCTCAAGTATCGATGAGACCTCACTCACAAAATCGTTCCTGCTGATGCGTCCAGCCATCTTTATATCATGAAGATGTTGTGTGACGGGAATTCTATGGGTTTCATCTTCTGATGTCAGAATAACATAGATGACTCTACCCCCCACAGAGTCCTGCCTTATCTCAGCTCGATCAAACTCCACTGCTGCCTTGCCCTCTCTTACTCCAAAGACTTCTAAAGAGGCTGCTATCTCCTCTCGTATTGCTGCTGTCATCTTCCTGTCAGGAATAATCCCATTTCTCTCCAATAACTCCTTCATCCCGCGCTCAAGGATATCCTGTACTTCAAATGGTTCTCTCAATGCAACTTGTCCTTCAGGAATTACATGTGTCTTTTCTACTCCAGAATCAATCTCAGTCAGCCCTATCACAACACACTCAGGTTTGATTGTGAAGAATGGTTTCCAGCGGTCAGGATTCCATAGATACACTCCAGGAGTTTTCTGCTCAAGATTCTGTCCAATTAGTTCCTTCAGCAATGCTCTGATATGCCAGGACTCTCTTGCCTCTTCACTACACTTCTTCCCCAATGCTATTTCGAACGAGTGTGTCACCCATTCATTTCGCTCCTGTGACCAATAGACCAGTTCCTGAGGACTCAGTAGTGATCTAACTTGAGCATCGGTGAGGCGAATATCCACGAGAGTCAATAATTCTGGAGTGAGAGTCTGTGGTGTATTGATGTAAACTCCCCAGCACGACCCGTGGTGTAATCCAGGTTCATTGCTGATCCGTTCTGGTTCTGCCCAATGACTAGCGTATCTAAACATGTAGTGGTGACCCATGGCCTGCGCTCGCTTGTGTGACTTTTGTATCGCGTCCAATGTGGTGTGCCTCAATGGGCAGGTCCACGGATCATGATGAAGTTCCAAGACAAAGTTGAACTCCTTTCTTGCGTCTAGAAGAGCTTCTGCATTGGGCGGACACTTCAGAGCAAGCCCTGTGAAGGGATTCATTCGTTCCACCCACGGTCTGAGAAGAGCAACATCCTCTGCATAAGATATGTCCTTGAACCTGTTCCAGGTTAATCGCTCCCCATCTACCAAGACTGGCTCACATTCAGCGTCAGGACGTCTGAGAACCTCTACAAGATCGGCCGTCCTCCTGATTAGAAGTTCTCCAAATAACTTGCCAGTCCTTCTTTCTGCAAAGTTGATTCTATACATCTTGTTGTCTACATCAAGAGATACCTCACAGACAACGGGAGTACACCCAGCCAGTCCGTGTTTGAGAATCACAAGGGCTGTGTCTACTGTGTCATCTATTCGATGAACGGGTCGTCGCACATCTTCATAGTCCACAGATTGAAGGTGTGGGTCTGCAGATAGGGTGATAGTTCGAACTAGGGTCACGTCTTCAAATTTTCGAGTAGTGTAGTGGATCCTTCCAGCAGGAGTCCAAACTCGTTGCTCTCTATCACCTATCCAAAGAATCTGTAAGCCCTGCTGGTTAGCCACCATCACAGAGATTCTGCTCTCATTGCCTTCCAGCTTCGCGTACCAGCTCAACAAGTTGAGGTCGCTTTCACTCCAATAGGTCTTTTCTGACACCATCTCCCTGAGAGTGTCCTGAGGAGAGAGAGAGGGATCAATTCCTCTAGGGTTCAGGAGTGCAGCATTCATGTCATAGGTACCTGAACGCCTCTGAAAGAGCAGCCAGAGATAGGTAGACTCTGCTGCTCCCGAAGATGGCAGAGAGATTATTTGTCCATACCGCACATTGGTCGGAGAAGTCTGTTTCTCTATCATTCTGTTGTGCTTGGTGATGCGCTGCCGCACTTGCTGCAGGAGCTTGTGTCTGTCAAGGACGGATCTCCCTCTTCTGTGCCTCTTGGGATAGACTGCTCTGAATCCAAGACCGATCAGATGCCATGGCTGAACATAATCCCATAATGACCAAATTGTATCTGTGAACGAAACGTCCGAGAATGGCCCATGTGCAGCCAGCAGTAGGAGAAAGAGGTGATTTCCTGTTATCAAGAGAATGTCTGGATGCCGCTTCTGGATAGAGGTCAGGTGTTCTATCTGTTGCTTTGCTAGATACTTTGGCACTGTGGAACGATATGGGAATAATCGCCACCAGATTTCTCTACTCAGAGTGTTGGTTTCCAGTATCTGACGAACTAGTCGCAGCGTGTTCAAAAATGTCATGACATTACTTGGTCCGATTTTCTCACCTGTTCGCTCAAGCACTCCTGATATCTCATTAAGTAACGGTACCAAATAGTCCTCTGTTCTTTGTCTGAGAAACAAAATGCATTCTCTTAAACGCTGGACTTCCGTGTGTACTATTCTTGAAATGCCTATGTCTGTTTCAATGAGGAAGCGTTCTAAGGGAGGACGGGTTGTCCGCATTGGAGGATTCTGTTTAAGCTGAATCTCCCTGTACTCTCTTTTTCGGTCAATATCAGCAATCGATAATAGAGTGCGGAATCTTCTATCGACGTCTATCTTTCGAGTGTCCTCTTCCCCTTTTCTCTGAGCATAGACCTGCGTGGGAGCAAAAGAGAGCAGTGGAAGTCGTTCCTCTGATGAACCATATCCAGAGGTCACTCGTTTCACATCAAGCTTGAAGTTTGCCCGTGGACCCGGATTATACTCATGTTCTTCTGAAAGATGAGGTAAGAGCCCCCTCGCACGTTCAAGCTGTTTCTCTTCATACCAACTGCTTTGAGCTATGGATAGGCCTCCTCCTTTGTGAAAAATTGGTTTCAGTTCTCGTCCACCTGGACGGAATCTTGCTCCCCATCCTTTCAATGGTTCAATTTTAATCACTGATTGCTCAAGAGCTTCTCCTGCACGTTCGATGAAGATTGCCCTTTCATGGTCATTCGTAGGCATTCTTGCACCTGTTCGATCTGGTGGCATGACTACGTTCCATATGATGGTGTCAACAAAGTTTGACAATAGTGCCCCTTGGTAGAATGGAGCAACACATCTTGTGGAATAGGTCGTGCTGTTCTGAGCGATGGGTACAGGGCGCGCACACCACAAGACTGTGCATCTCTTTGGAAGAGATTGCAGTAAGGTTGCTACAATCTCATCAAGATATCTGTCGAACGGTGATGGAGTGCTTCGGCGAAGATTGTCCCACCCCGAAACCACTACTATGGGATCTCGACTGCCCCGGATGATGTCGTGTATGCAGTTTCTAAGAGTGTCAATAGAATCTCCCTCAAAGACAAAGTCCCTGACACTGTCAGAGATATCTCTCATCCGAACTCGACGTTTGAAGAACCGCTGTATCGGTTCACTTTGATATCTTAGTCTGAATTGCTTCTTTCTCAGAATGGGATCATTGTACTCACCCACAAGGTCAAACCAGTACACATCTCGATGCCGTCGTTTCGCGTGTTCATACACATACTCCAGACTATGCCATCGTTCTGCTATCGTTGCGGCTGACTGAGCAGAGGAGGCGTTTCCGGGCACGGTGAGATAGAGGATGAATTCCTTCTCATCAACAACCCGCTCACTGAAAGAACTCATTGGAACGGGAATGTCTGTAGGCACAGTATTTGTGACTGGTCTAGTGACAGAGAGCATCTTCATAGCAATCCTCAAGTTTGAATCCCTGTTGGAATGCTTTAGAAAATCACCCTCAGAGAGAGTTCCATCAACACATCCATCATATGCTCTCATGATGAGGGGGAGAATCGACTCACTGATGTCTTTCCAGTCCTGAAAAGAATCGACAACGATGATGGCTTTTGCTAGCTTCTTCTGACGGTCAACATCTTTCTGCATCACGTTCTGATAGTCAGCGATGATGGCAGTTTCATAAACATCCAGTTGCTTTTCTTCATAGTCATCAGGAGTGTTCGATAGAACGCTCTCCCACTCCTCATTGGTCAGCGGTCTGCGTTCCAAGACAAACTCACTGACAACATTGTTCACATCTATGGACCGTGATTTCATTCCATAGATGTCGAAGTCGAAGGCATTCTTGGACTTCAAGTCAGCGATTAAGAAGGGCTCAAAGAAGACCGGCGAGGGCGCTCCATCGACCTTAGGTAACTGTTTCGCTCGAGCCAACACGAAGTCAATCCTACCTCTTCCTCCATCGACAGAAACCTCTGAGAAGAGTATGAGTCCTGAGTTATCATAGGCCATTTCTGTTCCATGATAGATGATCCCATTCAGATTGAACGGACTCTGGAAGTTCTTTGAAACAAACCTGTGGAGTCGGCTGCCTATCCTTCTGCTCTGTTCTTTTGCCTGGTTCAGGAGCATCTCAGAGTCTTCAATGGTCAAGGTGCCATTATCAAGCAATTCCTCGGCGACTTGGAGAAGACCATCAATGACAGTTCCCTCACTCCGTGCTGATATTATAGCCTCTCTCAGAAAATGCGTTTCATCATCCGACTTCTTATTCTGGCTCATTTCAAGTCGAATCGAATCCGCGATTTCGTCTTGGACCGGAGTATCTTCTATGTCTATTTCGGTATCTAGAGATTCTTGGACTTCAGACGTGATTGATTGACGGAGCCCGTTTCTTGTACCATGTTCCCTCTTGATCTGGTCCACGACTATTCTGAGCTCTTTGAGTCCATCTCGGACGTAGTTTGGCCTTCCGAATCTTCTCTGTGTATAGACGTAGTCCATGAAGGGAACGAGCCTGTACAACAGGGCATCAATGTACTTCTTTGACTCTCTTATTGAAACACCGCATTTCATGCATTGTCGAGCAAGCTCCATCAACGGACTCCTGATCATATCCCCAAAGTCAAGTCCTGGTAGATGGTTATGTCTAACTGGATATACAGGAAATCTTGTTGAACCAGGATAGCCAATTCCTGAAGACCCGTCACTCATTTCTATAGGGACAGGATCAGAGAAGATGTACCTTGCTGCAACAGTTTCTCGAATCCTGCTTCCAATATAGTCCCACAGAATATTCAGATACCCTTTATTCCCTTCTTCTCGTTTCACCCGTTTTGTTTCTGTATTTCCATATCTCACTGCTGTTTTCAGTAGGATTCGAATGAAGCTCCTTCGAATACTATGTTCGGCCCGGAGCAGAACTGAAGCATCAGGGTGGCGATTTTGCACTGTTTTAAGATAGGCTTTCTTTGCTTTCTTCCAAATCTTCGCCATCCCGACGATTCTCTTTCCCTGTCCGAAATAGAGTGGTCTAGATATACCTGAAGCTCTGTCGCGGGCTAGTGCTAGAGTGATAGCCATGGCCATTCTGAAAGCCGTTGTGAGAACTCTTGAAGGACTTCGAGGATACCTTGTATTCGCCACAGAGCAATATCAGCAAATTACATAATAAATTATTCGGGTTTTTCGACATATATCATTTCCTGAAAAATGGTGAAATTATTCATTTAAACAGGATATTCATGAATTATGCATAGTGCAGTCTTCATAATTTTATATAGTAATGATTCATACTATTGTACGAGTTCAAAACCTCCCTTCTGAACTAGAAAGGGAGTGAACTCAACTGACGTGGAAACGGGTCAGAATTTTATATAGTAAGGGCGAATTGGTTATGGCTCGGTCCAAGGGTGTGACAGTTTCGGTGAAGGTCCCCATTAACTGGGAGGACATGACTGAAAGGACTAGGCAGAGGCTTAGACAGACCGTTGGGCGAGACACTAGAGTAATTCGTGCATTTCTTGGAATAATTGAACAACATGAAGACAAGTTGCTCACAGGTCGCAACAGAGATAGAATTGACGACAGCGAGCTTGACAAGTTGACCATGACTGCAATCAAGGTCAAGTCAGGATACAGACAGAGGATGAGCGTTCCACATGACTTCAAAGTCAGATTCCAAAGAATCTCCCAGAATGAAATGAACGAATGCAGACAGACTGCCATTTCAATGTATGAGAGCTATCTCAAACTTAGAAGAAAGAGTGGAAGAAATGCTTCCCGTCCAACTTCCATAAGTGCCAGTCGAAGAATTCCGAGATGGGTGTTCTCTCGAAGGTTCAAACTCATTGAGAAGAAGACCTCCACTTCTCGATGGTGGCTTGACATTAGAGACTCACTGGACTCCGCCACAGCTGGTCGAAGGTATCATGATCGCTTGAGAATTCCTCTCAGAATGTCACCTTTTCATCTTAGCCAGATTAAGCGCGGTGAAGTAAAGGCATTACAAATCTTCACTGATAGAAGAGGAAAGTGGTGGCTGACATTCGCAATCCGCATAGCATTTGGTAAAGCTATTAGAAAAGACCTCCCATTTGCTATACTCGGGATTGATCTCGGCATCGAGAAAGCTGCTTGTTCAACTCTTCTCACCCCTGAAAAGACAAGGGAAACGTGCTATTTTGTCCAGAGAGATAAGACTAGCATCATCAAGAAATACGATAGACTTGTTGCAGATTTGCAGAGAGAGATGCACACCAGAAAGAATAGTCAGATTCCATATGAAGGAGTAGCAAAGAAACTCGGTCGATTACATTCCAAGCGCGAGAAGGTTGCAAAAGAATATGACAGAGTCCTTGTACGTCAGCTTCTTGATTATATCTCTGATTTGTCCAAGAAGTACACACTCTATGTTGCCATTGGTCGCCTGAAGAACATACGTATGCGTGCTAAGCGAGGAAACTACAGGGGGCGAAGGTTCAGAGGAATGATTCACTCATGGGCCTTTGCTCGAATAACTGAGAGTCTGAAACACGGACTGGCTCAGCTCGACTGGAAAGTCGATGGAAAGGATGCCCGGTTCAGAGCTGTTCCTGAGGCATGGACATCCATTATCTGTTGGAAGTGTGGAAGCAAGGGCAAGAGACCCAAGCAGAACTACTTCCACTGCCCATCTTGTGGACAGAAGACCAATGCAGACCGAAACGGTAGTATCAATATTGCAGCACGCATGCTTACGCTCACAAAGTCATTGCACTCTGTGAGAGGACTAGGCCTGTGGACTAGAACCTTAGAAAGGGTTCGACGTGCGCGACCGAAAGCCCAAAGGAAGTCTTCCAGAGGGAAGTCCTTACTCTCCAAGAAGGGATCGTCATCATTCCCCGGAGAGTCCGCGGCCGTTCACCATGCTCAAACGAGTCTTCTCAGCTTCAGTGATGAAGCTGGGAAAGGTGATGATGACCCTGCCGTGGTAAGAACTGTGGAAACTCTCTCTGTCGCTGGGAGTGATGGCTCAGCATCAAGACAGGAGAAGAAGGCCAGGTCTGGAGGAGGGATCCCATCCCAATGATGACAGACAATGCTCCTGCTAATTCTGAAGTCCATTGGACTTCGGGAGGTGGCGACACAGGCAGGAGAAGGGTGGAACACAGAAGTTTCTTGCAGTGTGGTTCACTCACCATAGAAGCAAGCTATAGGTCAGCAGTAGCTCAGACTGGCAATCTCATTGGCTTAAACCTACTGGAGATTATCAAAATAAAATGGAGCCCCTGGCGGGATTCGAATTCGCGTCTCGCTTCGAAGTGAAACAAGATCCCGCGGCCTCCTCCTTACCAAGGAGGCGATCTAACCGGTCTGAGCTACAGGGGCTTCCGTAATTGGTGTCCGATTAGGATATTGAGATAAAGGTTTCGAAGACTATCCAGCATTTTGTACTCACGATTCTAACAACTACACTTGAGCCTCCATTTCTTTGGTATAGTGTCGGAAGCAAAATGAATAATTCTGAAAGTAAGGAGGAGGCCGAGGGTTCAAATCCCTCCTGGGGCTCCACTTTATTCCCCAGTTCATATCTTTTCTATTTTGAATATGACTGTCCTCATGCCGTCGCCACATGGCTGGTATGTGACACCGGGTTCTGGATAGTTATAATCCCCTCCAAAGTGGTAAATCATCAGAGTAGTATAGAGGTCTTGCCAAGCTTGGCCACAGAAATCCTTTGGCCTGTCTAAATGGTGGTCCACGATGAACTCCTCTCCTTCCTTATGGCCGCATGGCTGTAGTGGCTTACCATCTCGCATGATCTCGTGGCCAAAAATCTCCTCTGGGCTGAATTTCCTTATCACAGTGACTCTGAGTTTCGTTGTCATATCTGATTCCTCAACCGTCTTGAACAGACAGCTGAATTCTGAAAGTATATGACTTATCTACAGCGCAAGAAGAAAAGTCACGTTTTCTACTCATCGTGGTTGTTGAACTCTGCCACTAAATTCGAAAGGTCATCACATGCTGTTCGAAGGCGGTCATCTCCACGAATCTTTCTGAGAGATGAAAACACTAGATGAGCGCCAATCAGAAGGAGTATGACTATACCAATAGCAAGGCCAGCTATGAGAGTCAGCACATCACTGACTGAATAATAATTTGAGGTCGCTATCAGGATGGTCAAAAGGGACAACGGTATTGTCAACATGCCAATTCCTGTTCGCAATTCTGCCAGATGTGTTCTTTTCTCCGCATCAATCGTGCGTATGAATGCTAACGAGGTTCTCATATTGCTCAATTCTGTTCTATCATCGTTTTCGTAGGTATTTGCTGTCAATGTAGTCCCTTCATTGGTCTTCGAGTAGAGGGTCTTTAGGTTTCGATTTTCTACCATGCTTTCGGCGTCTAGCAAACAAACGGGCGGCCTCTTCTGGGCCTACCAGTTCTGATACTCTCCTAAAAGCCTCAGGATCGTCTTCCCTGTCCAGCCATCTTTCAACTTCCTTCGCAACTGAAGGAGCCAGGTCCTTTGCCAGCTTCTTCTTTCGCCCTTTTCTATCCAAGTCGAAATCATCCGGACCAAGTAAACTCATCTTACTCACAGTCGACTACTTACTTTTCAGTTAAGACCTTATTCCTTACTGCCAATGGAAATTTTCCTGTGAATGGCAAAGAAGACTCACGCTCATTTGTGATTCTACAATGATGTGAGAAGAAAAAAGAGGGGGTTAGAATCAGAGTCCTGAGAGGAACTCTGGATGCCAGATGAAAAGACTAGAAACCTACCATGGTGGAAGCGAACCACTGTGTATCAGATCTATCCCCGAAGCTTCAAGGACAGTACAGGTAATGGGATTGGTGATATTCCTGGAATAATCACAAAGCTGGACTATCTACAGGACTTGGGGGTTGAAACCATTTGGTTTTCCCCCTTTTTTTCAAGCCCTCAAACAGACCATGGGTATGATGTGAGCAACTACCGAGATATAGCACCAGAGTATGGTACGATGGCTGATTGTGACAGACTAATTCAGGAGATTCATAATCGGGCCATGTATGTTGTCTTTGATATGGTGCTGAATCATACAAGTGACCAGCATCCATGGTTCCTAGAATCGCGCTTAAGTCGAGAGAATCCAAAACGTGATTGGTACATTTGGCGAGATGGGAAAAAGTCCGGTGGTAGGAAACCTCCTAATAACTGGAAATCTATGGTTGGAGGTTCAGGTTGGCATTATGATGATGTGACAGATCAGTGGTATTGGGCTCAGTTCTTGCCCTTTCAACCAGACCTCAACTATCGGAATCCTGACGTGAAGAAGGAGATGTTTGATACTGTCCGATTCTGGTTGAATAGGGGGGTTGATGGATTTCGCCTAGACATAATCAATACAATATTCGAAGATGAACAGCTTCAGAACAATCCTTTTGCTTGGAAGCTCTTCCCCTCCGAAGAGGATGAGAAAAGCCTCTTTCAGAATAAAATCTTCACAATTAACCATCCTGACAATTTCGCCTTTGTCAAGGAACTTAGAAGCGTGATGGATGAGTATTCGGACCCTGAACGGTTCCTAGTAGGTGAAATTGCTGCATCATTTGATACCCTCAAGAAATACTGTGGTGAAGAAGTTGACAAAAACCAGACTAATGGACTACATCTTGTATTCCTGTTTCAGTCACTTAACGCCAATCTTAATGCAAGCACACTTCGGAATATAATCAATAAATACGAGGAATACTTCAATGAACCATATACTCCAACCTGGGTGTTCTCCAACCACGATCAGATACGCCGAATCAGCAAATTGGGAAATGATCTGGTTAAGGCGAAACTCAATACGACGCTGCAGTTGACAGCAAGAGGCGTCCCCTTCATCTATTATGGTGAAGAGATTGGTATGTTCAATCATAGATTGCCTATCAAGACTGCACAGGATCCTGTAGCTTTGAGGTTTCGTTGGTATCATCAACTGCTAGTCAATCTGCTAGTAAGAGATGGCTCCTTTTCGCTTAATCGTGATGATTGCAGGACTCCTATGCAATGGAATTCATCATTAAACGCAGGATTCTGTCCCGCAGATTCAAAGCCATGGTTGCCAGCAGGAGCAAGATATGAAACAATCAATGTAGAGGTTGAGGAATCAGAGTCGGATTCATTGTTACATTGCTATAGAAACCTCCTGCGACTCCGTAGGAACACCCCTGCTCTACACTCTGGCTCTATGCACGTTCTAGAGCAGCCTATGAACAAGAAAACCCTTCTCACATATGAACGAAGACACAATAGACAAGTAGTGCAGGTTTGGCTGAACCTTTCCAACAAACCAGTTCAAACTGATGATGCAAAAGGGAAGAGAAGCTTGCTGTTCTCAACTCTTTTGGACTCAAAACCACTTCGGGCCACCAGCATCTATCTTGAACCGTACCAAGGAATTGTACTTGAACTTCGAGAGGGTGATTCATGAGCCGCACTCCGCTATTCTTATAACCGTAAGTTAGGACCCTCCTCCTACTAACCTGGGTCGGAGGCCTAGCTTGGCTATGAAGACCCACTTCTTGTATTGGTGAGTAAACCATCAAGAAACTCCTGTGTTCCACCCTTCTCACGACTGCTGTCACCAGCTTTCGAAAGACCATTGTATTTCAAAATGACGTGAGCTTTGCCCGATTTCACTGGAACATGGTTCCTCTTTCGGGACCCGGCTTCTGTCCGCTGCATTGATTCAACATTACCAGAGCTGCTGGATGCAGACGGTGTTTCCACAGCTTTTACCATGGCGAGGTCTTTACTGCTCGCAAACTCCACAACTGAAGTCTGGTCATAGCAATCAGCCACGGACTCTCCTACTGAGGCTGGGCCCCTCTGGGAGAGTGAGGACTTCCTTTTAGAAGAAGATTTCTTCCTCCGGGCTTTCAGAGTGGCCTTTTCCTTGGGAAGAAGCCACATTCCTAGTCCTTTCTTCTCATCTCTAAGTGAAGGGATGAGCATGATATGACGTCTACCAATATTGATAGCGCCATTCAGGTCGGCATTTGCACGATATCCGCAGGTGTGACAGATGAAAAGGTTCTGTTTTGGTCGCATTCCTTTGTGTCCACACTTATGACACATGATAGATGTCCACGCTTCTGGAGCTGAATAGAACCTCCTTGAATTATATCCAAGAGTTTCCAGCTTATGCTTGAGAATTTCACTCACTCTAGCGAAGGACCACCTGTGAATCATTCCTCTAAACGCGCGACCCCTATGATTTCCCTTGCGCGCCCTGTTTCGGATTCCTTTGACTCTTCCAATGCAAACATACAGATCGAATTTCTCAGAGATTTCTAGGATGTGGTCACAAAGGTCTTTGACCAACTTCCTGTCATATTCGATACTTATTCTATTTCGTTTGCAATTGAGCTCACGAAGTTCCTTTGCAACGCCGTGAGTATCCTTATTCATCTTGAGCAGGTCTTCCTTCTCTCTCTGAAGGCATGCGACTCGTTTGTCGTAGCGTTTCATGTGCCCAATTTTCTTACCTTGCCTCCAGTATCGAACGTGCTTGTACCCACTTCGAGTGAGAAGCACAGTGCAAGCAGTCTTTTTGATCCCGAGGTCGATTGCAAAAACTGCAGATGGTTTTCCTAAGGAATGAAGTGATTCGACACGTAGAGTAACCGTGAATATTGCCCACCATTTTCGGGTCGAATCCCTAAAAAGACGGACAGTTTTGACTATCCCTTCATTCATTTTATTGAGATGATAGGAAGAGGGCGATAATGGAATTGCAAGTTTATCATGGATTCTGCTGCTCCGGCGGGACGAATCAAGAGAATCCCGGATTACAAGCCAATGCTTAATTTCTCTATCAGGTGTGTAGATAAACTCGAATCGTTGCTTGAAGACAAATCGAGGTATCTTCCTCGAAGTGTATCCTCTTGCCTTCAGGGGCTTGGAACCGCCCTTTTCTAGATAGCTCTGCCACATCGCGACTGCAGTATCCCTACACTCCTGAAACTCATTTACTGAGATATTTGTAAATCGCTTCTTGAAATCGTGAAGCACATAATGTCTTTCTGCCACTCCCCTTGAAGCTGTCAACGTGAGTTTATCCAATTTACTTACATTAACCCGATTCAGCTTTCCACTTGTTAGTAAATCCGTTTCATTACGTTCAATTACTCCAAGATAGGCTTTGATGATTCTACTGTCCCTTCCAGTTATCTGATTGAGTCGGGTTCTCTGACGCTTAGTCATCATGCCCCAACGTATCGGAATCTTAACGCTGACAATCAGACCACTAGAGCGACCCATTCATTTCACCTGAAGGATATAAGTTTCTGACCTGTTTCTTTGAGAGTTCACTCCCTGTTCTGTTTGCCAGAAATGATTTGAACTCCTATCATTTTCACATCACTGAAGGATATAAGTTTATTAAGAAAGAAATCTATTATCGCTTTATTTTGAAAATAAAGAGTCTATAAAGCACTATTTCCCAAAAAGGAGTATTCCAAACACATTAAACCTCCTTAAATATTATGAGTCAATTTACCGCTTGGCTTTGGCAGAAAAGGGAAAGAGGGGCAGAACGCCCGACTACAAATCAGGATATCTTTGCATGATTTTAGAGATATTCTTATAACCAGAATTGGGGGCACAGACGGATACATGGGTCGGTGGTCTAGCTTGGCTACAAACAGTCAGTAATGACCTTTGCCAAAAATGATTCCTGGTTTGGGACTTGTTGACCATTTAGGTCTACGAGCAGGTCTCCAGGGGATCAGGAGTTCGAATCTCCTCCGGCCCACCATTTTTGGAAGGTCCTGCTATTTTCTCCGGTTTCTGAGTTATCAAGAATCAAGCCCATTCAGGAAGGAGGCAAAGAGTAGGAGTTGAATTCGTGCATTTGCTTACCGTCCACTATAGTCACTTGAACACACATTAGCTACAATGACTTCGGCAATAGTCGAAATCCTTATCATGAAACGGCATAAGATATACCGCCATGTCAATGCAGTCGTCTGTCAGGGAGAGGCTTGCACGACGCATTGCAGGTGAAATTGCCTTGTCTGATTATCCTGGGCAGACAATGCGAGTCTGGAGGGAACGCTTTCGTCTCCCTCAAATTGAGCTTGCTGACTATATCGGGATCAGTCCAAGCGTCATCAGCGATTATGAGTCCGGTAGGAGGAAATCACCAGGGACTTCAACTATACGTCGTTTTGTGATGGCGCTGATATCTCTAGACGAGCAAAATGGAGGCCAAGTCATTGCCGCATTTGTGCGGCTCATGGATGTGAGTCTTGTTGACCTCAACATTGTACTAGCCATGAGTGATTTCCTTTCTCCGATGACCATGGATGATTTCTGCAAGAAACTGAAATGTAGCGTCAAATCTGGGGCTAATCTCCTCAACAAAGAGATTTACGGCTATACTCTCGTTGATGTTGAGCGGGCTGTAAAAGAGCTTACCAGTGAAGGATTTCTGAAGCTCTTTGGTGCCACAACTGAACGGTGTCTGATATTCACAAAAGCAAACACAGGACGCGCTCCAATGATTGCAATCAAGTCGCAAGAATTCAAGCCAACCCTAGTCATCCTTCATGGCGTAGATGAAGTTGACAGACTTGCTCTTGAGCTCTCAGAACAGATGAGAATCCCTCTAGCGGTGAGTAAGATCGCCTCGGTTGACGCGCTTGTTCGAGAACTCCGTGGCATAGGTCCAGATTAACCAAGTATCATCTTCAAAATAGCCATTCGAGTGACCACTCCACTGTATACCTGGTCGAAATACTTAGCATGTGGAGTGTTATCAATCTCTGGAGAGAGCTCATCCACACGAGGAAGGGGATGCAGGACAATTGCATCCTCACGTAACAGTTTGACATCGTCTTCTGTGATTCTGAACTTGCCTCTCACTTCGTCATACTCATTCACATCAGGAAAGCGCTCTTTCTGGATTCGAGTCATATAGACAACGTCCACATCACTAATTGCATCTTCAACAGAGTCCACTTCTGTTACCTGAATGCCCGATTTCTTCATCTCCTCAATGATTGCAGGCTTCATTCTCAAAGTGGGCGGAGCAGCTAGTTTGACATTGACATCATAATATGAGAGAGCCATACCAAGAGAATGAACAGTTCTTCCGTATCTTAGATCACCACAGAGCGATATGGAGAGACCGTCTATGGTGCCCTTTATCTTCTTGATAGAATAAAGGTCCAGAAGGGCCTGCGTTGGATGCTCTTCAGAACCACTTCCTGCATTGATTATAGGGACGCTTGAGAACTCTGCAGCAACTCTCGCAGATCCATCTAGGGGATGTCGAATCACAATGATGTCTGCATATCTTTCGACTGTGCGGATAGTGTCTGCAAGAGTTTCACCTTTACCTCCGGCTGATGATGAGATTACATCTGCAAAGCCAAGAACACGCCCACCTAGCCTAATCATTGCGCTTTCAAAGGACAGCCGAGTTCTAGTTGAAGGCTCAAAGAAGAGAGTCGCCATAATCCGGTTACCCAACTCATTCGATCTATCTACAGCAACAGACTCCATTTCTTCCGCAGTCTTGAGAATCAAATCTATCGTCTTTCTATCAAGGTCGTGGATACTGATTAGATTGTGCAGCTTTCCCATCGGATTCCGCTCCAGCCTTTGAGCCGATGAGCAATTGCTGTCGTACTTTAAACTTTCCTGAGAAAAGTCCATTTTCTAAGGTTGGCGCGTATATCTACTTAGAAGAATTCCTTCCGTATTTTCGAGGAATCTCGACTTGTCTCATTTTGAGCCCCGCCTCATCAATAAGCTGGGCCGCAAGCTCGTCTTCGTACGGTTCTACGTATACTATCTCCTTGATTCCTGCATTAATCAAAATCTTTGTGCAAATGCTGCAAGGCTGTGTTGTACAAAACATCATGGCGCTATTTACACTCACACCATGATATGCAGCTTGGATGACGGCATTCTGTTCAGCATGAAGCCCTCGACATAGCTCGTGTCGTTCGCCTGGTTTAACACCACGCTCCTCTCGCATGCAACCAACCTCTTCACAATGCCGCAGACCCTTTGGTGCTCCATTGTACCCTGTACTGAGGATTTGTGACTCCTTTACGATTACAGCTCCCACCTGGTTCCTCAGGCAAGTGCTTCTCGATGATACCAAGTCTGCAATCTCGCAGAAGTAGACGTCCTTGCTTTTTCTTGCCAATATCAGTACAGCTCCTTGGCGCTTGGGCAGATTGTTAGCTCTTATGAAGGTCTTTGTTTCAGTCCAGCTTTCGTGGAATGGGAAGGGTAAAAAGAACACCGCTCTTGAGGGCTCGTGTCTTTGGAATCAAGGAGAATCCTGCAGCCATGAGAAAACGCGATGGAATGGTCATTGTCTGGCCTGCATACTTGGACTCTAACCTAAGTAGGGCACAAGGACGCAAGGTTCCGAAAAACCTTGGCGCACCTGAAGTCACAATTGAAATCCTAAAGAAGGCGGCAGAGTCTGCAGGCTTTGAGTATGAGCTGGAACCAGACAAGAGATATCCTAGAAATTGGAGTGGTGCGAGCGGTTATCTCGTCCTGGGGAACTCGGAGGGTCACAAGAAGAAGAGGCTACTGCTTATGCTAGCTAAGGGTGTTAGACGGGTAGTTTCTCAGCGTGATTCCGCGAAGCAAGAAGCGGAGAAAAAGAAGAGCAAGAAGAAGCGCAAGGGCAAGAAGAAATAGTGCTGGGAATTTGAGGGATTCTGGTGAAACGTCTCGGAAAAGTATTGCATATTTCCAAAAGGGGTTCTCTAATCCTCAGAACTGACAAAAGCCCTGCCATGGGCGAACGATCTGTCGTTGTGAATAAAAAAGCCGAAAAGATCGGAACTATTGTTGATGTCTTTGGACCTGTGAAAACACCGTATGTGGCTGTTCGACCCTTGGATAAGAAGAGTGCTGAGAAACTTGTAGGCCAAATCTTGTACCTCTATAAACGCAGGTGATGATGTACACTTCTGTACATTATTTGTCGAAAATGTAGAGCCTCTTCCGAAATCTAAATATCAATCCGTGTAGAATGTCGTGTGTTGCCATGTGTTAGCCAAAGGTCATCTCAATGAACGATGAAACGGATCCAATTCAGGACGCTCTAAGAGCGGCAGGAGAGAGGGGTCTTCTCATCAACGAACTAGCGACTAGCCTTGGTATAAAACCAAAGAAACTGACCGAAAAAATCGAGCAACTTATGTCAAAGGGGCTAATAAAAGTGCAAAAACTAGAACAAAAGGAAGAAAAGTATATGCTGAAAGCGGACTTCAGCGATGAGGCTGACCATGGTAGTTTGTCCGATATGAACGGGTGTCCCTGTTTTCATTGTCTGAGAATAAACAAATGCGGTGTTAGACAGCCCGATTCGCCTGTTAGCTGCAGAGAAATTGAAGAGTGGATGATCAGCACACAGGCGAATTAGTCTAATCCTCTATTTACTCATCTGATCGTCCAATCGGTCCTATTGCTAACAGATAAAATTCCGCACTACTCCTACGTGACGCCGCAGGCTTCACTAGTTTGACAGAGCGATATCTCTTCTTAGTTGCCTGAAGAAACTCTTGGAATCCACTTCCCTGGAAGACCTTTGTGAGTACTTTTCCTTTCTCATCTAACAGCTTCAATCCCATTTCTAGAGTACCTTCTGCTAATGAGAGCTGTCTGACAACATCTAGGTCCCAGTTTCCAGAGACCTTCGGAGCACAGTCGGATATAACCAAGTCAACAGGTCCTCGGGTCGCTGTTTTGATTTGGTCTAACACTTTGGAGTCCAAAATGTCACCTTGAATGAAGGTGACTCTTTCAACGGGAGCCATAGGAATGAGGTCAACTGCCACTATCTCTAGACCATGATCCATCTCCCGAAGGACTTGGGTCCATCCACCCGGACTACTACAAAGCTCAACTACAGTATTAACCCCATTGAGCAACTTGTATTTCTGGGCGATTTGTCTGAGCTTGTACGCACTTCTGGCTCTGTATCCGTGAGCCTTTGCAGACTTGTAGTAGTGCTCCTTTGTCCGGGGTTTCTTTGGTCTAGCCATGTCTACTTCGCTCCGGTGAGTTCAGTAATAATATCGGTCACTTCTCCGGCTTTGACATCTGTTCGTATAGCTGTTGGCCTAAAATGGGTCCGCTCTGCAAGATTCCCGGACTCCCTGATGGCAGAGATGATCTCGGTGAGCTTCGGTGGGACTAGAGCATGAAGGTCACAGAGTGCATGAATATCAATGAACGGATGAGTATCCAAGGCACTCTCACCAACCATCATTTTTAGCATTCGCATGACTCGTTTCTCAAACACATCCTCCATTTCTGGCATAATTCGCTCTGCAGTATTCAGGATGCTAGTATCGTAAAGTCTTCCAATCCAGAGCGGTCCTGCAGTACCTAGCTTTCCAGAACACCCATCCTTCTGATGCGCAATTTTACCATATTCCCGTCTACTTCTCAAGGGAATGACTTCAGCATGCATGCATTCTGGGCAATACATGACTAGCCCCATGTCATCTGCCTGACGATTAGCCTCATTTCGATCAGCCTTAACCCGGAGCCAGATTCTGATGTAATGATCTGTGCTTAGCACCGCAAGGGGTGCGATTGAAAAGTCATTTGCTCCTGCAACTGTGAATGTATGGCCAATCACAAGTCTCACAGCGAGCTCATGTGAGAATGGTGTCCTAATCGAGAGGCCTCCGTATTTTCTGAGAGCCACTCTGGGATAGACGCCATAGAGTGCAGCCATATCTGTTGCAGTGAGGGCTAGTAGTCCCCCTCTAGGACTCATTGACTGGATAGCGGCATTTAGGTATGGAACTGGCGTGCCAAAGGGATCAACATCCACATAGTCAAACCTCTTTCCTCTGGACTCAGTCAATAGAAGCACCTTGGCATCTCCATGCTGTGCCCGGGCCCTGTCAGAGAGTTCTAGACTATGGATGTTTCTATTGATGATGTCAACAGCGTTTGGATTAGCATCAAACATCAGAGCATCAAATGTCCCTTGACACTCCTTCAGATACCGGAGTGTTCTAACACCACATCCTGCAAGTGGCTCACACATAAGCTCTATCGGAGATTCTTCTAGATACGCAGAGAGAAAGAGAACAGAGAAGTCACGATTGAGGCGCATACGAGGATTCATGAAGACTGGCATGTCAGATGTTGGCTGTTTCTTATTCTCAGTGTAGTGATCGACATCTGCACTGATGAAGGTGATTTTCCCTTCCGTGTACTCTTTCTCTACTATCATGACCGCGAGGGAGTCGTTTGGTGTGCTTAAGAATGATGAGCATTATGACAATGACCACTTCGTAACCTCTAAGAGGGAGTCGCATTGTGAAAAAACAACTGGCGGTATGGCTAGCAATTACTATGGTGATATCTTTGGCAACCAAAATCAAAATTCAGACAAACAAGGGTGACATCATCGCAGAGTTCTGGTCAGATGATGCTATCAATACGGTCAAGAACTTCGTCGCTCTAGCTCAAGATGGATATTATAATGGCCTCACGTTCCATCGTGTAGTGCCCGACTTCGTAATACAGGGCGGAGACCCAACGGGCACTGGTTCGGGTGGTCCAGGGTATAGAATCCCTTGTGAAACAAGTGGACAAAGACAGAAACACAAAGATGGATCTTTCTCAATGGCTCATGCAGGGCGTGATACGGGCGGGTCTCAGTTCTTTGTAGTCCTGAATGGGAACAACTGCAAGCATCTCGATGGTAAGCACACGGTGTTTGGTCAGACAATCGAAGGATTTGATGTCGTCAAGCAGATCCGTCAAGGTGACAAGATGCTGAAGGTCGAAGTCTTAGAGCTAGACCCAGCAATTGAGAATCATCAGTTACGAAAACTCTAGTCCTGTCATGGCTCAGACTATTTGGGAGGGTCTATATACAGGACATCTTACGAAACGGAATATAAGGAGCATAGAAAATGTCGGCCATTCTATTCCTTGGCGTAGCAATAGGTTCAGGTCTTTTGTCAATATTCGTTGCTCTCTACATCTTTTACATGGTAAACAAAGCGGATGAAGGCGACGAGAAAATGCGTGAGGTGAGTGCGCTCATTGAGGACGGTGCCTACTCATTCATCAAGGTTCAGTATCGTATTCTTACAATATTCACAATCATTCTTGCAGTCTTGATCGCTCTCATTTTCAGGGACTTTGGCATTCCAATAGCGATCTCCTACTTCCTGGGTTCACTAGCCAGCATGGCAGCTGGATTCATTGGAGTTGTAGTGGCAACAAAGGCGAACCGCCGAACAGCAGCAGCGGCAGCCTCAGGTGGGCTGAATCCTGCCTTTAAGGTAGCTTTCCGAGCAGGTTCTGTCATGGGTCTAATGATTGCAGGAATTGCACTCGTAGGTCTCGGGTCACTTTACCTGCTCTGGAACTTACTGCCTGACATAATCTTTGTCGTGATTCCACGCCCGGCTGGTCTATGGGAGATCATAACTGGGTTCTCATTTGGAGCAAGCACTGTAGCATTGTTTGCAAAGGCTGGAGGAGGAATCTATACGAAGACAGCAGACCTCTCAGCGGATCTTGTTGGCAAGATTGAGCATCACATCCCTGAAGATGATCCCCGAAATCCTGCTGCAGTGGCTGACGCTGTCGGGGACAACGTGGGAGATGTAGCTGGTACAGGAGCCGACATCTATGACAGCAATGTGGCTGCAATCCTTGCAGCAGGAATCTTGGGCGCAGGAATAGACCTCCACTTTGCTCCAGCCCTTCCCTTTGCGCTTCTGCCTCTCATGATTGCAGCTCTTGGAGCTATTGCATCAGTCTTGGGAGTCTTCCTTGTCAATCCAAAGGAGGGCCAAGATCCTGGCCCCATACTGAATATGGGGACCTATATCACAACCATCCTGTTTGCGGTCTTTGCAATCGTAACAGTCATTGCCCTTGGTCTAAGCCTCATCATTGCAGGAGCAGCCATTATCGGACTCCTTGCAGGAGTATTCATTGGTTTCACCAGTGATGTCTTTACCAGCGATAGAGGATTCGCAGGCTTCAAGCCCGTGCCTAAGATGGTCGAGTCAGCAGAGAAGAGTGCAGCGAACCTGATTCTGTCTGGATACTCATACGGACTGTTGAGTGTTGTACCATCTGTCATTGGAATCGCAATTGCTATGGTGGTTTCCTACCTCCTTGGTGCTGGACTAGAGTTTGGAGAATGGGAGGGCGGCATCTACTGTGTGGCCATTGCAGCCGTAGGGCTTCTGTCAACTAATGGCATGATCATGAGTGCTGATGCATATGGCCCGATTGTGGACAATGCAAGGGGTGTCATAGAACAGGCTCAGGCATCTAGGGAGGCAATTATAGCCTGTGACAAGTTGGATGCGAGTGGAAACACTGCCAAGGCAATCACAAAGGGATTCGCAATAGGTGCATCTGCAATCTCAGTACTCGCACTCTTTGCGGCATATATCGAGTCAACAGACACACTCAATATAGTAGGAATAGAGGGTCTCACTGTAGTGAACCTCGCAGACCCAGCAGTTCTGGCGGGCGCCCTGATTGGCGCTCTGGTGCCAGTGGTATTCTCTGCAATCCTCATTCTCGGTGTTGAGCGGAACTCGGAGAGGATGATTACTGAGATTCGCAGGCAGTTCGATGAAGACCCTGGTATTCTAGCGGGCACATCAAGGCCTGACTATGATCGGTGCATCGCTATTGCAACATCTGGGTCCATCCGAGAGCTAATGCCCGGTACTCTGATTGCAATCACTGTGACTCTCGCCACAGGAGTGATTCTCGGGCTTGAGGCTCTGGCAGGCTTTCTAGGTGGTGCCGTCATGGCAGGTCTGATACTGGCCCTTTTGATGGACAACGCTGGAGGAGCGTGGGACAATACCAAAAAGATCATCGAGTCGCCCGAATACACCACATATGAACAGGGAACTGATGACTGGCATCGAGTTCATGATATCTCTGTAACCGGAGACATGGTCGGAGACCCATTCAAGGACACAGCTGGCCCCTCAATCAACACACTGCTAGTGGTGATAACACTCACAGCAACTCTGTTCCTCCCACTGATTGCAGAGGTACATGCCTGGCTTGCTGGTCTATTCTGATGAGGTGAAACATCCGGAATGCGATTTGGAACAGTCGCTATTGAGTTCCTGCCAGCCGTTCAGCGGATTCTGGCAGACGGCGTTCCAGACTTCTCCCGTCTAAACCTAGTGGACATTGTAAGGGAAGTCGTGGGAATAGAGCACATCGAAGTGGTCGAGCTCACCATTGAGATGGAGCACATGGTGCCTGGTTCTATTACGCCAGAAGTAATCTCCAAACTTGTTGATTTGAAGGATGAGCTTGGTCACTCTTACTCAGTACATCTCCCTCTATGGTCAATCGAGCTGGCTACTTTTAATGACTTCATCAGAACAGGCGGTGTCGAGAGCATCTGCCACTCAATCAAGACGTCGGAGCCACTAGAACCTGAGGCTTATGTCCTCCATACTTCTGGTTCACTGGCAGCTGAGTTTCTCAGGAGCAAAACTTCTGAAGCCATGAATCTCCTTGTCTGCGGATATATGACCTCATTCTCGATGAAGAGTGTGGATGAAATTATCAGCAAGACAGAGATAGATCCTCGGAAGCTGGCCATCGAGAATATCGAGTTTCCCTTCGATTTCACACGTGACATAATAGATGAACATGACACTGGCATCTGTTTTGACACCGGGCATGCCCTTACAAAACAGTCTGGTGATGAGTCTGTTCTTGAGTTCTATAGGCAGCATCGTGATAGGATAGTGGAAGTTCATCTCAACGATGGCATCGATACAGGAACTCCAGGCAAGTATGAGGATCATCTCATCATCGGGAAGGGAGAACTACCTGTTCGGGATTTCCTTCTAGAATTGAAGAAGAACGACTTTAAGGGCCCCCTCATATTCGAGTTGACCACTGAAGAGGTAATGGAGTCACTTCAAACAATCAGAGAAGTTGTCCCTGAGGTTCTTAGTCAATCTTGAAGCTACAGTTATTTGGTGTTCAGAAGCCATCTGATTCTCTCATGGGCAAATATGTAATGAATGATGACTAGAGTTCCGAATATCAAACTGAGATACAACAATCCCACTACATACATTGACCAAGCTGCAGAACCAAGAATTAGAAATTCGAGCAAAAGGCGAACAGCTCCTGAAACAGGAACTGGTGCACCGCCAGACCTACTTGGGTCGTTTGGAACGGCAAAGATTCCCCACACAGTTGCAACTGCTATTGGAAGAATCAGCATGAGAGCATAATTTAGCAGTCCAAGATCTTGGTCTAAACCCCAGTAACCGAAAGCAACAAGGGCCCAGAGTTCAAGGATGAACCTCAATAGATCATTGGCACTGATACTTCTTTCCTTCTTAGGCACACTCATAGTAGTAGCTTCCAACCCATACCGAAATATTAACTATTGTTAATATGTCTTATGATAGACCCCGGGAATTTATTATCGATGGTCTTTGGCCAATATGTTTTTATCCAGACCCATGTGCAGACTAAAGCGCGGGGCCCGTGGCATAGCCTGGTTATTGCGCCGCTCTGATAAGGCGGATGTCGGGTGTTCGAATCACCCCGGGCCCACCATTGCTTCTCCAGCTAGACAAGCTTCCGAAACTCTTCAAGTGAATCGGTAAACTAACGCTTAATCACAGGCTTGCCTTCGAGAATCACCATCTCGACCGATTCAGGAGTCTGAAGACGTGCAAGGTCTTTCAGTGGGTCTAGTCCACTCTCCAATACCAGCAGATCGGCAGACTTCCCGACCTCAATGGTCCCAACATATTTGTCGATACTCAGAGCCTTTGCAGCGTCTTTCGTTCCAGCCACTATCGCGTCCATCTCACTCATCCCACCAAGTCGAACCATGAGTTCCATCTCCTCCATGGAGGAAGGTCCGAATGGCGTATATGGCATTCCAGAATCGGTTCCAAGTACAATCTCCAGTCCAGCCTTCACCGCGTTCCTGAACCCGCCTTCTATTAGTGGGAACAGTTCTTTTTCCTTGCGGACCATATATTCGGGAAGCTGACCCTCGTCATGATGCTGTAGGGATTCATAGTAAGTCGTGAGTGTTGGCATGAATTGAGTGCCATGTTTCTTGGCAAGTTCTATCGTCTTCTTTGTCATTGGATGTCCATGGACAATGACATCTACTCCAGCTAACACTGTATTGACTCCACCAGGCTCTCCATATGCATGAGCATGTGTCTTCTTTCCAAGCTTATGCGCCTCCTCGGTAGCAGCCTGCAGTTCATCTTGATTGAACTGAGTTGTGAAGCTCTCCGTACTCTCTGACGAAATCGCACCTGTGGCTGCTAGCTTGATGAAATCCGCGCCTCGACCAAGTTCTTCTCTAGTTGCTCTTCTCACATCATCAGGACCATTAGCCTCATTGCTCCCGCCATATGCCCCTCTACCTGCGGAAATGGTGATCATTCTTCCACAGACAAGTAACCGTGGCCCATTCACATAGCCCTCTTTTATTGCGCTCCGGACTGCGAATGGTACCTCACTTCTTCCGGCAGCATCTCCGGCCGTTGTGACTCCGGCATTCAATAGCTGCTCCGCAAATTTAGCCCCACGAATTGCTAAGTATTCATCAGAGTGTTTCTTAATTTCTGCCGGATCTGGATTGGTTCCATCATGGCATACATGAACATGTGTGTCAATAATTCCTGGCAAGATGACACGATCAGAGAAGTCTAGAACCTCAGAACCAGATACTGAAGCGGTTTCAGAGCTAATCTTGGCTATCTTACCGCCCTGTATTAGAATCGACACATCGTTTTCTACAGACCCATCTCCAATTATCACAGTTCCAGCTTTCAGGAGAATCTCTTTCATAGGTACATCTCTCCACTGTATTTCTCCTAGTGAAACGGGGTATTAGCGCTTTCTGACTGGGCTGATTTTCCCATTGGGGACTAGAGTATCAATTTGAAGATGTATTCGTTTTCTTGGATATTGGGGTATGATTCCAAGACCATAGATAGCCCAAATTTCTGTAGAAATCTGATCATAGGCTGATTCTCTGGATGTACGTAGGCTAGGAAGACCTTCACTCCCTTGCTCTTGGCAATCCGCATCAGGTGCCCGAGTAAATAGGTGCCTATACCCTTCTTCTGGTAATCATCATGAATGAGGATGGCAAACTCCGCTTCATTCTTATGCCAGTCGAGAAGATACCGTCCTGCACCAATAATTCTCTCAGTTGTGCCGTCCTCATCACAGCAGATTGTTGCCACTATACTGATGTCTCTAGACTGGTCTACGTTATAGAAGTCCTGCAATGTCTGTCTACGAAGGCTCTCTAAGGGTGTGAGGAACCTGAAGAAGATGGACTCCTCACTAAGACCATAAAATAGCTCCTTGATTCTATCAGAATCATCAGGCCTGATTAGTCGAAAGCGGACATCTACCTCGCCATCGGGACCTTCAAACATCTCATGTGCCTCATACTCGAGGGGGAAGTACGTGCCTTTGACCTGAAACGGAATCTGATCACTAAAGACGTATCTCATCTCCTTAGCAGCTTCAAGTAACTCATTTCGGAACTGGGGATGCGCAATCGCAATCAAAGACAACACGCGTTCTCGAATTGTCCGTCCCCTGAGGGTTGCTTGGCCATATTCGGTTATAACGACCTCAACATCACCCCGCGTCGTAACCACACCAGATCCCTCGCTGAGGCGAGGTACTATTCTTGAAACAGTCCCATCCAATGCGGTGGATGACATACAGATTATTGCTTTTCCACCTGGAGACATGGATGCGCCTCGGATAAAGTCCACCTGGCCTCCTATTCCACTATAGAACCTATGACCAATGGAATCAGAACAGACTTGGCCTGTGAGGTCTACCTCCAGGGCTGAGTTGATTGCCACCATTTTGTGGTTCTGAGCGATAATAGAAGGATTGTTGACATATGAGGTGTCACGGAACTCGAACATAGGATTGTTGTTAACATAATCATAGAGTTTCTGTGTGCCCATCGCAAAGCTCGTTGTGATCTTGTTTCTGTTGATGCTCTTCTTCTTGTTTGTTACAATCCCGCTCTCAATCAAATCGATGATGCAGTCTCCAAATCTCTCTGTGTGAATCCCCAAGTCTCTGACATCCGAGTTCATCAGATGCTTGACTGCTGCTCTCTGTAGTTTCCCAACACCCAGCTCAATGGTCGAATCATTTTCGATCAATCTAGCAACATAACTGCCAATGAGATCGCTCTTTTCATCTGGTTCTTCTGCCTCAAACTCCCTAATTGGTTCATTGTGACATACTAGATGATTGATGTCTCGTAGATGAAAGAATGAATCACCATGAGTGACAGGCATGTTTTCATTGACTTGAGCAATGACTAGATCTGCATGTTCCGCTGCTGACTTGGTGATGTCAACAGAGATGCCCAGTGAGCAGTATCCATGTTCGTCAGGTGGACTGACCTGAATCAGAGCAACATCCAGTGGTATCCTTCTTGTACTGAAGAACATTGGAATGTCGGATAGATGCGTCGGTGTATAGTCTGCCCTGCCATCATAGACAGCAGAACGAATGTTGTCTGATACAAAGAAGGTATTGTGCCTGAAATGCTCCTGAAAATGTGGGTCTGCAGAAGGTGTATCTCCCAGTGAAATCATATGGATTATCTCATTATCCGCCATTTTATGTGCGTTCTTCGCCAGCTCCTGCATGAGATGGAATGGCACCCCACAGCCAGTCCCAAGAAAAATACGAGTACCTCGCTTGATTTTCTTTATAGCTTGGTTTCCTGACAGTATCTTGTCCTTGTACTTGTCAGTCCATTCCTTGCTGGCCATCCATCTCTCCTCTAGATTGCTAGATTCAAGGTCTTACGGGCCATATAGAGATTTCCAACAGACTAGCAGGTCAAAGTTTGAGCTTGAAAGTGTACTCGTCGTCCTGCATATTCAGATGACTCTCAACTATCTTCCCTGTCTTGTGCAGGAATCTGATCATAGGCTGATTCCTTGGGTGTACAAACGCGACAAAAGCCTCCACACCCTTGCTCTTAGCAATTCGCATCAGGTGAGAGAGCATGAAACTCCCAATCCCCATTCCTTGATACTCATCTCGGATAAGAAGGGCAAACTCAGCCTCGTTTGTACTTCTATTGAGTAAATACCTTCCTGCCCCTATGATTATCTCAGACTCACCTTCGTCGCTTGGACTGACAACTGCTACAATAGACACATCTCTGTCGGCATCTACATCGTAGAAGTCTTGCAGGGTTCGTCTGGGTAGGCTCTTCAGAGGCGTTAAGAACCTGAAATATATGCTCTCTTCTGAGAGGCCATAGAATAGGCCCTTAATCCTATCTGAATCGTCTGGCCGAGTGAGTCTAAAGTGGACGGTAACAGGCCCCTCCACACCTTTGAACGTTTCCTGATATTCATATTCTGTTGGGAAGTAGGTCCCCTGGACTTGGAATGGTACTTGGTCCTCGAAGACATAGTGCATCTTCTTTGCAGCCTCAAGCAGATCGTTTCTGAAGTCGGGATGTGCAACTGCAATCAGTGATAGAACTCGTTCTCTGATGGTCTTTCCATGCAATATTGCTAGACCAAACTCGGTTATCACGACATCAACATCACCACGTGTCGTTACTACTCCTGCACCTTCACTTAGCCGTGGCACAATCCGTGACACCTTGCCGTCCATGGCTGTTGACTGCATACAAATGATGGCCTTGCCCCCAGGTGACCTCGAAGCTCCACGGATGAAGTCTACTTGACCGCCAATACCACTGTAGAACTTATGTCCAATAGAGTCTGCGCACACCTGACCTGTCAGGTCAATCTCAAGGGCTGAGTTGATAGCTATCATTTTCTTGTTCTGCCCTATGACATATGGGTCATTGACGTAGGCTGTGTCATGAAAGTGAAACATCGGATTGTTGTGTATATATTCATAGAGTTTCTTGGTGCCCATAGCAAAACTCGCAATGACCTGACCTCTATGAATGCTCTTCTTCTTGTTCGTGACAACTCCACTCTCTATTAGAGGAATTAGACTGTCGCTAAACATCTCCGTGTGGATTCCGAGGTCTATGACACCAGTTTCCTGAAGATTGTTACAGACAGCCTGTGGTAGAGCCCCGATTCCTAGCTCCAGAGTAGACTCGTTCTCGATAAGTCGTGCAACATAGGCACCAATGAGGTCTATAGTTTCATCACCTTCGTGTGATTCGAACTCCCTTAGAGGTTCATTGAATGGGACTAGATAATCGATATCTCTGATGTCAATGAATGAGTCGCCATGAGTGACAGGCATCTTGTCATTGACCTGAGCTATCACTAAATCAGCACTTTCTGCAGCGGACTTGGTGATGTCAACAGAGATACCCATGGAGCTGAACCCATGTTCATCAGGCGGACTAATCTGTATCAAAGCTACATCGAGAGGCATCCTCTTGGTCCGAAAGAGACGAGGGATGTCAGAGAGCATTATTGGTGAGTAGTCGGCTCGGCCCTCTGAAACTGCGTTACGGATGTTCTCTGAAACAAAAAAGGTGTTATGTCTGAATTGAGCTTGGAACTTTGGATCTGCTGACGGCGTGTCGCCCAGTGTGAGCAGATGGACTATTTCATTATCGGACATCTGATCCGAATAATTCGCCAACTCCTGCACCAAATGATATGGTACTCCACACCCCGTTCCTAGGAAGATTCGAGTTCCTCTCTTAATCTTCTTGATGGCATCCTTGGATGGAAGTATTTTCTTCTTGTACTTCTCGTCCCATCTGGCTCCAGACATTGCAATCTCTCTCTTCAACGAGTCGAAGCCAATTTGCATTACATATAGGCGTTTGCAAATGACAGGTTCGACAGGCAACCGTCATGTAAGAACCCTTATCAGTTAGGAGCTTCGCGCGACGGCACAAGACTCGACAATCTGTCAGGTGAATTATCTCATGTCTGAAGAAAAGGTTGGAAACCGGAATCTCGTGATCCTCGGTGCAATCATAGTTCAATTATGTCTGGGCTCGATTTATGCCTGGTCCTTCTTCCAAACAGCTCTTAGAGGCGGCGCATACACGTGGTCTGCGTTCTTCACTCAGCTACCATTTGCTGCTGGTCTTGCTTCTTTTGCGCTATTCATGATATTTGCAGGAAGATGGCAGGATCGGATTGGTCCACGAAAGGTCGCCACTGTTGGCGGTGTTCTCCTAGGTATCGGCTATATTCTTGCTTTCATGGTAGATATAGTAGCAGCTGGTAACGAGATGGTTGGAACTATGTGGCTTATCATCACTTACGGAATCATTGGTGGTGCTGGAATTGGCTTTGCTTATGTATGTCCAATCGCAGCATTAGTGAAGTGGTTCCCAGATAAGAAGGGGACAATCACTGGTATTGCAGTTGCTGGCTTTGGAGGCGGTGCACTCGTCTTTGGTTATGTTGAAGAATTCTTGCTTGGCATGTTCAATGTGCCCACAACTCTCCAGGTCGGAACACCATTCTTGATTCTAGGCATCACCTATCTGGTTTTGGTGGTTCTTGGGGCACAGGTTCTTACAAATCCTCCAGAAGGCTGGCTTCCTGCAGGTTACACTCCTCCCACAACCACAGCTGATGGAAAGGGTCTAGACATCATGCCTGGTGAGATGATCAGAACAGCGAGCTTCTGGCTACTATGGCTCATGTTCGTCTTTGCAGCCACTGCTGGCCTCATGACACTCGGAAATGTGAAGAGTGCAGCTTTGGAGGTTGATCCAGTGGGCGGTGCAGCATTTGCAGCTGTCATTGTTGGTGTCATGAGCCTACTGAATGCAGCCGGAAGGATTGTCTGGGGAGCAGTTTCAGACAGGCTCGGACGAGCGAACACAATGATCACAATGTTCCTGGTTCTGGCAGTTGGCATGTTCGCATTCGCATACATCACTACACTAGCAGTTGACTGGGTTGCAGTCATGCTCATAGCTTCCCTCATTGGCTTCTGCTTTGGTGGCAACTTCGCTCTGTTCCCATCAGCGACTGCTGACTTCTGGGGCTCAAAGAATGTTGGCAAGAACTACGGTGTGATGTTCACTGCCTATGGTATTGCAGGCATAACTGGTGCCTTTGTTGCTGGTCCGATTGTTGATGCAACTGGATCATACTTCATGGCCTTTGTTGTCACTGGTGTACTCGCAATCATTGCTGTGGTCTTCACACTTGTTCTGAAGTTCATGCGTAAGCCTTCGCAATAACACAATCAATACGAAATGAGGTCAAGGACACTCGTCTTTGGCCTCGCTCAGTTTATTTTTGCTGCATTACTCCCCACTTTGTATTCGTGATTCGACATTCTGCCAAAATCCACCAAAACTTACCACTATTGGCAAATCTTCATAAGGGTGTGACTAAGCGCGGACGACCAAAGCAACGTTGCTTATGGTGATTATTCCATGGCTGAAGAGAAGAAGATCACTGTCACGAGCCAAGAAGAGCGGAGATTCGCTCCCCCAAAGAGTTTCGTCGAGAAGGCCTATATCAAGAGCCACGACGAGAGGATGAAGCTCTGGAAGGAGTCTATCAAGAATCCCGATGAGTTCTGGCTCAAGATCGCTAAGGATATGATTTACTGGAAGAAAGAGCCAACCAAGGGATTCGAGTGGAAGGATATGGAGGATATCCGATTCACCTATTTCGAGGATGGCGTCACAAACATGGCTTACAACTGTCTGGACAAGCATGTAGTAGCACAGAATGGTGAGCAGGTCGCACTCATCTGGCAGGGCGACCCACTCGATGAGTCCAAGACCTACACCTACAATGAGCTTCTGAGCGAGGTCAACAAGGCCTCAAATGTTCTGAAGAACCTCGGTGTGAACAAAGGTGACACAATCACTATCTACATGCCAATGATTCCTGAGCTGGCCATCGTAATGCTGGCATGTGCCAGAATTGGCGCTGTTCACAGCATCGTCTTCGGTGGTTTTACTGCTGACTCATTGAAGGACAGAATCGAGGACTGTCAGAGCAAGCTCCTCATCACTGCTGATGCTTACTACAGAAACGGTAAGATCGTACCCCAGAAGAAGAATGCCGACAAGGCACTCGAGGATATCTCCATTGTCGAGAAAGTGCTCGTTGTGCAGAGAATGGGTGTTGAGGACACTCCTTGGGATGATTCCAGAGACGTCTGGTATCACGAGGAGTACGCAAAGGTCGATGACAAGTGTGAGCCCGAATGGCTAAACGCTGAGGACCCATTGTTCATCCTCTACACATCCGGTTCAACTGGTAAGCCGAAGGGTGTTCTACACACTGTTGGTGGGTACATGACTTATACCACCTACACGTTCAAGACAATCTTCGACTGGCATCCTGGCGATGTCTACTGGTGCACCGCTGACATCGGCTGGATCACTGGTCACTCCTACATCGTCTATGGTCCTCTGTCCGCAGGGTCCACTACAATGATGTTCGAAGGCACTCCTACTTATCCCGAGAACGACCGCTTTTGGCTAGAGGTCGAACGCTGGAAGGTCAACCAGTTCTATACTGCCCCCACCGCCATCAGGGCTCTGATGAGATTCGGTGAGGACCCAGTGAAGAAGCACGACCTGAGCACTTTGAACTTGCTCGGTACCGTAGGTGAACCAATTAACCCAGAGGCTTGGATGTGGTATCATGAACAGATTGGCAATGGGAATTGTCCTATAGTAGACACCTACTGGCAAACAGAAACTGGTGGTGTGATATTTACACCTCTACCCGGTGCTACAGACACTATCCCTGGCAGCACAACTCACCCATTCTTCGGTGTGAAACCCATTATCGTTGACGAGGGTGGACAGCCAGTAGATGCAAACGAGGGTGGTTACATCTGTATCCGTGAGCCATGGCCTGGCCTGATGAGGACCGTCTACGGCGACCATGAGAGGTTCATAAACACCTACTGGGTGCAGTACAAGGACCCCGACACTGGTAATCCAATGTACATGACAGGAGACGGAGGCCGCTTCAACGAGGATGGCTACTACTTTGTCATGGGTCGAATCGATGACGTGCTCAAGGTGTCTGGTCACAGACTCGGTACCGCTGAGATCGAGAGCGCTCTTGTCAAGCATCCCGCTGTCGCAGAGTGCGCCGTAGTCGGGTTCCCGCATGAGATTAAAGGGCAGGATGTGTATGTTTTTGCTACACTCAAAGTCGGGATTGACAAGACCGAGGAGTTGAAGAAGGAACTAAAACAATGGGTCCGTACAGAAATCGGCCCCATCGCGACTCCCGCCAAAATCCAATATGCAGACGCTCTGCCTAAGACGCGCTCTGGAAAAATCATGAGGCGCATCTTGAAGCGTATAGCAGCAGGTCAAATCGATGACTTGGGTGATACGACTACTCTCGCTGACCCCACAGTTGTTGAAACTCTGATTAAAGACAGATTATAGAATCGAGGAAGGATGGGCTAGTCCCGTCCTCCATGCTCTTTTTCAATACACCAGGCCTCAGAACCATCCCTAATAAACAACCCATATACCGAGGGTGCGATTAAAGGCCATCTAATCAAAGAAGTCTGAACGGTCTTAGACTCGATTGAATCTGGCTCAGGGTCAGACGAGATAGTTCCCATGTAGGGAGAGAAGTCAATTGTAATAGGAGCAATTCGATTGGGGTCGTCCTTGCCGCAGTTGTAACACTTCGTGGTCCAGCCGTTCTTCCTCTTGATGGTCACAAAGGTGCGAATGTGATAGAAACGACCACAGTCCCCGCAGCGCTCTAACTTCTTCTCACACTCAGGGCACTTAGCGCCGTACTTTCCTAGCTGAGATGAGTCGAAGCCCTCAAGGGTGATGCAGTTCTCACAACCGCCACCTGTGGAATATCTGTAGTTCCTAAAGCTCGTGTCTGTCATGTAGTGAAGTGGAAACCGGACGATTTAAGCTTCCATGAAACACCGCTGATATGAGCCCGTATTCGAGTCCGGCACCCGCCTGCCCGCTAGAACGCTCCGCACTGGGGCCAGCGGGGCCTGACTCAGTCCTAGTACTTCCTACCTCTATCTCTCATTTCCATTACCATTGCTCTGAAGTCCATCATGCAGTCAGGCAGGGGAATGTTCCTGGCCCATTCGCAGTCATGCTCCTTGGTGGTCTTGAGAGCCCAACCAGACGCAAATGGATTGAGAATACGCCATTCAACCACTATAGGCTCACCCCCTTTCTCTTCAGGGGGCAAGATGCGATTGTAGGTTTCTACCCGGCACAGCTCATCCTTCCCAGCCTTGTACATATCGAACAACAACTTACAGACTGCCTCTTTCAACTCAGGAATACGTTCCCAGCGAACAGATTCGAGGAATAGAAAGCTACTCGGTAGTCCTGTATACACATAGTCCTCTTTGCCCATCTCAAATCACATCCTTTTGCCTGAGTTCTATGGCCAGAAGAACAGACAATCAGGCAAGGGAATGTCCCTCGCCCATTCGCAGTCATACTCCTTGGCTGTCTTTAGTGCCCATCCAGCTGCTGTGGGTAGAGAAACCCGCTCCATCACGACCACAGGCTCACCGCCCTTCTCACGGGGTGGTTCAATTCGTGGAAAGGTCTCCACTCGACACAGGTCATCACTCCCCGCATCGTAAGTCTTCTTCAATATCTTGCAGGTGATCTCCCTCAGCTTTGCGAGGGTCACCTGATGGAACCATCTAGGTTGGCGATAGACAAAACTGCTAGGTGGTCCAGCATATACATATTCAACATCTACCATCTTGAATCACATCCTTGTGAACAGGTCTAGAATCAGTCTAAGGATGCGTTCTCGGTCTTTGAGGTCGATGGGATAAGATCGACCTATTCGGAATTGACTGTACTGAGCTTTGAGTTTAACCTTTCGTTCTAAGAATGGAAGACTCGCAACACAGATAAGAAATGAGAGTAATCGTTGAGACCGCATGCCCTTCCTTTGCGGAGGGTTCCTGCGACCTCTGACAATAAAGAGGGAAGGGCGCCCTCGCCTCCCTACTGAAGGGCGTCCACTACTTCTAGATGACAATCTTCAGGGGAAGACCGATTATCGCGACGAACTCATGAAAGCCGTTCTCATCGGGCCAGACTCCCTCATCCTCTGGAAGCCCATCAGTCTCAGAGCAACCAACATCTACGACTGAGCCGAACTGACGAGCCAGCTCTTCGTCAATGAAACCGGAGTCATGGGTCACTAGAAAACGTAGGGAGTAGTCGGCAGGGTCCTTGGTCTGCTTGACCGAGATGTCCTGAAAGACAAGGGTCTTGTCGCGTCTTCCAGCCTGTTCGAGGGCCTTTGTGACACGGTTCTGGATGTCTTCGAGTGCTGTCATGTTCTTATGTGTGGGCACGACGATTTAAGCTCCGATAAAAAGGCACACTCACAGCTGACGAGGACGGGTTTTAATATCTAACAGGAGAGGGGATAATCACTACTCTCTATCTTGGATGTGAAGAGTAAAAAAACAAGATTCGATGGAATAACTATGACCGTTAGATGTAAGAACTGCGGCACAATCGACGGCACCATGAGGGTACTCCCGATGCCACCTGTCCCAGTGGGGAAGGTCAGGGGCGTTGCGTCCACTGATGGGTGCATGGTCTGTCGAAAGTGTGGCAGTGAAGAACTAGAGAACATATGATCACAGAAAGTCGTTGAGATCTGCTTGCTTCATCTGTTGACTCAGGAAATGAAATGCCTTAGAAGTGGAAGAAACAGCAGTTCCGTCCCACCGCACTGGGCTGGTTTTATGGGAAGCTTGTAATTTATACTCTAGGAGCAGAAGGGAAATCCCAATAACAATAGAAGGCTGAACGCTCATTGGAGAATATGGATAACAGACGAAGGAAGATAAGGGATTCGAAGGGATGCTAATAGTCCAAGCATATACTAGTACTGGAAGAAGCCCCTAAGAATGCAGCCTTTGATTATTAGATGACTCAAATAGGCTTGACCTACGAGGGGAAGCAATCCTTACACCCTCTAAGACCTATGACCCTGCAAACAACGGTGGTCTACTCTTTGTACTCGTACCCTACCCCAGTCAACTGGTCATTGAAGGAGGGGTCTAAGGAGGCGGCTTTTAGGAACGAACTATCCGCTTCATCCCACTGCTCCCCATGATATTGACATACTCCAAGGTTCCACCATCCAAGTGCATTGTCTGGTTGCAGATCAACAATCCTACGGAAGAGTTCCTCAGCCTCTGGGAGTCTGCCTAACTCATCGAGGGTCTCTCCTAGTTTGAACATTCCCGTGGTGTTGTCGGGCTCCAGCTCAAGTAACTTCCTGAAAGTTGCCTCCGCCCCTTCATATTTGCCAAGCTCCATCTGAGCGAGACCACCACTCAGCCAAGCAAGTGCCCAGTCTGGTTTTCGTACAGTGGCAGTGTGGAAGCAAGTCAAAGCCTCCTCGAAGTTGTTCATCTTCCAGTAGAAGATACCCATGTTATACCATGCCTGAGCTGCATTCGGGTACCTCCTGACAGCATCGATGAGCATCTTCTCAGCACCCTCGACATCACCCCTCTCCATAAACACCTGACTGAGTCCGGTCATTGCCAGTGGATGATATGGATCCAACTCGAGCGCTTCACTGTACGCTCTCTCTGCATCTTCCCATGCCCCCCTCTCTGCATTTCTCTTTCCCTCTTCAGCTAATCTCTGTGCTTCAGGGTTCTGCTTTCTAAACACCAACTTGCTCTTGGAGTCCTTCTGGATGCTCTTCTCAAGCTTCTTGTTCATCTTCCTCCCCCTCTGACACTATCATCCACATAACCCTCTCGGTCAGTATTGCAGTTGCGACACGGAATGGGTTATCCTCATCTCCAATGATCTCGTCCATCAACCGTTTGGGAAGTGTCACTCGATACTGGTCCTTCCCGTCCTTCCGCCGCATTATCACGTTCTTGACCATGTAGATCCGTGTGCCCTTTGGATACCTCGGCAGCTCAATCACCCGCACCTTCCTATCACCCCTTCCAAATGATGAAGTTACTGTTTTGGAGCTTGAAGTGTCGCCCTCATCCTGATCATGCTAACTGCTTGGCTGAACGAGAAGTCTAACTTCACAAGAATGTCAACAAGCGCTGCATAGTCCTGCTCCTCAAATGGCCCCTCCCACTCAGAGGAGTCAGACTGTATGTACTCCCGATAGGTGAACATGGCAGGCGTCTTCCCACGAATTCCAAATGGGATATCATCACTGTGATAGTTGCGTATCACAATCCATCGGGTACCGAGAAATGAGATGTCAATCTCAACGTCTAGGTCTTCAAGATTCATGTCTTTGAGTACCGTGGGCCACGATATAAACCCCTAATTATTAGTACTAATAAAGTAGGAGTATATAAGCTGCGGACAGGACATGACAGCATGTCAACGGCCAGCCTTTCGCAGTGTGGGTATCATCAGTCTACGTTAGGATACCCTGACACCACTACGAAGGCTGGTAAGAGGCCGTGGCTGCCCTTCGTTCCCCAAGACATCCGACTCTTCGGGAACAACAAGTCCACCAAGACCCCTGAGGGGAAGTCCTATGGAAGGAGGAACATCACGTCACTTGGCTTCCTCATGGACACCGTGAGAGGCTGTCCATTCGCAGCGGTCCACGGTGGACGAGGTTGCTACGGCCACTGCTACTTGTCCGAGGCTATGGCCAGGTATCACATGAAGTACTGGATACCAGTGGTCAATCGGCTCAATGAGGACAAACTCCAATGGGATCTAGAGCGCGTTGATTCTGATATCGTGAGGAATGGCGTCAATGGGGAACCTTCTGTCAACTGGTCGATCGCCACGGTCACCGCCGAATTCTCCGACCTATTTGACAAGACGACTATCCTCAACACTCGTTTTGCCGTGGAGCCCAACCAATTGATTCTAGCAAGGCTGGCCAGAATTGATACAATAATCCACGGGTCAGTGAGCGCTCTGGACCCACCCCGACATATTGAGAGAATACTTCGAAACCTCTGGAACTATGAGGCTGTAGGTGGCCGGTCGGTTCCAAGGGTCATCACAGCATGGTTCAACGATGAATCCTCTCATCTCTGGGATGTACAGGATGAACTGATGACCTTAACCAGAGCATTCCAGCAGCCATTGAGGATTCGTGGTCCGAGTCCAGTGAACAAGTTGCTGGACATAGACCACTACGGTCCAACCATCTCAAACACCGATGGGAAGGTTTCAGGTCGCTGGAAGAGTGCTCATGATGCAGGTTATGGTTCTCGTGGCTGCTATTCGAAGTGCTACGAGTGCGTAAACAAGTGCTCAAGCGCTCCGTACATCTGGGGGGTGTGGGAGTGACCACAGAGGTAGACATTCAGCATATCTTCGATGGAACTCCCAAGAAGTCAGCATTCCAGAAGAGGACTGAGAAGTGGGTGGACCCTGAGACCGGCCACTTCAGGAGAAGAAATGCCGAGGTCA
>JAEOTX010000149.1 GCA_016839605.1 Candidatus Thorarchaeota archaeon | reverse complement strand
GTCATCTCAAAGGGGCAGGCCAATATAGAGTCCTTTCCAGAGATCCAGCGGGAGATGAAGATAGAGACATTCTATATCACAAGGGGGAAGTGTTCTCACATCTCCAGAGCAATCTTTGCGAAAAAGGGAGACAATGTCGTGCTAAGGCGCCCGGCGCCCTAGGATATTAGACAAGGTTTTTATGACAAACGACACGCCAGAGCTTTCACAGACCGCAGCTTTTAAAAGCTCAACCCGAAGTCCATGTACAGTTATCTGGAAGTTTCGCTTTCACGATAGTTAATGATTTATTCAGGCGGAGGAACAAGTATTGAGTCAACAGGTACCAGTAATAGTACTGAGAGAAGACACCGAGAGGACTCGTGGTCGTGATGCACAGAGAAACAACATCATGGCTGCGATTGTAATAGCTGAGGCAGTCAAGTCTGCACTAGGCCCCAAGGGCGCAGATAAAATGTTAGTTGACAGCTTTGGGGATATCACTGTATCAAATGACGGTGCTACCATTCTGAAAGAGATGGATGTAGCGCATCCTGCAGCGAAGATGGTGATTGAAGTTGCTAAGACGGTTGACGCAGAGGTCGGAGATGGGACCACAACTGCTGCGATATTCACCGGAGAGCTATTGAAGGCAGCGGAAACTCTTCTTGATCAGAAAATCCATCCAACTACCATCGTCAGTGGATACCGCAAGGCAGCAGACAAAGCCCTTGATGTCATCGAGGCGACAGCAGAGAAAGTCGATCCTGAGAGCAGCGGTTACAAGAAGATTCTCGTTGATGCTTCTAGGACAGCCATGTCCAGCAAGTTCGTCTCAACCTCCCGTGACAAACTGTCAAAGGTGGTTGTTGATGCTGTACTTGCCATTAACAAGGACCGTGGTCCTGATGAGGAATTGAACATTGATGACATTCCCAGACAGAAACAGGAAGGAATGCAGGTAGATGCCACTGAACTGGTGAAAGGTTTGGTTTTGGACAAGGAGATAGTACATCCAGGCATGCCGAAGAAAGCTGAGAATGCCAAGATAGTGCTTCTTGAGAGTCCATTAGAGATTCAGAAGACTGAATTTGATGCGAAGATTGCAATCAGTGATCCCACATCTATGCAGAGCTTCCTGGATGAGGAAGACCGCATGCTGAAATCCATGGTTGACAAGATAGTTGAGGTGGGCGCGACCGTTGTTATTGCCCAGAAGGGAATTGATGATGTTGTGCAACATTACTTGGCAAAAGAGAACATCATGGCTGTGAGGAGAATCAAAAAATCAGACATCGAGAGATTGCACAGGACAACTGGCGCTACAATTGTGTCGAAGATTCAGAATCTCACCAAGGACGACCTTGGAACTGCAAAGCTTGTGGAACAGAGGACGGTTGGCGAGGACAAGATGCTCTTCATAGAAGGCACAAAGAAGACATCGGTTGTTACTCTTCTTGTCAGAGGAGGCACAGACCACATAGTAGACGAGGTTGACCGCGCGTTAAACGACTCACTCTATGTTGTGCGGGATATCGTGATTCATCCGTACATCACATATGGAGGCGGATCTCTGGCTGGAGAGATTGCAAAGCAACTGCGAGACTACTCAGAAACACTCAAGGGTCGTGAGCAATATGCAGTGAATGCATTTGCTGATGCCATTGAGTCTTTGCCAACAACTCTTGCTGAGAACGCAGGTCTAGATCCTATTGACATGATAGTGAATCTCAGAAACGCTCATGCAGCTGGCAAAGTCACATATGGTGTAGATATTGGCAAGGGTAAAGTGGATGACATGAAAAAGGCTCGAATCATTGAGTCCGCACTTGTTAATAGGCAGATTGTTTTGTCATCAGCTGAAGCTGCGCAAATGATCCTAAAAATCGATGATGTCATAAGCTCTAAGGGAGCAGCCTTTGACGCGGGTGGAGCAGGTCCTGGCGGCGACTTTGACGCCGACGAGGATTAGAAGCAGTCAAACACAATAGAGAGCAGGTGTGCGTATGTCAGACGACCCCAAGGAAACGGAAACCAAGACTGAAGAGGAATCTAAAGAGGAAACTGATGCTGAGAAAGCACAGATTCTCACAAATATCCAATCGGTTGGACCCAAGAATGCCGAGAAATTGGTCGCAGCCGGCTATGATACCATAGATAAGATCGCTTCAGCAGATTCTGAAGAGCTTGCAGCGGCCGTTCCTGGAGTCAGTACAGCAAAGGCAGTTGATTTCATTACAGCTGCGACAAAGCTGAAAGAAGCAGTCGAGGCTGGAGAGATAGACCTTACTCGAAAGGGCAAGAAATCAAAGAGGAAGAAAGCCCCCGAACCAGATCCTGATGTTCATGAACTACCTCCGGCTGAGGAGATTGCTCGCGCCAAGATCCGATCCAGTCTGAAAACAGGACTTGAAACAGATAAGGTATCAATGGGCATTCCCATTGGTCCGAAATGGCTGAGTAGGTTTGAGAAAGCCAGGATTATTGGAGCAAGGGCTTTGCAGATTTCAATGGGTGCACCTGTGATAGTCGATACACGAACTGCCCCCAGTGAGCTGTTTTCTCTGGCAGAAGCAGAACTACGTGCTCGTGTCCTCCCGATGACTGTCAGAAGAACGTTGCCAACAGGTGAATATTTCGACATCCCACTCACTCGTCTATTAGAAAACACGAGGCTCGACTGAGGTCGACCTCGTCTTCTCTTTTCTTTGTTATATTGTGCAAAGACACAATGTCTTAAATGGGATTCAAACCCAACCGTTAGTTCCGCATAGAGCAGAGTGTGATTCATGATGCAAGAGACGCTCCTCAGTTCAGACCTTGTTGTAAGATGCTTGATAGGCTTCGCTGTTGGAGCTCTCATTGGACTTGAGCGACAGAAGAGAGACATAGAAGAGTCACCTGGTGGTGTCAGATCATTTGGTCTTCTGAGTCTATTCGGAACCGTTTCTGCCTACACATACACGATTACTAGCAACTCTTTGATCCTGATTTATGCGATCGCGGTCTCTACAATCTTGATTGGAGTTCAGGTTATCTACAAGATGTTTCGAACCATGCGCAAGGGAATGACGACATCAATCGTTCTGGCAATCTCCTTTGTATTGGGCACGATTGTAGGACTCGATGAGATACCTGCTCCTGGACAGATTATAGGCCCATTGGCAGTATTCGCTATGACTGTTTCATTCCTAGTGTTTCTTGTCTTAGGATTCAAGCAAGAGTTCAGAACAGCAGTTGAAGTAATCACACGCGAGGAAATGATTAGCGCAGCTGAGCTGGGAGTACTGATCTTGTTCCTGTGGCCGCTGATGCCTCAGACTGTTCAGCTATGGACAATAACTGTTCCGACTTTCCAGATCTATCTCTTTGCAATTATCCTATTGACAATCAGCTTTGTCAACTATCTGCTAGTCAAGAAATTCCGAGGAAGGGGACCATACTTCTTCGGTTTCTTTGGCGGATTTGCCAATAGCGAGGCAACAGTTTCAAGCTTGACAGACTTTCACGTTCGCACTGAAAGAGCATTTCCTGGAAGGACGGCAGTAGGCGCAGTCCTTGCAAACGTTGCCATGGTTCTTAGGAATGGAGTTCTTCTGATTATTGTAGACCCATCACTCCAGATATTCAGATACTACATGATACCTCTGGCAATACTGTTCCTTGTTGGACTTTATCGAATGCGCAGGGTAAGCAAGAGGTCAGAAAAGGTTGAGGACGAACAACTGGAAGGTGCCTTAGTATCACCCTTTGAGTTTGGAGCAGCGATTCGATTCGCTCTTGTGTTCGCTGGTGTGTCTGTCCTCTCGCTGTTTCTACAAGACATCTACGCTGACTTGGGAGTTCTTGTGGCAGCATCCATTGGAGGTTTTGCTTCAGCGGGGGCTATTGTTGCAATTGTCGGAATTGGATTTGCAGGTGCAACAATGTCGCTTTCAACAGCAGTGTATGCCGTTGTCATCGCTACTACCACCTCAGTGTTGAATAAAATGGTCTATGTCTATACCTCAGATCGTGAAACCACCCTGCTCAAGATGGTAGCCAAGGACTCATTGATCATGGCGGCAGGAGTAATAATATTCATCCTCTTACTCTTCTTTGGGATACTCCCAATAGCATGAGCAAGCGTAAGACTTAAAGTCCATCACAGCCGACTCGCCTTTGGTGACAACATTGGATGTTGGTGGCTTAGTTCATCTGCAATGATGACTGTGTTAGTGGACTCTATGCCGCCCCAAGGAGTTGTTGCTGCGAGAATTTTATGGAGGACTTCTAATTGTCAGATTTGAGACGAGTACGAGGCATGAGGGACCTTATGGGTCCTGAGATGAGAATTCGAGAGTACTTGATTGCCACCGCAATTGAGGTCTTCAAGCATTTCGGCTATGAGCCCTTAGATTCTCCAGTGATGGAACTCTGGGAAACAATTTCTGCAAAGGGCGGCGATGATATAGAAGCAGAGACCTTCAAATTCAAAGATAAGGGCGATCGAGAGTTGGGACTCATATTTGACCTAACGATTCCGTTGGCCAGAATCTCAGCTTCAAATCCTCATCTGCCAAAGCCATTCAAGCGGTATGCAATAGGAAAGGCATGGAGATATGATAGGCCCCAACCAGGACGGTACCGGGAATTCAGTCAGGCTGATGTAGATATCGTGGGTGCCAGCAGCTCGGCTGCGGATGCAGAAGTGATTCTTGTGGCTCTTGAGCTATTGAAACGAGTTCTTGGTGATAGCTATATCATACGAATCAACAATCGAAAGGTGCTCAAGGGCATGGTAGAGAAGGCAGGGGTCTCTGACAACTTAGCATTCGAGTGCTTCAGGGCGATTGACAAGCTCGATAAGATTGGTAGAGAAGGAGTCAAAGAAGAACTCAAGACTCGAGGAATCGGCACCAAAGAGAGTGATTTCCTACTTGATGCTATTCAAGTCAGGGGTTCCGGCCTAGAAACGCTTGACAAATTTGCAGCGCTTCTTGAGGGATCTGAAACGGGAATGAAGGGCGTTGAGGAGTTACAACTAATGGCCGAGATCTTTGATGAGAGTGGATTAGGCGAGTTCACCGAGTTCGATATGTCTCTCGCTCGTGGGCTTGATTACTACACCGGACCAGTATTCGAAGTTGCCTATCTCGGAAAGCCGAAGCTAGGTTCAATTGGCGGGGGAGGTCGATATGACAACCTCATAGAGCAATTTGGCGGGCAGCCTACACCTGCTACTGGTATCTCAATGGGCATCGATCGACTCATAGACATCCTGATGGCACGTGGTTTTGGTGATAAGCTAGATACTGGGATTGATGTCTATATTGCCCCCATAAAGAGACCCATGGTCAAATATGGCATGAAGCTACTTGCTGAATTAGCCAGCGAAGGCATCTCTGGAGAATGTGATCTCATGGAGAGACCTCTCAAGAAGCTGTTTGAACAGGCGGAGTCTAGAAAGGCCAAGTTTGTTGTGATTGTTGGTCAACGAGACATCGAAAAAGGCGAGGCAAGTCTAAGAAATATGAGCACCAAGGAGACCACGCAAGTCAAGATTGAGAATCTGACCAATGAAATCAAGGAACGTCTTTAGAGGGCAAAGGTGAGTTAGCCTTACACGGTAAGGCTTTTCTCACACCATGTCTATGGTTCTTTGGGATTCAATATGGTTCGTATGCCAGTGGTTGCCGGAAGATTCTATGAAGGAAAAGCTGAGATCCTCACTGAGAGAATTCAGAACTGTTTTCTAACCGGCCTCGGACCCGGACGTCTTCCCGGGGATGATCCAGGTACAACACGTGAACTGAAAGCAATCATAGCTCCGCATGCAGGGTACATGTATTCAGGGATGCCAGCTGCGCATAGCTTTCTCCGGCTCTATGAGGATGGTAAGCCACAACATATCGTGATAATCGGTCCAAATCACTATGGTGTTGGTGCACGAGCTGCAGTATGTAATGAAAACTGGGAAACACCATTGGGAACTGTACGATATGATACAGAATTGGGCTCCGCTATTGTCGAGGAAAACGAACACGCTTCCAACGATTGTGTAGCGCACAGCAGTGAACACTCAATTGAGGTGCAGCTACCCTTTCTCCAATTCATGTTTGGAGAAGACCTCAGCTTTGTGCCAATCTGTATTAGAGAACCTACATACGAGTTGTGCGAATCTATAGGAAAGACAATCGCTTCACTGGCTAATGATTTGGACATTCTTGTAATTGCTAGCTCTGATTTCACACATTTTGAATCCGCAGAGAGTGCCAAGAAGAAGGACAGTCAAGCAATGGAATATCTCGAGTTTTTGGATCCCCAAGGCTTCATTGATTTTGTACAGAGTCATCGTGTGAGTATTTGTGGAGCTGGCCCCATTGCTACTGCTATGGTATACGCGAAGGAACGTGGCGCTACTAGGTTTGATGTGCTGAAGTATACTAACTCAGGTGATATGACAGGCAACTACAAAGACGTAGTGGCTTACGTGTCAGCAGAGATTGTCTAATCTTAGCGCTATTCAGAGTCTGGAGAAGCCTTACTGGGTTTGTAGTCAGGTAGACCAATCCCTGCAACAAAAGCTGATGCAACAGATACCATGACAGTGAGGCCTAGTGCGGAAATCGAGTCTCCACTAGTATCAAACATAACACCGCCCAAGATTGGACCCACTACATAGGCGGAGTTGCTGATCGCACCAAATGTGCCCATTACGCTTCCATATGCTCTTGCATCTGAGAGATCAGCTATCATTGCTTGGATTGTAGGACCTCTCATGGAAATTGCCACGCCTAGTATTGCACCAGCTAAGTAGAAGTCTACCACGCCGGATGCAATCATGAAGAAATACAGAGACAGGGCGGCGACAAGAGAACCACTTGTAATTAACCATTTTCTTCCTAGTCTGTCAGACATCTTTCCGAAGGCGATGTTTCCTATGATAACAATCACTCCGAGAACACCAAAGAACACTCCAATCTGTAAGGGACTGAAAGCATATCTTTGAACGGCATCAAGCATGAATGCTACTTCCAAGATTCCAATAGCGAACATGTTTGCGAACATTGTGATACCAAGCGCGGAGTATGCTTTCGCGTTCTTTGAGAAGACCTCACGTACAGGTATTCTACGCTTTTCAAGCTCGCTCAGTGATGTCTGGCGTTCAGGCTCATGAACAATGAGGTTCAGAATGACCAGAGTAACAAGGCTTGCTGCGGCAGCAATAACGAAGGGAAGACGAATACCGAGGTATTCTGCTAAAATCCCGCCAAGCGAGGGGCCCACTACAAAACCGACCATGTTACCCATGCTCAAATATCCCATGGCACTCCCTCTGTTTTCAGGAGTTGTCATATCAGACACGAATGCATTGGCCGCGGGATAGAATCCTGCGGATATCCCACCCTCCAGTGATCTGGCGATGATCATCACAATGATGGTATCAGCGTAGGCGTAGATGAGATTTGAAACAGCAAAACCAGCGAGCGCCACAAGAAGGACTCTCTTTCTTCCTACTCTGTCCGATAGGCCCCCCAATGGACCTGCCAATAGAATTCTAGTGAGTGCAAATGAAGCTGCAAGTACACCTAGTTCGGTTGCACCAACTCCTAATTCCACGATATAGAATGGGAAGATTGGAGTCACGATACCAAAGCCAATCTGGAGGATACTCAATGATATTGCCAGCATCCATACCTGGTGCATGCCCGTCTTCTTGTCAGGACTGCTCTCCTGATACAGGGCATTGTCTACTGCTGGTTGTTCCTCAATTTCATCCATTACAGAAGCGCTCAGAGCGGGGCAATTGTGCAGCCTTTTCAGTGTTGCTAAGAGGCACTTGATTATTTCTCAATGATGACTCGACTCACACCTTTGATCGCGGTGAGTGTTTCGATAACTCTCCCCGGGAGAGGTTCATGGGTGATGACCTTCAAGCAAGGCTCTTCGTATATGTCGATGTCCTCTGCTAGAACCTGTCGGATTGAAATTCCATAGCCTGCAATAGTAGATGTCACTTCTGATAGAATGCCGGCATTCTCGGGAGACTCGACAAAGATTGTCAACACGCCATAGCCTAGGACCTCACGAACTTTCTCAAGAGAGGGCCCCGCCGGTTGCAGACGTTTGAAAAATTCACAGAGCTGATCATTTTGACAGATGTCTTCAGTGGTTGCTCGGACCGTTCGCCTATCGATACCAAGCGCATCGCCAATGGCTTTCAATGGTACGCGAATAGGTCCACAACGAATCACTCCTGGTTTTTCAATATTGAAGCCATGACGGACAATGGCCTGGGCCACCTTCAACCTTTGAGGGGATTCATGGAAGTACTCTACAATTTCACGCCACATTCAAGTGACCGCCGTACATGTTGGATTTCTAATCAAGTTCCTTTTCAAATAGTACTTCGTCTATAAAGCCCTTCGGCATCTTGAAGTGACGCTTTCTGATGCCCACCTCGCGGTATTCCATCGCCAAGTATAGCGATTGTGCTATTGCATTGTCTTCAAATGTGCTAAGCACAATCTTCTGAAAACCTGAAGCCAACCCAGCCTCTTCGGCAGCGCGCATCAAAGCTCGCCCTATCCCCCTTCCTCTATGCTGTTTTGCGACAATAATGCCAAGCTTTGCGACGTGCCTTGAAGCCATCCATTCCTCAGTCTGGAGGGTGAGATGTCCTGTGTACTTTTCATCAATCTCAGCTACTAGCATCACGTCACGACATTGATTAGTCCGCTGAATCCAGTTCACCCAGTCTGCAATGTTACTATTTGCATTGAATGTAGGGAGCCATATCCCCTCTTGAATGACCTCGTTGAAACCACCATGGAGCTGCCGAGCGTCAGCGGGAACTGCATGGCGCACTGATATAATAGCGCCGTCTTTTGTGGAATATTCCCAGGTTCTCATTGATGGCTCGAACGATTTGCTGAATTATGTTGACAAAAAGGGTTTTGGTGTGGTCCTTGAGATAATTCAATCATTATTCTTTGTCATTCCTGACCATACGACATTGGTCACACCCTCTTCTCTAGCAATATCCGCCAATCGATCCATTTTATGTTTTGAAACAAGATCCACTTTCCTTAATGGATATTCGAGTCCGAAAAGAGTATACTTGTCAATGCACATCTTATTGAAAGCCAGAAGATTAAATCGTTCAGCTTGTGGGAAAGTATCAACGATGAACCGTGCGATAGCCCGGATGTTTTCTTCACTGTCAGTGTACTCAGGGATTACAGGTGTCCGAATCCAAACTGGCAATCCGCTTTCAGCCACTACTTTTGCGTTTGAGAGGACTTGTGTCAAGGGTACTCCTGTATACTCCAAGTGTTTCTTAGGATCCATCACTTTTAGATCGTAAAGAACCATATTAACTGCAGACAAAGCTTGCTTGATCACAGATTCACTACAATGGCCGCAAGTATCCAGAGCCACATGAACTCCTTTCTCTCGCAAGCCTTCAGCTAGCTCTACCATAAAATCAGCTTGAAAAGTTGCCTCTCCTCCAGAGAGTGTGACTCCTCCTCCTGATGTGGCAAAGAAAACCTTGTCGCGGAGCAACTCCTCCACCAATGCTTCTGATTCCCATTCTTTCCCCATGACCTTGATTGCACCAGTAGGACACACCTCTTCACAAATTCCACAAATCTTGCATTTCTCTAAGTCAATCTTCATGCCATTATCAAGAAGCTTTAAGGCGCCTTCAGGACATGCTTCGATGCAGGCTTGATCACCAATACACTTCGCTGAATACCAGACTGTCCGTGGTTGAGACTCTATTGCTTCTATATTATGGCACCAGATACAACTCATGGGACATCCTTTAAGGAAGACAGTGGTTCGGATTCCGGGTCCATCTTCTGTCGAACATCTCTGAATGTTGGTTACAAGTCCAATTGTCAAAGCGTGTGCTCCATACATTTGACCGAGTCTTCTTATGGCTCTCTCGCACTTTCATTCAATATAAGCGAATTGAATCCGGTTCAGATTCAGCTAGCGTACGAATATCAAACCGGCGCTAGCTTTAAAAACGGGCTCAATCCTGTCGCCCCAGCCTGACCACTGGTCACTATGCATCAGGAAGGCTTGACTATGAAGTCAACGAGTAGACTCCTATCAATAATGCTCCTTGCCGTAATATTAGCCGGAGCAATCTATGTTCAACCACTTGTTATGACCACAAATGACACTTCCATGGTAGCCCGCCTGGATGATTCACATTATTCGGTCACTGCTGGCTTTGACTCTCAGAACATATCAGTTAGTCTAGTCAGTCCTACAAACAGGAGTGGTGCTTCGGGCGATTTGGACATCACTATAGACATAACATCCGATTTTGGGACACTCAATGTCACCCTATTGATTGAGGACGCAATCTACTCGGCATACAACAAGACCCCAATTGGTACAGGTAATCAAATGCTGTCAGTTGATACATTGACTCTCGCTGAAGGCAATCTCAACTTCACTATTCTCCTTGAATACAAGAATGAAACATGGGATGAGAAGGAATCATTCTACTTGGAGTACTTTGTTGACAATGATCTCCAGAACTTCGAGGTAAGCCTTCAAAGTCCAGCAAATGAAAGCACACTCACAGGTACAGCAAGTCTTCTACTCAATATCACAACGGACTTTGCTTTCATTAATTTCACACTCTACATCGATGGTACAATCTATCCTGCATATGATGGTACAACAATAGTTGGCGAGCCTCAAGTGGTTCAGGTTGACACAACCACAATCAGAGAAGGCCTACTTAACTTCACTCTCATCTTCGACTACAATGTATCTGATATTCAGGAGACTCATTCCCACTACCTCGCATTTGTTGTTGACAACGATGGGCAGCCAATCACACTCTATCTTCTTTCACCAACTAACCAGAGTCAAGTGTCTGGCGAATTCAATCTCACTGTGCACCTTGGTTCAGATTATGGCGGAGCAAACCTCACCTTGTTTGTGGAAGGCGAGATAGAATATCCCCAGTTCAATTTAACATTCATCAGCAATGGCGCACATGACTTGGAACTAAACACAACTATACTCGCAGAGGGGGCTCTGAATTTCACTCTGTTGTTTGAGTACAACATGACTGGAGAGAACGCCAATGTCACCTACATGTATATCTTCTCTGTCAACAATCATGGGGCACCTTCTATTGTATTTCTGACACCAGATGCTGGTGTAGACTTCATTGGATTGGATGAGTTTACGCTGAATATAACTTCGGATTACGATTTCGTTAACTTGACTATCACAGTCGACGATGAGATAACAACAGAGTATAATCAGACTCTAGTTGCCAGCGGAGTTGGAATCTACGCGATAAATGGTAGCCGCTACGAAAATGGTGATCAAACGATTGTGGCTATTGTAGAAACTGAAGAAGGAATTCAGAGTTCAACATCAAGAAACTTCAATTTCCTTGACCATGTGAGATTCGAAATCAGAGACCTAACAGCCTACGATAGCGTATCAGGAGATGCAACCATCACCCTCCGAATTGAATCTCCCTATGCTAATGTAACACTCTCAGCGTACATTGATGGTGCACTCGTTTCTGATGTTGTTAACATCACACTGCAAACCGGCATAGCTTCGTTCAATATCAACACAACATCGTACTCAGAAGGAGAGCACAACTTCACATTCAGAGCATATGCTACTGGAGGCTTCGTCTATATCTATAAAATAACCCTTGAAGTTGACAATCACGGCATACCTTTGGTTAGCTTCGTGTCCCCACAAGAGGATGTTGTGGTTGGAGTTACTACATTCACCGTTGAAATCGACAGCACATGGGACACTGTGAATCTGACAGTATTTGTCGATGATGAAGTTGTGACGACTCTTGAAGGTCTCATAGTCGATGTCGGAGAGATAACCTTCGAAATCGATACGAACCAATACAGCAAATGGGAACATGTTGTGAAAGTCCTCATTGTGACAGATGAAGGACTCGAAGGAGATGCCGAAGAACTATTTGGATTCGCAAACTTCAAACTGGAAGAGATTGTGAGCTTGGTTGTCATTCTTGTTATTGCGTTTGGTCTGCCGATCAGGCGATGGAGAACAGGAAGCTCCATAGCAGCAGTTCTCATAGCAGATCTGCTATTCGTTGCAATTGTTGCAGGTGTCTTCTTTGCATTGGGTGTGAACTCTATTCCATTCGCAATATGGCATATCAATATGGCAAGTATATGGGCAATAGGAGCTGCACTAATCTTCACTAACATTGCAGTCCCACTTGCAATGGAGTCAGAACAGGAAGGGAACTAGGCTAACTTGGTCACAGGGAAGTTCCGATATATCTCGGACTTCCACTTGACTAATCCCTTGTACCAAGGGAGTTTATCCTCAGGAATGAGAGTCCAGACCTTCTTTGGCTTCAGCTTGGAGGCAGCTTTCGCAGTCTGAAGTACAACAAGATTCGAAAAATCAGCACCCTTTGGTGTGACATCTGCTATGAACTTCGCCGTGTTGTCATCTTGTTTGACAACAGCACCCACACCCATGAGAACATCATCTGAGTAGAACTCCATTATCAAACCGGACTTTCCATATGTGATGATTTCTCTGGCGACTTCTGCGAGTTCTCCAGGATAAGCTATGTTTGAGAAGCGCATTGTCTTTAGGAGTGTCTTTGGTTCTGAGATGATATTACGTTTCAACTTCTTAGAACTCTTGGAAGGTATTTTTGAGAGGGGTGACTCGATCTTCAGCACCCAATAGCGTTTATGATAGTCGACCTTCATCCAGTAATTGTACGCCTCTGGAGTGGTGGTTCCGACAAACCGTCCAGCTTTTTTGGCTCGCAGCACTTTCTCCGCAGCCTTGGTCAGTTTCGTTCCTATGGCCTTCTTCTGATGCCGAACATCGATTCCGAGGCTTCTAATGATACCAATTCTTCCAGCAACTGGGTTCTTCTCAATACGGCACAGGATTTCACCCACTACTCTTCCTCGAATCTCTGCTACAAGCCAACCCCATTTCTCAAACGCCACGCCTTTATGCTCCATTTTGACTTGCTCAACAGTGGTGAATCCCTCAGACCAACGGGTGCCCATATACACCTCTAGAAGGTCCTTGCAATCCTTCATTATGCCATTTCTTATTTTGACCATCGCAGACCGCCTAGTATGTAGTATCAACTGATGCTCCCTTCTAGAAGAAATAAGGATGTGTATGACAGGACCCTACAACTTCTTGCTCAAAGATATTGATACATTGGCTAAGCCTACTGCACTTGGACCAAAGAGGTAGAGAATGGGTTCTACGCCAATTCCACCGGGGACATGTATCGCGACATTTTGTAGCGTCTTCTTCGCGCGCCCTGTAAATTTCTGAGCAGCTTCAGAGATTGATACATGGTCAGTAGCGGGTGTTGATAGACCAATCATCTTGAAGCCATTTTGTTCTGCAGCGGTGACAATCTCCTTGGTTCCCCTGATACCCAGGCAAGCTTGAAGTGATGGCCAATTCGATCGTGCCCAAAGAAGAAGATTGGCAGTGTGCTGTGAGGCACCAAACTGAGGAGTAGTCAGAGCTACAGCACGTCCATTAACCAGCGTGATTCGTCCAGGAACCCCAGCTACGTCCATGTATGTACTGGCGTCCGACCCGCATGCTACAAGATTTGCTCTTACTTGAGGAATTAGAAGCGAGAACTGAGGAGCATTCGAGATTTGTACTAAGGCTTCTTGAAGATCTCTCAGCGTCACTCCTCGACTTGTGAACTCCTTTTCCTCACCTGCAAGAAGGTCTGTACAAATCTGACATTTCACCTCACCTAAAGCTGGCACGGATTCTCTGTGCATTTTGCAGATTGAAGATCCAATTCGAAGGTACATGCATGTCTTGCACATCTCCTTCACCATCTTGTCTTGCTGAGGAGCATCAGACAGTATCATATTCATGAGATTCTCTGTGAGAATGTCTACATGCTTCTGGAGTGAGCGTTTTTTGCTCCCCTGACTGAGATATTTGCTCACAGCTGCCTGGGTGATACTCATTCTCCGTGCAATTTCACTCTGAGACTGACCTGATTCATGAAGCCTCATCGCGAGATTAGCTCTAAGACTTGGTAGATACTCTTTCTGTACGAGTTCACATGGGGGTCGCATCATATTCACTCCAAAGCAAACTATTTATCTCAGTCCGTTCTATAACTATGTTGTATAACACAGATATAAGAATAGTATGGTTGTGTCTGTGATGTCTGAGTATCCAGTGAGAAGAGACCCTAGATTTGTGGTCGCCGCAGTGGTCATTGTAGCTGTTATTGCAGTCGCCTCTATAGCTATAATCTCATTTCGGCCCCCGAGTGAGAAACCCACTCTGATTGTCTATACCTATGATAGCTTCATGCAGTGGGGTGATGATAAAGACACAATATTCGAGAGAGCCTTCGGTCCGTTTGAGGAGCGATTCAATTGCAATGTGACAATCGAGAGACTTCAGACAGATGCCAATGGCATCATCTCACGATTGGGCACAGAGCAAAGCAATCCTGTTGCAGATGTGGTTATCGGGATTGATAACATCCTAATTCTTCAATCGGGGGTAACTGATCTCCTTACCCCGTACGAACCGTCGAACATTGATGTAGTGAACTCCACATTCATTGATGCCCTAGATCCTGATTACTATATTATCCCATTTGATTTTGGTCTTGTAACCCTGATATACAAGAACAGCAGCCTTGATCTGTTCCCGCAGTTGAATAACCTGACATTCGCGGATTTGGCGGTCCAAGACTTGGCAAGCGGCTTAGTCACTCAAGATCCTCAATTCAGTAGTCCGGGTCTTGCGTTCCTTTTAACAGAAATTGCGTTTCACGAGAAGCTTCTGCATTTGAACTGGACAGAATGGTGGATTGATGTCAATGAGTATATAGACGTGCAGCCAGGATGGTCTGAAGCATGGAGTGTCTGGTACGATTCTCCAAGCAAGCACATTATGAATAGCTATGGAACTGATGGTGCATATTCAGTGTATTTCTATGGAGGAGAACCAGAAACAGGAATTGCTCCGATCTACCATGATGGTGACTACTATGCGTGGATGCAGGTCGAAGGTTTGGGATTAGTCAAGAACGGTCCAAATCCTGATCTGGCAAAATTGTTCATTGACTATTGTCTGAATGAAACTTTTCAATCCCTCATAGCTACAAACCAATGGATGTTCCCTGTCAGAAATGGTGTTGATTTGGACCCAGCCTTTGAATATGCACTACATCCCAGCGAGGTATCTTTGCTAAATGAGCTCCTTCCAAGAACGGAGATTGCAGCCAATCTCACTGTCTGGCTTAACACATATGTTGAAATTAGAATAACCTAGCTCGAGGGCGAGATCATGGAGTGGAGATCCTCACTAAGATGGGCTGCTATCGCTTCTCCGCTGGTGCTTCTTGGAGCTTTCCTAGTTTTCCCTGTTGTCACAGTTCTGGTCGAAGGCCTTGTTTACGGACCAGGCACATCATTCATTGATGTCATTTCTTCAATGGTGACACAGTCGGTTCTCAATTTTACAGTATTTCAAGCCCTAATCAGCACGATACTAGTCGTGATTATTGGTCTGCCAGGTGCATTTCTTCTAGCTAGATTGAGAATGAGAGGGAAGTCCCTGCTAAGAGCATCGCTCATCGTACCCTTCGTATTGCCGCCTATTGTTGTGGTAGTAGGCTTCCTGCGTGTTTTCGGAGAATTTGGAATCTTGGACTCCTTCTTTATGACCATAGCCGGAACATCTGATAGTATCTTGAACTTAGCAAATGGATTTGTTGGAATAATCCTGGCCCACACGTTCTATAATATACCATTAGTCATCGTCATGGTTTCGTCAGCACTGGAGAGATTGAATCCTGAGATTGAAGAAACTGCAGAGATTCTTGGAGCGACCACCTTTCAGAAATTCAGGCATGTCATCCTACCTCACATTCGTGCGTCTCTCTTAGCTGCTTCAGTTCTAACATTTCTCTTCTGTTTCATGTCATTTCCAATAGTTCTAGCACTTGGAGAGGGTAGGTACATGACCCTAGAGGTGCGAATCTGGTATGCCTTCAGAACCTTCGATTTTGGTGAGGCAAGTTCTCTAGCAATGATTCAAATTCTCATCACCATGGCCCTCGCCTATTCCTATATTAGACTTGGAAGAATCCAGGACAATGGTGGAAGAACTGGGACAATCAAAACAATGTCCTTTGACGAGATTAGCTTGAAATGGAGAGCTTGTGCGGCCGGTTACCTTGTGCTCATTGCAGTTCTAGTCGCTGGACCAATAATCGCTATTGCACAAGCAGCCGTTTACAACCCGTTTAGCGATCAATACACACTCCAGGGATTTGCTAATCTGCTCGATCCTGGGGCGGGAGGAGGTCTTCTGCCTCTGGCTAATTCCCTGTTGTATGCAGTCCTAGCTACCATCCTAGCTGTTGTGTTTGGCATTCCTTTAGCCTACCTACACAGAACTCGGCAGAGGGGCTTGCCAACCCTGGCATCTGCGATGACGCTTCTGCCCCTAGGTGTGTCTGCAATCACAGTGGCATATGGTCTAATGCGTATCATTGCGGTCCCGTTAGGGCTGACTACCAATCCTTGGGTTCTGATTGTGATTGCGCAAACGCTCATTGGGCTGCCTTTCAGCGCTAGAGCTATCGAGATATCTCTTAGGAACATTGACAGCGAAGTCCTTGAGCAAGCAGAATCGTTGGGAGCGTCGCGCCTGCAGAGATTGTTCCATGTTGAGCTTCCTCTGCTAGCACCGGGAATCCTTGCAGGAGGGGTGTTCGCATTTGCTATGGCCATTGGTGAGATGTCAGCAACATTGTTCATTGCACTCGAGCAGAACACAACATTGGCTGTCGTGATCTACCAGTATCTAGGCGTTCGCAGAATGGTGGAGGCTGGAGCAGCCGCCTTTGTTCTCGTAGCGATATGCTTTATCGCATTTCTGGCAATTGGGAAACTTTCAGGCGATACTTCAGGAGGTGCATTATAGTGGTTAGTGTTGTTTTGCACGGACTTATGCGAAGATTCAGAGATGGTACAAGTATTGGCCCCATTGACCTCACAGTCAATGATGGGGAGCTCATGACCCTACTAGGGCCAAGCGGGTCAGGAAAGACTACAACACTTCGAATGATTGCAGGTTTCTTCAGACCACAAGCAGGTAGACTTCTTTTTGATAATCAAGATGTCACATTAGCTCCTCCAAGAGATAGGAACATAGGCATGGTGTTTCAATCTGTGGCACTTTTCCCAAACATGAATGTGTATCAGAATATAGCATTCGCGCTAGAAATGGCAGGATGGAGTCGCGAAGCAACCATTGACCGGGTTGAGTATCTGGCAGACCTTTTGGATATTCGAGGCCTGCTGCTGAGGCGAAGTAACGAGGTGAGCGGTGGAGAGGGCCAAAGGATTGCTCTGGCACGAGCTCTTGCAAAAGAGCCGAATCTTCTCCTTCTTGACGAGCCTCTCTCAGCATTAGATCCTCAATTGAGGGAACGGCTCCAGACCGAAATTCGAAGGATACAGGATGAGCTTGATATCACTACTATCTATGTGACTCATAGCCAGGATGAGGCGTTCGCCATATCTGATCGCGTGGCAATACTGAATGAAGGAGTGGTCAATCAAGTAGGCCAGCCTGAGGAGCTTTATGATAGACCTGCCAATGAGTTCGTGGCTAGCTTCTTGGGAAGCGGAAATGTTCTGACAGGCGTGGTAATGGAGCTGCAAAAAGAGCACGTAATTGTCGAAACTGATGGATATCGATTTGGTGCAAATGGATCTGGAGTAGAGGGCCAGACAGTGAAATACACTGTTAAGCCAGAGGACATCGTCTTAACTCTGGATGGGAATACAGACGCTCCAACAGCATCAATAATCTCTGTTGTTCCAAGAATAGGAACTTTCAGAATCACAATCGACTTTCATGGACAAGCTATTGTAGCCTCAGTTCCAGATGAATCGCTAGCTCATAAGCTAAGGTCAATGAAAGAAGCCGAAGTTGGCTTCAGATTCACTGATGGATCAGTGATGCTCATTGACGAATGAAGATTGTGCTAAGTCCAGCTGTCTTCTTCTTCAGTGACAACAGTATCTTCTTCTTGAGTCACAGCAGGTTCCTCGGTCTCATCAGATTCAATCGGAATGGAGTCATATTCTTCTTCAACGGAAGTACTAGCATCATCATCAGATGTTTCTAGTGAAGCAAGAATATCTCTATCAATGAGGGCGAGGACTTTGGTTCTGATGCTGTCTGATGCGTTGAACATATCTTGCGTATCATATCGGGCCACCAAGCGGTCAATAATCTGCAACGTGGCTCGGTTTTTGATAAACATGAACACGAGGGTGAAATTGAAGATTATGGCGAGCAGAGGACCCAAAGCTACCATGATCACAAATACTGAAAACCAGGGTTGCTCGAAGCCTGCCGTCAATGTCAACTCAAGCCAAACAAGAACCAGATCAACCCCTGCAAAGAACTCGAGCATGTCTTCTAAGTCGTCGCCTACATTGCTGAGTGAGCGATCCCTGAGGTCCATGTGGAAGAGGCCTGCATCCTTAATGAGCCACGGACCATAGTACAATATCAGAATCGTGAGAGGAAGAACAGCTGCAGAGATAATCACAACCCAAGTGCCAAAAACAGCAAGATCCGCAGTTTGTGCAACGCCCATCAATTCAAAACTGACCAGGGTCATGCCAATGCCAACAACTAGAATAGAGCCGTATAGCGCCCTCCGAAAGACAAGTCTCAAGCTTTGATTCTTGGGTTCTGGCCAGACAAAATACTCACCAGTGCCTCTCTTGAAAAACTCATGAACCCTCAATAGCACCAAAGCGGAACGCGGGACCTTCAGAATGACATAACATACAATTACACCAATTATCGTAGCAACAAGAGATCCTATCGTCATTGCAAGCGTGTAAATGCCTAGATTCGATGGTGATATTGTGAAATCTGTCAGAACGTCATAGACGTATATGAGACCCCAAGTGGATCCAACCATAATGAGTGTAGAGATAACAAAGCCTAGAATTAGCTGGAACACAGTGAGAGTCTTGCCTTTACCAAATTGCTCAGCATAGAATGCTTCAGCTGACTGTTCAGTCATCGGCACCAACGAAAGCCGTTAGCTCCCCTGCTACATAAGGCTTGTTGACCTGCTTCACTTTCAGTGTTTGTACGTGCTACATCCACCACAATAACAATCTTATATCCCAAACAGAGATATCCAGTTGTCCACAGAGATGACCATATCTCGACTAGTCTTCAGTTGCCCGGATTGGGGGCACAGGAGCAAGAAGACAAAAACTGCAAGTTAGTGAACAATCATGGTCGTAGGTTATGAGGTAATGGAGGATGGAACCCTCAACGAAGTTGAGATTTCCAAAGCGGACTTAGATTCTCAAATGGTTGTCTGCGTTGTTGACGACGAGACCAAGTCAATCTATCTTTGGAAGGGTACTCAAGCAGGAATCAGAAGGAAATTCATTGGTGCCAGAGTTGCTACCAATCTTCGAACTGAGTACGGATTCCATTTCAAGGTACGCGCGGTAGACGAAGGCGAAGAGCCGCCAACGTTTTTCACCGCCTTAGATGGCACAACAGCTGCAACACGTGTCCTTAAGCCAGGAGAGAAGGCTCCGACTACAGCCCCCCCAAAGCCAAAACCAAAAGCACCTGCCGCAGAAACACCAACTGCAAAGGTAGAAACTGCACCACCTCCGAAGCCGAAACCAGCTCCAAAAGCAGCGGCACCGCCTCCGAAGCCACCTGCTACAGCCAAAGCCCCACCCAAACCTGCAGCAATCCCAAAGGCAGCTCCAGCTACTGCTCCCCCTGCAGTGCCAGTCTCAAGTGAGATAAGCGCTATGATTGAGGAGTTGCAGACAACTGATCCACCTGAAGGCTACCAGAGAGAACTGCTAATCGTGTATAATGAATTGTTCACAGTTGCAGAGCATAAGATAGCCGTCTTTGGACAAGAGAAAGTCGAGAGGAAGTTCGAAAAAGTCAGGGATCCGCCAGAGGGCACATTTATGGCAGAGGGATTCATTCCTCGCGTTATTGTGAAGGATGGGAAGGTCCTAGGCATTGAATTACTAAAGGGCACGCCTGAAGCCATTCTGAGCCCAATCAAGCAAGAGATGAAAGAGCGCTTGGGAGACCTTATCAGTTTCTTCAGGTCCGAAACAGAAGCGCCTGCTGTACCAGCCGCGAAGGGAAAGGCTAAGACCACTAAAAAGAAGAAGAAGCTAGTAGCAAAATAACCACTGAATCAATAGGGAGCAAGATATCATGTCGCAACATCTCGACCCAGAAAAGGAGAAGGAACTCGTAGAGCTCCTAATGGGATTGACCAACTATGCTGACCTTGACGCCATTGCGGTTGTCAGCAAACAGGGTGTAAAGCTGGCGTACTTCGCCACAGAGGACTCTGAAGCAGATCCAGACCTCATGGCTGCTGTAAGTGCAGCATTGTTGATGACTGGAGAGATGGCTGCATCTCCAGAGAGGCTTGATTTGGGAGAACTCTTTGAGGTGACGGTCAGAGGAGCGAAGGGTTTTGCTGTCCTTTCACAGGCTGGCGAGTTTCTACTTATGGGTGCCGCCAAAGACTTGACATCCATGGGCTTGGCTACAACTCAGATGAGGAAATACGCCAAAGAAGTCGGCGATCTACTCTCGACATAAGAGCAAATCGATTTCTATACCGCTGGTTTGCAGTGAGGATTCTAGAGCAGATGATTCTCTGTTCTTCTGAGCAGCTGTTCTTGATATTGAGAAAAAAGAAGGGGAGTAGTCTGGGGGATTTCCAGACTACATTTGTATTGATGCTATTGCCTTTTCATTACCACGACAATGAGGACTATCACTACTAGAGCTCCGCCACCGAGTGCCAGAAGCAGTATCGGATCAATCGGTGGTGGTGGTGGTGGAGGTTCGGTTGTCGTCGTAGGAGTGGTAGTAGTAGTAGTAGTGGTTGTTTCTGGTGCGAATCCACCTGGAACATATGGAACGCCATCCCAGACAGCCTCAACTGGAGGTGCAACAGTGTCACGGTCTAAGGTTTCAACCAATTCGGCAATGACGAGATTCTCTGTTTCAGACCCGGAGCGGGTATCATTCACAGCTTCTGCGATATACATCTCTGCAAGCCCTTGATGGTCACCCGGTCTCAAGTATGTTGGTCCCTTCGGGCAGTCAATGGTAATGCCGCCTTCAAGATAGTTGATCATCGAATGCGTATCTAGATCTGGGACCGCATTTGTTACATCAACCAAGAATTGCGCCGTTGCAAAGGCACTTGCAGTGAAAAGCTCTGGTACTCGATAGGTCAGTGCAAAGAGATGATTCGGCATGATGTTTTGTGTGACATGCTGGTCCACCATCCAATCATTAACCGTGTTGTTGGGTAGTTCATAGCCGTACAGACAGAGCCCAGTGGAACCGATGTAGGTAGCTGGAGGAGTCAAACTCGCTTCAATGGTGTTCATTGAAAGGATATCAATACATGCTCCAGCAATTTCCATGTCAGCTGCGAGATTGTATGTTGTCATGTCATTGTATAGATATGAGAAGTCAAGAGCCCAAATGATGAACAGATACTCAATATCGTTTACTAAATCAGCAGCTTTGAGAGCATCAATCTCTTGAGAGAAATCAGTATCAAAGAGATTTGCATACACGGAACTGAGCACTACTCCTCCCTTGTCCTCGATTACAGTTGTCATTGAAGCAACGCCGTCATATCCAAAGGAATAATCAGCAGCAAGAAAGGCGAATTTCGTATAGTTGAGGTAATCCATAGCATACGTGACGCCTGCATAGGCATCATGCCAGTTGTTTCTGGCGATACGGAAAATGTATGGATTAAAGTCAGCAGCAGTCAGTGAAGAAGCAGCAGCTGGACTTATGAAATATAGCTTTTCATAATCTTCAGCAATAGGTGCTATTGCTGCGGCAACTGCACTAGAAGTTCCTCCGACGAGAATGTCGATTCCATCAGTTTCGATAGCATCTACTGCTTCGGATGCTGCATGGGTTATATCACCCTGAGTATCATAAAAGTGAACTTCATAGGGCCGACCTGCTTCGGTCTTGTTCTTATTATCATATCCCATCATCGTAGTTGCATATTCCAATCCCAATGAGAAGCCTTGTTTTGTCCATGGTCCATATGCTATCAGACCTGCTGTTTCGGGGGTGAAAACTCCAATCTTAATTGGGTCTGGCTGTGCAGCAGCTGGTCTAGCCAAGAAACAGGGCAAGAAGAGGGATACCGATAGTAGCAACAAAAGAGATAGCGATATCGTTCGTATTTTTTTCATCTTCTTTCCTCCAATCACAGTACTTGAACAGTATTGTGTTAGATTTAGAACATAGACATTCTATGTCTAGCCCTTAACGCTGGGGCCCCCGATATATATCTCTTAAGGAAATTGGGGAATAACAGCGGAATTACCCCTCTCTAGAGTTTATGCGATTGGGAATGCTTTCGTAAGAATCCTAGAACTATGCTGTTGAACTCTTCGGGTTTGTCAAACATAATGGCATGCCCCGAATCACGAATTATGACCATTTCTGAATTGGGCACACCATCATGAATCACCATCGAATACGGATATGCAGGCTTCAAAATATCCTTCTCACCCGCAATGACACAAGTGGGTATTTCGATCTGCGGTAACTTGTCCGTGATATTCAGCTTCAGAAAAGCATCTATCAATCTTACAAGCGGTGGAAAATCTAAATGCACGTATCGTTCTTTTGCTTGTTCTAGAACAGCAGTTTGCTCTCGAAGGAAGGTCTCGCTAAAATTCAAAGGCAATGTTGCGAAATAGAACATCTCAGGGTCCTCACGAGCACAAGCATACCTCCATAATTGGACCATCTTATTGAGTAAGGGTCCTACAAATGAAACAGCACTACAAACGACAAGGCTCTTCAGCATTTCTGGATATGTCAACGCAAAGACTAGACCAAGTTCAGCCCCGTAACTGATTCCAACATGATGAACTTCAGAAATCCCAAGATTTTCGAGAAGAGTCTTTTGGTCTTCAGCATGGATTTCGAAAGAATATGGACCTTCGGGCTTATCGCTTTGGCCTTGCCCACGCATGTCATACAATATGACTTGATACTCTTTAGAAAACGTTGGAATCTGATTGACCCACCCCAATGTATTTTGGAAGACACCATTACCAAAGACTACTGGCTCACCTTTGCCATGGATCTCATAATAGATGTTTATCCCATTTACTTCACTGAATGGCATGGCTATTTCTCCTCCTGTCCAAAATCCTCCCGCAATCTTCGTTTTAGGATCTTTCCCGCTCCCGAGATATAGGAAGTGAAACTCTCTGTGAAGCGCACTGATTTGGGAATCTTGAATCTAGCCAGTTTACCTTCGCAGTAGTCGATTATTTCTTCCTCCGATGCTTCTTGTCCCGCCTTCAAGACAACAATCGCACGTCCAACCTCTCCCCATTTGGAATCAGGTACGCCGATTACCTGCACTTGAGCTATCTTTGGATGCTCTTCCAGGAGTTTTTCGATTTCTCTGGGATAGACATTCTCACCCCCAGAGATGAACATGTCCTTCACCCGATCCACTACATAGTAGTACCCCTCATCATCGAAATAGACCATGTCGCCTGTGCTAAACCAGCCACCTTCATCTAATAGCGTCTTATTCAATTCTGGTCGATTCCAGTAGCCAATAGTCACCGTTGGTCCTCTGAACAGAAGTTCACCAACCTCGTTTGCACTGCAGTCCCTTCCGGTTTCAGGATCAACTACTTTCGCGTCGATGAAGAAGTTGGGCGTACCAATACTGCCAATCTTACGTTCAGCATCCCATGGATCAAGAGCAAAACAACCTGGTCCAACCTCTGTCATTCCAAAACCTTGTTTGAATTTTACTCCGTGTTTCTCTCGGAATGTCTTGATAATGTCTAAGGGTAAAGGTTCGCCTCCGGATGTCAAGAATCGAACGTTCTTGAAGTCAATTGAGTTGAAATCAGGATGATTCATCAGCATTCGATATTGCGTGGGAACGGCAAAGAAGAAGTTTGGATTCTCCTTGTTGATTACATCAATTAACACATCAAGATCCCATCTCTTCATTTGGATTACTTTTCCTCCCAATATGAAGAGTGGAATTGCATAAACATAGAGTCCTCCGACATGGAAGAGAGGTAGATGATTTATGTAGACATCACCAGGAAGGATGTCCCTAATTGTAGTAAGAGTGTTGAACGCAACCTGTCTGTAGGTAATCATAGCACCTTTTGGAAGACCCGTTGTCCCTCCAGTAAATACGATGCCCATTGGATCTTCATAAGAGAGATCAACTGCATCAGGCGGACTGGATGCTGCTTTATTCATACCTTCCTCGTAGCTTAGAGAACCTTCCACTTCCGTTCCTTTCGAATCCAATGAGACCCAGTGTTCAACCGTGACATCTTGCTTCAGCTCTGATGCAACTTCAGCTAGTTCAGAATCAAAGAATAACACGGAGGGGGCAAGATCATCAATCAGTCCCGCTAATTCTCGAGCGACCAACCGCCAGTTGAGCGGACTGAAAATACCTCCACTCTTTTGACATCCGAAAAACGTTTCCCAGTATTCCAAGCTATTTTGGGCAAGAATGCATAAACGATCCCCCTTCTGAAATTCAACTACTTGTTGAAGGAAGTTGGCGACCTTATTCGCACGTTTGTTGAACGCCCTATAGGAGTATCTTCTCCCGGTTTCAACATCTACTAGAGCTTCAGCCTCTGGTGAGAAGATGTCCCTCTTGGATAAATAATCAAACTGGTTTACCATTGAATCCCCTCAGTAGGAAATCTATACCTGCTCAATATGCATTATCAAGAACAACCGGAATAAAAATCCCTTACCACCATTTCAACACAGCGGCAGCCATGTTGAAACCTCCCCCCGACGAGCAGAGTGCTATATTCTCACCATTTCCTTGTCCAGGTGGCGGAAGTTTTCCTTGCTCAATTGCATCGTACATCGCCAATGCAATACAAGCTGAACCTGTATAACCCCATTTATCCATAACATTGTGGGTCTTCTCAAGAGGCATACCTAGTTCCTTCATTACCGCCTCAATAGTTCGTATGTTCACCTGAGTGAAGAAAATCCAATCGATATCCTCGATGGATAGATTCGCCTTTGATACACAATCTCTTGTCATAGTTGGCCAATGTTGGAGGTTTGTGTCTGCAGGAAAGCGTTTACGAAAAGATAGATGGTGCCTATGATTCTGGATTGCTTCAACTGTTGGTGGCTCAGCTGTTCCTCCAACGAAGATACCTAGATGATCGTGGAATGAGCCATCCGAAATCAATTTTGAGGCTATGAATCCTTCTTGGTCTTCACTGGCTCGCACTACCATAGCTCCTGCAGCGTCCGCAAACAACGTACAGGTATAGTGATCAGTCCAATCTACAAATTTGGTCATTCCATATGCGCCAATCACCAATACCGAATTAATGTCCGAGTCTGTTTTGATATATCGAGAAGCAATATCCAAAGAAGTGACCAAACCGGCACAAGCGCAGTTGACATCAAATGTACCTGCATTTTTTGCGCCGAGTTTGTGCTGAACCACAACGGAAGTTGCTGGAGATAGATAGTCCGGTGTGTCAGTACTCAAAATGATTAGGTCGAGATCGTCTGCTTCCAATCCCGTATTTTCTAATGCTTCACGACCAGCATGAAGAGCAAGATCAGATGTCACCTCATCTTCAGCCATGATGTGACGTTGTCTGATGCCAACATTCTCCACCAACCAATCTGCTGTTCCAGGACGATCAAGCATCTGCTCAATTTCTTCATTTGTTAACATCTTTTCAGGAACATACATTCCCAGACTTGTGACCACAGCTGAACGAACCATCTACAACTTCCTCTAAGTTTGATATCTGGACAAGCACACTCTTTCTTGCCTAAATCACCTTCTACTGGGGCCTAGGAGAGAATTGTCCTTGTTCCACTTCATCTATAAAATTCATTACCTCATTATTGAACTCTTCATGCTTTTCAATGATGACAAAATGTGATGCGTCCTTTATGATTTTCAATTTCGAATTGGATATGCGTTGATCTAACAGTTCTCCATTCCTAGTCGGTACCGCAAGGTCACTATCTCCATGTAAGATAAGTGTAGGTGCAGATATCTTTTTCAATTCCGATTCAGCATTAAATGCGCTTGTTGCAGAGGCTTGATGTACTTGTGCAAATAGCGGTGCTGGATGCTTATTTGCCCATTCTTGTGTTAATTCTATCAATGACCTGTTTTCTTGAAGGAACTGCGGACTGAAAGTTGCCCTATAACGCATCTCCATGGACTGCTCTCTCGAGATTGTTTCAGTGGGAATGGCACCTAGCAAGGCCAGTGTTTTGTCATCTATAGGAATATGATTGGGCCCTCCAAAATGGCTAGAAACAATGATCAAACTTCGAAGCTTTTCAGGATAGGAAATAGCTATTTGCTGTGCAATCAATCCACCCATTGAAATCCCTAGGACATGTGCAGTTTCGATATTCAATGCCTCCATCAGACCAACGGTATCGCTAGCAAACATATCCATTGTATACGGATAATCAGGTTTGGAACTTCTTCCGGATCCACGATTATCAAAGACAATACATCTGTATCTTTCTTTTAAGTAGGGAATTTGTCGAAACCATATCCAACGGTAACTGGCCCATCCTCCAATGAAAACAATTGTTGGGAGTCCGGGGGCCCCATGAGATTCATAATAGAGATCAACGTCACCTATAGCTACATGTGGCAACTCAATCGCCTCCTCTAGCAAAGCGCAATTTCTTGGCGTAGCTTCTTATTCTCGATGAAATCTCCCCTCTAAAGATATACAAAAGGAAGAAACCTACTACCCCCAGAAATCCAAAGATACCGATAGCAATAGGGAGAAACCTAGGATCTTCCACCAAGAAGAAGAATAGGCCCATTATTCCTAGGAACCCAAATACCCAATAGTCAACATCCTTCAGTCCAAACTCAAAACGACCGAATTTCAATTGTCGTAGACTTTCTTTGATAGACCCAGCCCTGCGTCCAATAGAACCTACGATACCAAGGGGCATGAATAGAACAATGAAAATATACATCACTCCTAGCCCAACCAACCATAATCGTCCAGGTAGGCCTAGACCCTCCGTGATGAAGTCTACCAGATTTAGCTCAGAGTACACCACTACTCCTGTGCCGAGTATTGGGCCTAGTAGTGTGCCAATTCCTCCGATAATGGTGTACAACATCGCATTGATTGTCACCTCGACTCCTAATGCAGTGCCCGGATCAATAGTTCTAATGAAAGGTGCATACAACGCCCCCGCAAGAGCGGCAATTGCCCCACTTATAACAAGAACGACTATTTTGGCACGATAGCTATTGTAGCCTAAGGCTTCAGCCCGTTCTTCATTCTGAGCAACCGCAGTTACCATTCTCCCAAATGGTGATGCAATTAATCGCCTAATGAAGAAGTAGGTCATCACAAGACAAGTCAATACTAGATAGAATTGCACCGGAATTGTGTAATAGAATGTGGTGGTGTCTTCAATCCACAGGGATACCATCTCAGCAATGTTGGTTCCGAAAGTAACTGCCAGACCTATGAGGGTTATTATTATGATAATGAAAGGTATTACATAGGTTGTCATCTTGTTAGTGGTTTCCACTTCACCTTTCATTGCAAACGTCTTCTCAACATATTCTAAAGGGTCACTTATTCGTCTCTTCCGCTCCATCCAAAAGAGAAGTATCATCCCAAGAAAGGCATAGAATACCAGTATAGGCCCATAGATGTTTGTTCCAAATAAGAATAGGAAAGCTGTAAAGACTATCATGATTGGAGTGAACAAGATGAGGGCAATTGAATCCGTTCGCTTCTTCAAGTAAAGGATGACCATTCCAGCAAAAGCGGCAAGGAATACAAATGCAAGGGCGACAAAGAGCAGATAGAAAGGTGCAGTCCTGATGAGATCTGGAGTTGGCACCCCCAGTCCTGTTTCTCCACCAGAAAGACCCGGATTTTCAGCGTAGAAATTATAGAGGAACATCGAAATCGCTAAAGCAATAAATGCAAATGCTGTGCCTCTCATTCGGCTCGTTGTCAATCCCATTATAAGCCCAAGAAATCCTCCAATCATCATTGCTAGAACTAACGTGAGCGGATATGGAATGGCTGCAATAGCATTAAAGGGCTCGGGGAGAAAACCTGCATCCAAAGTATATGCCATGAAATAAGCCCCCACACCGAAAAGTGCAACATGTCCAAAATTCAGAAGCGCTGAACGGCCTAATTGTAGATCAAAAGACATTGCAAGAAGACTGAAAATCATTATCTGAGTAATAAGGAAGAGCAGAGCTCGAACGGGGGACGTCCCTGCAGTTGTACCCAATGGGAGTAAGTACAAAAACGCTAGAACAGCGATTACTGTTCTATTGTTTGAAAGTATAGAGGGTATCCTAAGGATAGTTCCTTTCAGATTCCCAACGATTTTTCTTTCTTCATTCATGACCCGTCAGTCCTCCTGGTCTTATAATCAGAATAATCGCCATAATGATGAATACAATGATGTTCTCAAGAAATGGAATGAAATATGCTGTGAATTGCATTGATAGACCGACTATAAGCGCACCGAAGAAAGTCCCTTCAAAGCGACCGTAATGTGCGCCGCCAATAACGACTATGACAAAAGCGTAAATGAGGTATGTCAAACCATGTCCTGAGTTTGCTCCAATCCACGGGACCAGGACAGCACCTGATAGTCCCGCTAGACCTGCACCCAACATGAATACAATTGTGAACAATTTTCTGATATCAGTCCCTAACGCTTCAACCATCTCTGAATCTTCTATACCTGCTTGTATCTGGAGTCCGATACGTGTCTTTCTAAATCCAACAAACATTATTGCAGCAACTGCTAACCCGAGAAAAATCAAGAAAATGCGATATATCTCAAATATCATCCCTTCGCCAAAATCAAGAATACCACTCATGAAGAAGTAGGCTATTTGCGAATTGGGAGTAATGAAGTAGCTAAATTGGGGAGGCCCCCAGATGATCTCGGCAATCTGAGTGATAATGAACATAAAACCAACTGTCAGCAGTATCTGAGCAATAGGATTGCCATAAAGCCGCCGAACTGTAAAGAACTCTATTCCTCCACCAATAAGGGCAAGAATTGCAGTAGCTCCAAGGGCACTTACAATAAAAGCTGTGAGAGACATGGCAAATTGATTAGCTCCAAAGATAAGATGGAACGGCAGGGTTGAATCTAGGAAAAGAGCCTCGGTTCCAAGATAGATAACAAAACCCATGAACCCTCCCAACATAAAGAAAGCGCCATGAGCGAAATTGATGACATCACATAGACCAAAGATCAAGAAGAAACCAGAAACCATCAAGAAAAGCAACATGCTGAGCGCAAGACCATTAACCACCGATTTGCTAGTCCTTGCAACAAATCCATCCCATGTATAAACGTCTATAGCCATTACGACCAATAGACCTCCAATTATTATGAGTGCAATAACCATTGCAATTCTCAATATCTTACGAACCTGTGGGTTTTCCTCCAAGTAATCCCGAGGAGAGAATCTCTTTGTTTGCATAGTCATTAAATGCTCACCCCCAAGTATTGTGCAACAAGTGCCTTGTCGGCTATTAGCTCACTCATGTTATTGCCCTCATGCACGATTTTTCCACTATCGAAAATGTAGTAGTTATCACCCAGCTTCGACACAGTCCGAAAGTTCTGTTCGACTAGTAAGATAGTGGCGAATTCCTTTAGTCTGTCAAGAGCATTGATAAGATTCTTAGCCAAGAGAGGACTCAATCCCTCTGTAGGTTCGTCTATGAGCAACAAATCATTGTCATTCACCAATGCACGGGCTACAGCTAGCATTTGCTGTTGACCGCCAGACAGAGTTCCTGCTCTCTGCTTGAGAAATCCTTTCATGTCAGGAAACAAGTCAAAGATGAGATCCAATCGTTCTTGCAGGTCATCCCGAGAACTGCTCTTCCGTCTAGACACAGTTAGATTCTGTTCAACTGTCAGTGTCCCAAATATCCTTCTGGTATCAGGGACATATCCAATGCCTTTATTGACAATTTTATGGGTAGGCAGATTTGATATTTCCTCACCCTTGAAAACAACCTTTCCTTCTCTAGGTGGATAGAGACCGAGTATTGTTTTCATCGTTGTAGTTTTACCAGCACCGTTCCTGCCCAATAACAGAGTCACTTCTCCTTTGGGTACGACCATTGAGATTCCTTGTAAAATATAGAAGGAGCCAATGTATACGTGAGCGTCTTGTATTTCAAGCAAGTTGTTCATCTGTACCACCAAGATAAGCTGTCAACACTTGTTCATTTTCTTGGATCTCCTTTGGAGACCCTTTCGCAATCATCTTTCCTTCTGAAAGAACAAAGATTTCCTCACTGAGGGTCATAACAATGTCCATCTTATGCTCAACCACAAGTAGAGTTAGTTGATCACCATAGGATTCTTTTACCCGCAAAATGGCATCAATAACCTCTGGTATCTCTTCTATTGCCATTCCCGCAGCAGGTTCGTCAAGTAAGAGGAGTCTCGGTTCTGTAGCGAGCGCCATCGCGATTTCAAGCTTTCTTTGTTCAGCATGCGGTATCAAAGCGGCCGGGATATAGAGCCTCGTAGGATCAAGACCCACAATTGAAGCAATATCCAGGACCTTCTCATGAAACTCATCATATGAGCCTGCTCTCTTTAACATCCCTAGGAAGTTTACTCTTGCACCACTACAGCCCTGAGCTGCCAATCGAATATTCTCGAATGTTGTTTGATACGGGAAGATATTCGTGATCTGATAGGAGCGTGATATGCCTAGTCGTGTCCGTTGATGCATTGAGGATCTAGTTATATTTTGACCTTCAAAGAATATTCGTCCAGCTGTAGGTGGAAGGGCTCCTGTAATGAGATTGAAAAAGGTAGTTTTTCCGGACCCATTTGGACCGATGATTGCTTTTATCGAACCTCTTTCGACATCAAGACTTACATCATTGACAGCAACTAGACCACCAAAATTCTTGGTCAACCCACTCGTGCTCAGGATAAGTTCATTCGCTGAGGACAATTCGACTTCCTCCTGAATTGACATGGCATATCTGGAATTGGATATCCCAAGAGGGTCCGATGCCGGCCAATAATATACCTTTTGGATTCCGGGAATAATGAAACGGGCAGATATCTCCCCAGTGCAGCAAGTTTCTCTTCAGTAAGACTAATACTTGACAATGTTTTCATTCTAAATCATTATGGACCTGAAGGACTGGTCATGGATAGGTGACTGGACAGGAAGAAGGGCTCTATTGACTCCAGAGAGAGAAGCAATAGTTGACAACATCCAGAATAAGAGATACTCATTCGAAGATATGGATAGACGAGCGAATCAAGTGGCAAGAGTATTGCTTGATTCAGGAGTCCAAAAGGGACACCGAGTAGGCATCTATTCGAAGAATAGATTCGACTTTCTTGAAATCCTCTTTGCTTGTGGAAAGATAGGAGCTATTGCGACTCCGTTCAACATCCGGCTCACCACACCTGAGATTCAATATCTTTTGAAGAAGACAAATCCTTCAGTGGTTTTCTATGATCCCGATTTGCGAACCCAATTTGGGGAACTCCGTCCATTCCTTGAAAAGAAGCAACTAGTCGTCCTGGGAGATAAGACGTATGATGCAGACTCCGATATTTCATCGCTCATGACAAAGAAATCCTCTAACGCAGTAGAACGACCTTCGATTACAATGGATGATCCTTGGCTCATCGTGTTTACAGGAGGAACTACAGGTCTTCCCAAAGGTGCTGTCCTATCACATGGATTGGTATTTTGGAACTCAGTTAACACAATCGTTTCTTGGGGACTTAGACCAGATGATATTCAACCACTACTCTTTCCACTCTTTCATACGGGTGGCATCAATGTACTTCTCATTCCGTTCTACCACCTTGGAGCATTGAGTGTAATCATGGGTGACTTCGATTCTGAGGAAACACTCAGAGTGATTGAGAGAGAGAAATGCACTGTTGTGATTGGCGTCCCTACTATGTTTAACATGATTTCACAATCGCCGAATTTCATGAAGACAAACTTTGACCACGTGCGAGTGTTCATCAGTGGTGGCGCTCCGTGTCCTGTTGCGATAATGGAAAAATACTGGGCACTCGACAAGATTCTGAAGATGGGGTATGGACTCACTGAGGTAGGACCCAATAATTTCCACCTGCCTGATGATACAGTGAAGAAGCGACCAACATCTGTTGGTTTTCCTGCATTCCATTGTGACACCATGATAGCTGATGATGATAATAATGCGGTAGGAAATGGAGAAGTGGGAGAGTTATTGCTCAAAGGACCACACGCATTTAGTGGATATTGGGAAGAACCAGCGGAAACAGCGAAGGTGGTGGAACCTGATGGATGGGTTCACACCGGGGATTTAGTAATGAAGGACAAGGACGGATTCTACTATATTGTTGGTCGCAAGAAGGATATGTTCATCAGTGGTGGCGAGAATGTGTTTCCCACTGAAATAGAGGAGATTCTTTACAAACACCCCAAAATCTCTGAATCTGCAGTGGTAGGAGTTCCTGACGAAAAATGGGGTGAAGTGGGCAAAGCATTCATTGTACTGAGAACTGGTGAGTCGTTGACAGAGGATGAAGTCCGAATCTATTTTGATGGGAAATTGGCACGCTACAAGATACCCAAGTACTATGAATTTCGTGAAGACCTACCCAAGAGTGCCGCAGGTAAGATTCTGAAAAGAGAATTGGAGGAACAATCATGACATCAATTGGTATTGAAGCGATAGGGACCTACATACCTTCAGAGAGACACACAGCTGAGTATATCTCTGAGCATTCTGGAACTCCTGCTGAAATCATCAAGACAAAGATGGGGATGTTGAGCAAATCGGTACCAGGTCCTGACGACCATACGGTTGCCATGGGAATCAAAGCAGCAAAGGTAGCTATTGAGCGAGCGGGAATTGATCCAGCTAATGATATTGACTTGGTGATATGGGCTGGAGAGGTGTACGCTGAACATCCGATGCAGACCTACGCGATTAAGTTTCAAAACGAGGTGGGTGCGACTAAAGCATGGGCCTTCGATGTCAACCAGAGGTGTGGCACCATTGTTGTCGCGATGATTCTTGCCAAGTCATTGATGCAGACTCATGGATACCGTAGAGTCCTGATTGGTAGTGGATATAGAAACTGTGACCTTATCGATTACACCAACATTCGGACTCGCTTCATGCACGACCTAGCTGCCAGTGGAGTTGCGATGATACTTCGGAATGACTATCCGCAAAACGTAGTTCTTGAGGGCAGTGTCATCTCCGATGGTCAGTTTTCAGAAGATGTGTATGTTCCTGCAGGAGGTACGGTAATGCCAGCTACCTGTGAAACGCTTGAGCAGAGGTTGCACTATCTCGATGTTACAGACCCAGCCGGTCTCAAGGATCGACTTGACAGGCTCTCAATGAGTAACTTCCTAAAGGTTGTTGATGAGTCACTTGTGAAGAGTGGATATTCAAGAGAGGACATCGACTATCTTGGTCTAATCAGGATGAAGAGAAGCGCATTTGAGTACGTAGCCAATGAGCTTGGGGTTCATCCGTATGAGCAATCGACGTACTTCGAGGAATGGGGGCATATGGGGCAAAACGACTCGATTGTGTCTCTCGAAGAAGGTCTGAGGGATGGTAAAATCAAAGAGGGGGATGTGGTGGTGTTAACCGCAGCTGGAATCGGATGGTCATGGAATGCTATGACGATAAGATGGGGAACTATGAGAGAGTGATGAAGATGGAAATTACAAAATATTCTGACCTGTCAATAGGACAGCACGCGGAAGTAGAACATACTATTACAGAAGAAGATATCAAAATATTCGGAGACCTGAGTGGAGACTACAATCCATTGCACTTTG
>JAEOTX010000148.1 GCA_016839605.1 Candidatus Thorarchaeota archaeon | reverse complement strand
TCAAGTCTTCGCCGTCGATACGCCCCAGACGAGGTCTGAATCTAATGGCCGAGGATGCCGAAAGGAATGACGACATGGCTGATGATGAGGAACAGCCTGAGCTAGATGAGGTTGATCAGGAAGAAACTGCTGAAGAACCTCATAAGATCGACAAGGCTCCAAGAATCAGTCTGAAAAATCCTGTCGGTTTAATAGTCAATACAAGAATGCTACGAAGGATTGTGCAGATTCTCTTTTTTGTAGGAATTAATGTCTATATCCTCGTGTCTTGGGTGGGTGGTGAAGAGATTCTGGCCTTCTGGGAGGGCCTTCGCGATATCTTGCCTACACTTCCAATCATAGCACCACTAGAGGGCTCATTTGCCGTTCTGGCTGGAACCTTTGACACGCTCCAGCGAGAACTGACGGGAGGATTCTTCCCGTTCTTTACAATCGGAGCCATGATTATCATACTGACCATTTTAGGACGCTCAGCCTGTGGATGGATTTGTCCCATTGGAACAGTACAGGACTTTGCAACTCTGCCAAATAGAAGCAAAGTTCGTCCAGCTCCGGGCACCGAAAAGGAACTCCGCCGCATCAAGGCCTATATTTTCTTTATCGTGGGATTCTTGGCTGCATGGGTGGGAATCAGCACCGTTCTTGGGAACGAAGAAGCCTTGGTGAATGTATTAGGCCCCTTTGCAAATGGAGCCTTTGACCCATTCAGTCCTGCATACATAGTTTTCGTGGAGTTTGCAAATCAGAACTGGCCAGTGAGTCTTGAAACCCTCTGGTATGTGACACAATGGGGGTGGTTCACAGCACAATTCGCCTTTGTTGCCTTGATTGTGATTGTGAGCTTCTGGATACCAAGATGGTTCTGCAGATGGATTTGTCCAGCTGGATGGCTTTATGGAGTATTCTCAAGGTCCGCATTGTTTAGTATCGGTAGAAATCCAGCTCGGTGTACTCCAGACACATGTAATGTCTGCGAAGTGGTCTGTCCAATGAACATCAGAATACGAAGATTCCCGTACCAACATATGCACTCTGCAGACTGCATACTGTGCCTTGATTGTAGAAGCCACTGTCCAAACAAGGCCATTGTTATAAGATTCTCATAAACGATGTTGGTCTTCCTCACGACTCACCTGTTCAAAGCTTTCCTGAACACTGGCAAACAGGTCCATCAGCTGAACCCCAAAATCAGTTATCCTAGCGCCCCCACCACCCTCAGTGCCGCCCTTAAAGGTCTCCAGGAGTTTCACTCCAAGGGTTTGCTCTATTTTTCTTACAACACCCCATGCATAGCGATATGACATTCCAAGAGCCTTTGCTCCCGCGGTGATGGTGCCCTTCTCTTGAATGCTCTTCAAAATAGAATACGCTCCTGGACCAAATACATATTCACCATCATACTCTAGCCACAGTTTCCAGCTTGGCTTTAGTCTGGAGAACGCATCCTTTTCGGCACTCATTTCCTTGATACCTTGTGAATAATATGGAGGACATGCTGATAAGACAATTGTTAGTGCCCCCAACGCATGCGCTCGGGTTTGGTTTCTTTCTTGAAGGCTTTCTTGACACGCTTCCAATGATCTGAACAGAGGTACGTCTTGCGTGACCGGCTATCCTTCACCTTCAGACCAGACTTGGCTAGGCTCTCGGTTATTCGTACTGTGGCAAAGGATCTCTTAGAGGGATTTTTGCAGCCAGCAATGCTACAGGTCTTCTTAGTTGATGACAAGGTCCTCACTTCATCTGCAGGTCGGACATGTACTCATTATAACTATGACGGACTAGGAGGTATCCGTGGATTCACCCTTTGGAATTAACAACGGACCTTTTGAATAGTCAAACATAATCTCTTCTTCAGAAGCAAGTTTCAATCGAAGCGACCTCCCATCATCCACAAACCCAATCTTTGCCGTGGTCATTTCGTGCGCTTCTACGATTTTCACAATGCGGTCCAAATTGGAGTTTGACGCAGCTACAAGGAACCCTAGTGATATGTACATGCGAATCCAGTCATTCAAATCAATGGACTGTGGCCGAGTAGCATCTACAGCATCCAAATCGATGACACCGCCCTTCCCTGAATACTCTAGCATCATTCCTGCAGTGCCTACTAATCCTGCCACGGATATGTCCTTTGAGGCCGTCAGAAGATGTTCACTAGCAAGCTCATTCATGACTGAAAGCCTCTTCACAATGTGCTCAGAGCTTTGCCCGGTGACCGAGTCCCAACCAAGCTTGTAGCTTGCCCCTCTTTGCCCAACCCTGTCAAAAAGAAGGACTAATGCGTCTCCGGATTCTGCCCCTCCAGAAGTGAGAAGACTGTTCTTACGAACAGTCCCAGTGGCAGATCCAACCACGTAGGTCAGCCGAGAATGTGGGCTAGTATGTCCTCGCACAATTGGGACTCTGAACGATTGAGACCCGTCAATAAGTCCCTCAAGCAGTTGATCACCTATCTTAGTATCAGAGTATGATAGAGCAACTGCAAATGAGGTAGGGGTGCCACCAGCTGCATAGATGTCCATCACAGTCGCCAAGACTGCATTGAAACCAGCAGCGCGAGGGTGATTCAGACACAGCTCTTCGACTATTGCATCCGTGGTTAGAAGAACTACGTCATCACTGGTGGTGCTGATAGCTGCTGAATCCTCGCCAAGACCGTGCTCCTGCGTTCCATTATATGAGGCGGACCTAAGTTTCCCAATTATCGCTGGCAGAACATACTTGCGCGATATACCCTCGAATTCATTCAAGAGGTGTAGGATATCCTCAAGGTCTGTCAAGAGGAATCACCCAAAAAGAATCATCTGATCATGGAGGCCCTAGGAAGCCGATTGCGAAGGCAGCCTGACCCAGAATGATCCCAATACCAAGCATAGATAGTCCAATCATGAGATAAATCAGTGCTTTCATCTCTGGACGCACTTCGTCAAACACATCAAAACACCTTCGCTGACTGCGGTGACCTGCGTGTTGCTTATAGACGTTGCGGGCCACTTCGCTGTGTGAAATATTAAGACATTCTCCGTCCACGGATATCTTTTTGAAACTTGTCCGGGATGCTATCAGTCATTTCACTGCCAAAGTCTTCAATCTGCTCCGGGCTTACGAGAGTCTCCTTAGACTTCCTGAATCCTTTACATTTCCCATCAATGGTCATTCTGCGATCCATACAGATGCCATACATGCACCAAGGACCGTCGCATTCATCATCCACCCAGGTACACCAGATGACTTTGCTCTCACCTTTGCCCCTGAGCTTCATCTCACTTGGCTTGCGGTCACACCTGAACTTCTTACACTGAGCTGTGCACTCCGAAAGACTAAGTACCATAGCATTCAGCCTCCTGGAATATCTTTTGAACAGTCACTTCTTCTTCGCTATCTCTATGATTTCATCCAGTATTTCTCTTGCCACATCGAGAACCATAAGGGACCGCTCAATTCTAGCCTTTGCAGCATCGAATGAGCTTGCGGAGATATCTCCCATTTTGTGTTGAGCATCAAGCCTGCTGCTGTCCTTCTCTATACTGCGCCGGGCCTTCTTCATGTTCTTGTGCCATTTCTCCGCCGTCTTGATAGAGTCCTTGAGCTCCTTCTTC
>JAEOTX010000017.1 GCA_016839605.1 Candidatus Thorarchaeota archaeon | reverse complement strand
TCCCTGCATGAATCGAATCCCATGATGGGGCTACGTGGTGTGCGTCTGGGCATAATCTATCCAGAAGTATACGAGATGCAAGTGCGAGCTATATTTGACGCAGCAGCTGAATTGATGAACGAAGGAAAGAAGGTCAAGCTTGAAATCATGATTCCTGTCACAATAGGTTCTGCTGAACTGAGGTACATGAAGATGCGAGTGGATGACCTTTACGAGAAGTTCAAAGAGGAAACAGGGCTCGAAGTCGACTTCATGTATGGTACTATGATTGAGATTCCTCGTGCATGCATGAGAGCAGGTGATATGGCGCAGAGCGCGGAGTTCTTCTCATTCGGTACCAATGACCTCTCTCAAATGGGATTTGGTTTCAGTCGAGACGACATCGGTACGTTTCTGCCTAATTATCTCGATAGGCACATCTTGAGAAACGATCCATTCCAGAGCATAGACAAGCGAGGAATAGGTCAGCTGATGGAGATAGCTATTGATCGAGGAAGACAGACGCGTCCTGGAATGAAAATCGGCGTATGCGGAGAGCATGGCGGAGATCCGAGATCTGTGGAGTTCTTCTACAAAATCGGATTAGACTATGTGTCCTGTTCGCCTTATAGGTTGCCACTCGCTAGACTTGCCGCAGCACAAGCCGCTATTAAGAAGAGTCGCGGAGAGCTCTAGGAGTCAAATAATGGCGATTTCCTGTCAGTACAAGTGACAGGCAACAACTCTCCCATTGCCGGCATTTTTAAGCTCCGGATCTTCCTTGGGGCACCTGTCGAAGGCTTTTGGACAGCGCGGGTGAAAGCGGCATCCTGATGGAGGATCAATAGGACTTGGAATCTCACCCTGAGGAATAGCTGCTGCTTTCTGGGCTTTAGGATCTGGAATTGGTATCGCGCTCATCAACCCTTGGCTGTAAGGATGAAGTGGATCCTCGTAGATCTGATCTCTGTCAGCAATCTCAATTATACGACCTAGGTACATGATAGCGATATGATCACAGACATATCTTGATGTAGCTAGGTCATGGGAGATGAATAGATAGGTTAGATCCAGCTCTTTCTTGAGATCCATCATCAGTTCAAGAATCTGGGCTTTGATTGAAACATCCACCATAGCTACAGGCTCATCTGTTACAACAAATTCCGGATTGAGAATTATCGCTCTTCCGAATACCACTCTCTGTTTCTGACCTCCGCTCAGCTGATGTGGCAGCCTGTCGTAGAACGATTCAGCAGGGGAAAGACCCACTCTTTCAAGAACCTCACGCGACCTGAATGCTTGTTCATCCTTGTCTCCAATACCCTGCAGTTTGAGTGCATCACCTACAGCCTCTCCTATAGAAAGTCGAGGATTTAATGAAGATGTAGGATCTTGGAAGGTAAATTGAAATCGCCTCTTCATTAGTCTAAGTTCCTCGCCCTTGAGGGGTGCGATATCCTTACCGTCAAACAGGATCTGGCCTTCAGTGGGAGCTATTAGTCGAACACAGAGGCGACCCATGGTTGTCTTGCCTGAGCCGCTCTCCCCGGCCAATCCAAGGACTTCTCCTTTCTTCACATAGAAGGATACGTCATCTACTGCTCTAACATAGGTCTGTTTTCTTGATAGAATCTGATCAATGAAGCCCTTTTGGACTGGGAAGTACTTCTTTACATTCTTCACTTCAACGAGCTTCAAACTTCATTCCTCCTCATATAGCCAGCAGGCTACTTTCCCACCACTCTTACTCTTGATGAGAGTTGGTACTGTTGTCCTGCATATGTCCATTGCATGAGGACATCTAGGATTGTACATACACCCGGGAATGAAGTCCATGAGATCTGGTGGGGCACCAGGAATCCATGTCAGCTTTTTCTCAGGTTTTGATACATCAGGAACAGCCTCCAGCAAAGCTTTCGTGTAAGGATGTTGGGGATTTCCGAATAACGCATCCGTGCTTGCATGCTCCATAATCCGTCCAGCATAGATGATTGCTATGTCATCTGCAGTCTGTGCCAACACGCCCAGATTGTGTGTGATCAGAATCATTGTTAGATTGAATTTATCCTTAAGTTCAGCCATCTGCTCTAGGATTTGCGCTTCAACAATTACATCAAGAGATGTTGTCGGTTCATCAGATATTAGCAGTCTTGGACGAAGTGCCAATCCTAATCCTATCATAACCCTCTGGCGCATGCCGCCGCTAAACTGGTGTGGGTAGTCAGTAACCCTTTCAGGCAAGATGCCCAACCCATCAAGTATCTCCTTAGCTCTATCGAGTGCAGCTTCATCCTCTATCTCGGGATCATGTGCTTGCATGATCTGAATGAAATGGTCACCAATTGTGAGCATAGGATTGAGTGATGTCATCGGATCCTGGAAGATATATGCAATCATGCGTCCTCGAAGAGCACGCATCTGATCTTCATCAAGATTCATGAGGTTGACCTCGCCCATGGGTATATCTTCGGTTTTAACTGAAACAGGCTGGTCCAGATTCAAGAAAATCTCACCTTCGATGATCTTTCCAGGATAAGGTACAAGACGCATAATTGCTCGTCCGAGTGTACTCTTGCCGCATCCTGACTCACCTGCCAATCCCAATGTCTTGTTCTCTTCAAGGATAATGGACGCCTTGTCGAGCGCTCTTGCAGTCCCTCGCCTCGTAGCGTATTCCACAACTAAATTTTCGATTCTAAGAAGGTCTGTCAAATCCATCACTCCTGAAGCTTAGGCGTTAGTATCTCGTTCAAGCCATCACCAGCGAGTGTGAAGCCTAGAGCAAGAATAACAACCATTAGTCCTGGAAAGCTGCTGACCCACCAGGCACCTACAATCATCTGATTGCGGCCACTTGTTAGGTCCCAGCCCCAGTCAGCAATGTCGACAGGGAGTCCTAGACCTACGAAAGTCAATCCCGCTGCTGTCAGGACAGCATCTGCAAAATTAATGGACATCACGACCACTGCTGAAGGAAGCACATTTGGCAGGATGTACCGAAACATGATGTCTCTGTCTCTTGCCCCCATTACAACTGCAGCTTCAACATAGGGTAGTTCTCTTACTGTCAATACCTGGCTTCGAACCACTCTGAAATAGGATGGGATATACACTACAGCAATAGAGATTGCCATGTTAACGGCTCCAGGACCCAGCATGGCCGCGATCGCGATGGCAAGAACTAGTCCAGGGAATGCAAAGATGCTATCCATCACCAATGATAGGACTCGATCTGTTAGTCCTCCCCTAAAAGATGCGAGCAGACCTACAGGCACTCCGATTGTGAAGCAGACGGCTACTGAAATTGCTGCTACTTGGAGCATGGTAGCCCCTCCTGCAATGACTCTACTCAGCAAATCCTGCCCGAGGGCTGTTGTGCCCAGTGGGTACTCGCTTGATGGTGGATCAAGGACAGGGCCAACATTGATTGAGAAGGGGAGATATGGAGTGATGAACGGCGCAAGGAAGGTCATGTAAACTATAGCAAATACAATTAGAAGACCAGAAATTGTCAGGATGCCAGCTGTTCCGCGTTCTCTTAGTTCTGGATAGAAGTCACGTATCATCAGTCCCGTGAAGGACAAGGTCAGTCCTCCACCCACTGTCGCAATCCAGAAAGTAAGTGAATCCAATGGAAGGAAGACTAGACTAAGGGGGATCAGTATTAGGGCAGCTACTACACACATGACGATGAAAAGCGCATATCCCCTAGCTGTCGTTAGGGTGCCGTCTTCGATTTTCAGGTCTTTAATGGATAGGATGATCATCATGCAAATCGCGATGGCGAAAGTAATGAGCACCACCTGAATTCCAATCTGACTAATTGACTGAGCTGCGAGAAGGAACAATCCCGCTAGGAGGACCAATGATCCTCCAACCACGATGATGAAGATAATCCACCAAGTACGCGACTGATTCTGGAAAGATTCTCTCTTGGGACTGAGTTGGTAGAACACCCCGCTGACTAACTTCGTGTCTTGTCTATTATCCATGTTCTACACCTCATAGTCGGATTCGAGGATCAAAATACGCATATAATATGTCTACAAAGAGGCTAACCAAACTTACAAGAATCCCAAAGAAGACGACTGTGCCTTGTATTGCGGTATAATCCCTGTGATCGATACGTCCAACCAGATATGTACCGAGTCCGGGCCAGTTGAATGTGGTTTCTGTCAGAATGGCTCCGGCCAGAAGGATTGCGAATTGCAGCCCAATCATCGTTAGAATGGGCAAGAATGCATTCTTCAAAGCGTAGCCATAAGTAACTGTCCTCTCTGAAAGACCCCTGGCCTCAGCTGCCACTACAAAATCTTGGCGCAGAGTTTCAAGCATGTTTGTTCTAGTAAGTCGAATGAAGACACCACACAGAATCAGACCAAGAGTGAGTGATGGTAGTATGAGGTACCTTAGGGAGGTGACGAACCCCACGAGGTTACCAGTAAGAAGACTGTCGATTGTATAGAGTCCCGTAATACGCTCTGGCATATAGGCCCCCATCCGCGGGTCAAATCGCTGACCTGTCGGCAGCCAGTCCAACCAGATTGAGAAGATGAACTGAAATATCATTCCTAGGAAAAACACAGGAATTGCATAGGTGACTATCCCAAACAGTCGTATTCCCTGATCGGTATTGCTATCATACTTCTTCGAGGACTTCACCCCCAAGAATACTCCAAGACCTACGGCAATCAGCATGGAGTAGAGAGCTAGTTCCACTGTAGCTGGGAATCTTCCCACAAGATGATCAGTAATGGGTGCAAAGTCCTGCATCGAGAGTCCAAAGTCCCCTCTAAATATCCCGGTAAGATAATCCCAATATTGTTCGGGGATTGATTTGTCTAGTCCTAGTTGAGCCCTGAACTGAGCAAGAACCTCAGGGTCAACGTTCTTCTCAAAATGGAGCAGGGCTGGATCCCCCGGCACAATTCTGAGTATAATAAACACTAACGTCAATAGAAGCATAATCATAGGAATTGTGAGTAGCACTCGACTAACAATGTATGACCTTAATGACATCTTGCTGACCCCTGTTCTCTGGAGTTACCTCTGAAACGGGGATAAAGGGGTTTTAAGGGATGCGGACTGAGCGAGAGCTAGAATAGGGCATATCTTTTCCGCTCTAAGAGATTGAAGAATTAAAAAAAAGATAGGTTGGTGCTACTGAATCAGTAGCACCGATTGTTGATTATTCCTTACGTGGATACTGTCTATGCCCAGTCTAGGAGCCAGTGGCGCCAGTTCAAAGTGATGTCAAGGATGATGCCAGTGATTCCACTAACAGTGACACAATTTGTCGTACCTTGCCAGAGTGGTATGCATGAGACCTCTTCCGCCTGCAAATCCTGCAGAGCATAGTAAGCCGCTTGCCTACCAGCATCATCTTCTGCACTGCGCCCTTCTACCCATAGATCATATTGAGCAACGCCTCCCGCTGGATATGTTTCGTTGTATCCTAGGTTGAGCCATGACGCGAATGGCAGGAAGCCATAGTTGTCTGGGTCAATATAGTCCGGATACCATCCGTAGATGAACACATCCATCGTTCCGGCATTCCTCTGCTGCCTATAGGTTGGCCAGTCATAGTTGTTTAGATTAACAGTTATGACTCCACTTGCTTCTAGGTCGCTCTTGTACACTGCAGCCTGATCAGCACTCGATGGATAGTGCGCTGAAGACTCGTAGTATAGTTCGACCACTAGCTTATTCGTGGCGTTATAGCCAAAAGCATCCAGAGCCTCGACAGTAAAGGTGTAGTTTGCTTCACCATGGACCTCGAAGCTCGGCTTATGGAATGCCATTCCTGCAGGAACGATACTGTAAAGCGGATCAACAGTTCCACGGAATACTGTCTCCGCTACGTTGGTCCTGTTCAGAGCAGCAGCAATTCCCTGTCGAATTAGTGTTTCATTATATGGATAGATGGTCTGCTGGAACAACATGTACTGGATAGCAGCACCCGGGCCTTCCCAGACCGTGTAATCAGCGTCGTCTCGGAAGCTGTCCACCTGATCTGGGGTGAAATGTCTGTATCCGACATCGATGTCACCAGCAGTCAATGCTGCTGTCAGACTGGCCTCATCCGCGTAGAACTGGATGATGATTATCTCGGTCTTTGGAGCGTTAGCATAGTCCCAATAGTCGGGATTAGCCTCGAGACGCATCAGCTCATCTTCACCGCCTACTCGATCCCACTCAGTGAGAATGTAGGGGCCAAGTCCATTTGGATGGCTGCCTCTTACATCACCGGCAGTGTACTGCACGTAATCGATAGTGACGGGGTCGCCGTCACTCAGTGGTGCATAATCAGGATGCACCATGTATGAGGCTGCGCAGGACATGAGCTGCAGGAACGGTGCAAATGCGATGTTCAGATTGAACCGAACCGTGTAAGTGCCCGTGAGCTCCACATCATGGATAATGTCTGCATAACCCATGTTGAATTGCGGACCATCGGGCTCCTGCAAACCGGTGCCTGTGAGGTTGCAGTTCCTATCGAAGGTGTACTTTACTACGCTGGAATTGAAAGCAGTTCCATCGAAGAACGTCACACCTTGCCGCAGGGTGAAGTCCCATGTTTTTCCATCAGTGCTCCTCGTCCAACTTGAGGCGAGGGCTCCACGTATATCATCAGCCGTCCCTTCTGAACCTGGTATTATCTCAACCAGACCAGAGCTGAGAGTCGTGATGATCTCCCAACCGAAGTAGTCATAAGATTGCGCCATGTCGATACTAGCTTCAACGGTATCAGTCGTTCCGAAGATGATGACATCCTCCGCTGGAGCTGGCGGGAATAGCAGCATATAACCTGCAATTCCACCAACTGCAATCACTATGATGACTACTATCGCAATTTGTTGGTTTCTTGACAAGAGGTTTCCTCCTTTACCAACAAGCGAACATTAGTCTCGCGAGTTGTGCACTAGAATCTGCCTAGGTTCGTATTTAAGGTGTCGGAACTCCGTAAGAAGCTCTGTAACTGTCGAATAACGCTACGGCAGGGGCGGCCTTATGGTCAGGTCTCTCTCCCATTGCACTTCATATGCGTATTTGACGGTTAACTCCTGTTGGGCGTCAATCTTGACCTCCCACTCAAGCACACCCAACTCATTCTTCTTAGGAGCTATCTCCGTCGGCTTAAACTCGACCTCAATCTTCTCAGAGTTGCTATGAGGAATTCTATCAACAATGCGGATATCTAACGGCTCCTTTGAGAAGCTCTTGATCTCCAGTTGGTACCGGTATCCTCGCCTTCGTTTTCCTCTTGTTAATCCTGCCTTCTCAGTGTCTTTCTCAACAAGCTTCTTTTCAGCCTTTACGTCATAAGCCGTTCTCGTGCCCAGCCTGAAGGTTTCACGGGGCGCCTTCAGACCAATCCTCGTTTCGCCAAGGAAGTCCCCCTTTGCATATACTCTGATATTCCCAGGCAACATGACCGAGTCGCCGTTGGTTATCTCGTCCTGTGCCACGACTTCTGGCATGGCATATGCATTCCAGTAGTACAGACGTTTCGCCTCAAAGGACTCTTCGGTGAGGGTTATTGGCTGCGGCTCCTCACCTGTAGGCAATGTAACTTTTCCTGGAACATCGTAGATTATTGTCCCACTTAGGGTCTCACTAGCAGTTGCATAGGTTTCAATGATTTCTGGGACTGGCTCTGGAATTGGCGCCTCTTCGACGGCGTAGAGTTCCATCGCTCCATCGAAATCATCAACGCTCTCTGCGTAGCCCTTTAGAGCACGTCCTCCAGATCCCACAGCTCTAAGTGAAGGAGAGTGCACGTCAACGTAGTAGGGTGTTGCTTCCACAGCCTCAACACGTCTGGCACTAGCAGTTGAAACAACGAGATCAACATCGACCCAGTCCTCAAGTGTTCCGTTGTGCACCATTGCAATTCGCTTGACGTTAGCGAATCCTTCTCCAATATCAACATCGTAAGTTGGCGCCCAACCGGAAGCACCTAACTGATAGGTCATCTCCAGCTCGATTTCCGTGTTCTCCTTGACATCAAGCATGACCTTGACCTCCTTGGTGGTTTCAGTGCGCCTGTGACCCCTCATCCTCTGTATATTCGTCTGGACAACCTGAATCTTCGCGTCTATCTCCTCCAAATCGTCATGCAGTTCTCGAATCTTCTTCTTTGCATCACTCACAAGCTTCAGACTCGTTTTATCCATCTCGTCGAGCTGTTCCATCCCGGATTCTCCAGCGGCATACCACTTCCCAAACTCTGTGGAGAACTGCTGAGATATTGAAGAAAGAAAACCTAACCTCGAGTTCTGCTGCTCAATAAGGTCTGCTATTATCTGACGTTTCTTCTGAAGCTCTTCAAATTCTTCAATGAGGGCACCTAAGTCGCCCTCGGGTTCAAAGGTCTGAGTCTTCTGCTTCACATCAATTCCCTTGAGAACCGCTGCGCCTCGACCCTTGACTCGGAAGCTGTCGTCCTGTGCGAGATAGGAGAGGCCCGCAATGATGACCTCATTTTCTCCTGGCACGAGTTGCTCCTTTCCAGACCGCGTGACTCTTGCACCATCACGGAATGCTGTTACATTGGTTATGCGTGTTTTCATCTTTACCGTCATCATTACACCTCCTTAGGGCAGCGGGGGATTGATTGAAACATTCCGTTCCCACTCCACTGCATAGTTGTATTCTATATTCTTCTTCTCCCTTGGCTCTAGCTCGATATTCCATTCCATGACGCCAAGCTCTTGCTTCTTTATTCTGAGTTTCTCCCAGTCCACCTTTACCTCAATGGAGGGATTCAGACTATGAGGGATTCTGTCGAAGACTTCCATCTTCACTGAACGCTTTGAATAGCTCTCTATCTCAAGGAGATACTTGTATGCCCTTCTCAGTTTTCCACGAGTTATGCCTGCCTTCTCAACTTCCCGTTCCACAAGCTTCTTTGTTGCCTTGACGTCATATGCCGTCCTTGTCCCGAGCTTGAACTTCTCACGAGGACTCATCAGGCTGATGCTAGTCTCACCGATATAGTCGCCTTCTGCATACACCTTTGCGCCTCCGGGTAGAAGCACGGTATCACCATTTGTAATCTCATCCTGTGCTACCACCTCTGCCATTCCATCTGCGTACCAATAATGAATTGTGCTTGACTCGAATTCCTCCTCAATCAGCGTCACAGGATGACGTTCGTTGTCGAATGGAATTGTTACAGGCTTAGGCAGTTCATACACTGATATCCCAGAGGCCGCCTCTGAAGCCTCAGCAAACTCCTCTTCAATCTCTGGGGGCGGAGCTGGAGGTGGCATGGCTCCTGGAGCTGCCGCAGCTGGCCTTGGCATGGCTTTTTCCTTTTTCATTGCCCTCGCACTAGATACCCGCCTTCTTTCATCGCGTCTCCTTCTGAGCACTTCTGGATCATATGCTGTGATAATGAGAGGCGAACCCTCAACCGCCTCAACAGGGCGTGCTGTTGCTGTTGACACAATGAGATTGACCTTATCCCAGTCCTCACGTGTTGTATTGGAAACAAGCGCCATCCTCCGAACCTTTGCATTCCCAGGGTGCAGGTCCACATCATAGGATGGAATCCAGTATGCACCGCTCACCTGGTATGTCACATCCAATTCAACTTCTGCCTTGTCCCTAACCTCCAGTGATATTTCGACCTCATAGAATGAATCGGTTCTTCTCTTGGACTCGATCTGTCCGATGTTGTTCCTCAAGATGTTAATCTGGTCCTGAATCTCTTTACGGTTCTCTTGGAGGTTTCTAATCTTCTTCTTAACAGCCTCGACCATCTTATCTGATTTGGAATCCATCTCCATTAGCTGTTCTATCTTTGCTTCATTAGCTGCAAAGAGCATGCCGAAATTCCCTGCGAAGTCCCCAACCATTCCACGAATATTGGAGAGCCTTTGATTATGTGTTTCAATCTCATCATTCGTCTTCTGGAGAGATCTCTCTAGTTTCTTTAAGTCATCGTAGAGCGGCTTAACATCCTCTTTCGGATCAAACACAACCTCTGTTCTTCTAACATCGATAGTGGACAGTGCTGCGGGACCCTTGCCTTTCACTCGAAAGCTGTCCTCTTGTGCATAGGAAGTTATGCCCTTGACTAGAACCTTCTGAGGCCCTGCATCTAGTTTCGCGGTTCCATTTCTGGACACACGCGCACCATCTCGAAAGACGGTGACCCGTTGAACCTTGGTCTTAATCTCTGTCAAGAATTATCTCCCGGCAATCCGTGCGCGTCCGCACATTTATTCTTTGAGTAGACATCCAGTCAGGAATTATATCCTAGGCCCCTGTCGAAGAACTCTACTGTATCCGAGCTCATCCTTAGCAATCTGCTGAATGGGAATTAGCAACCGAAAGGCACATCCATCTCTGTCAACTAAATCTATCAGCTCAATTTTCCCACCCAAGTGTTCCATGATTGATTTTGTAAGATATAGCCCCATACCAGCGCCACCTTTTGTCGTGAATCCCTTTTCGAATATTACGTCTATGAATTGGGCTGGCACTCCCGGACCATCGTCACAAATGATGACTTCAAGAATCTCCTGCTGCATTTTTACCATGACCTCAACAGAGGGATTATCCCCTGCATGCTGAGATGCATTTCGAATTAGATTCTGAAAGACGGTACTGACAAGCCTGCTGGTGGGACGGACTTCTCTAGATTCTTTGTCTGCACTGATTTCAATTGAGATGTTTTTATCTGTCATTTTGGCAAGACCTGCAATGTACTCAAGCATAGAAACTACGTTTTCGAACTCATCAGGTGGTGGAGCTGAGAATAATCTAAGCAAGCTAGCCATCCTTTCTCCCGCAGCCAAAGATGTCTTAAGCTGCTCAGGTATTCTGCCTTCTTGAGATGGAAGCATCATCGTTGAGAGTTCGATTCCGCCAATGACCACCTGCATATCATTACCTAGATCATGTGTCAATAATGAAGTGTATATTCGCAGTTCCTTTTGTCTTTCATCCAAGTCTCGATTTCTTCTCTCTAGTTGGTCCACATAGTACATGTGTGTCCAATTTCCAAGCAGTACGAGAACGGTTAATGCGATTTCAGCCCCAATCACTTCAGCTGCGACAGGAATCGCAATCCCGGGATGGACCGCGGCTGATATAATGAGACCTGCATTCAATATAATAGCCAAGAGAGTTTCGACTCTTGGACTAAGGATTTGACTACCAATCACTACTGCCAAGACTGGCCAAGTGATGATTTGGAACATGAGTCCACGCTGATCCCAGACTGGATTAGCAGCCAATGCTATGAACGGTAGTATAGCGACAAGAATGATTCCGATTTTTGCTGCGGCCTGGTAATATCTGGTCCTGCTGAGTAGATATAGACCAGCGGCGAGAAAGGTCATTGCAGTGTAAAGTGGCATTTCCTGAATGACAATACTTGTTATCTGAAGTATAGGAAATATAATGCATCCCGCAAACAGCGCAGTTGATACATATCTTGCTTTTAATGTTGGACCCCCTGGCTCTATCTCGGATGCTGGTTCGGTCAACAAAAAGGGAAGTTCAGCGATTCTCCGGAGTACAAATTTGGCAGTAAGACGTCTACTATCCGACAGTCTTGATCAACTCCAACCGGCAGGGTGGACCTATCAGAATGGTTCTTGCCAGCCGAAGAGAATTGTTTTATCTACTCATATTTCTTATTACGAAGTACTGACCTCTCAGGCCTATCTTGTGACTTGGAGACGAGGCACCTTTGAGTAGAGAAATAGTGCGCATGGGATTCAGAAACGCTTTTCGAAGAAAGCGCGTCGCCATGTTCACCGTCATCTCAATTGCGATATCAGTGAGTCTCCTCTACACAGCTCTCTCCGCAAGTACAAACCTCCAGAATAGTGCGAACCTTTTCCTTCAAGACACACTTTCGCCAATCGACATCACGGTTTCAAATGGTGGACAATGGAATCGACGCATAACAACTGAAATGCGTGGAGAAATAGAGCGAATCGCGGGCGTAACGAACACTATTCCCAGAATCGAAGAATATGTCTGGGTAGAGAACGGAACGAGTAATCTTTACCTAATCTTGGTTGGTCTAGATCTGCACGAGGAGCAACATATAGGCAGTCTCAACTCTACCGAGGGAATCCTCGACCTCTCCGACAATCAATGTTTCCTAACACGAGAAGCGATAAATCTCCTAAACCTAAGTGTTGGTGACGAGCTTCAATTAACAACCACTGCAGGATTTCAATTCTTAAATGTCAGCGGCTCTGGATTAGCACTTGATAAGGGTGTCATTGGGCCGGTAATCTTTGTTTCTCTTGAAACTGCACACTCTATTTACCATATCAGATACCCAGACTATTCAGTAGGGAAGCTTTTGGTGGAAATCGATGATATCTTTCGAGCCCCGAATATTGTGAATCACATTACAAGCATTCTTGATGAGGATTACATTGTTTCTAATGTCAAGGTCTATCCCCTTGAGCTTGCCAGCATCTTTCTCACCCAAGCACGGACCATTCTCTTGGCTCTTGTTGTAGCCGCAGGCTTCATTGCAGTGTTTCGTGTCTTCTCTGCTTTTGCGATGGTGTTCAACGAACGACGATATGAAACAGGGGTTGTTCTTGCTTTTGGCGCACCGAGACCTAAAGTGCTCATGCTGTTCATGTCAGAGATTGGCACAATTGGCTTCGTAGGTGCGATATTTGGAGGTATTCTAGGCCTTGCGATGGGTGCCATCGTCATTCAGTTCGTGACGCTATTGCTATCTATAGTGACAATCTCACCAACTGCAAAATTCATTCAGTCAGTGAACGCGTTTGACCCCGTGATGGTACTGTTGGCTGGCTTCTTTGGTATCCTGCTTACGCTGTTCGCAGGTTATCTACCCGCTTGGAGGGCATCAAGGGGATCTGTTATTGAGAGTCTTGGTACAGGCCCAATTGCACCATCACAAAACAGAAGCACTGTTTCTCAACGAGCTAGAAAACAAATTCAAGGAGCTCTTGGAATTATCTCCCTGATACTCGTCTCGCTGGTCATTTTGCAGGTGATTTCAGATCTGTTCGATTTTCGTTGGATCTCATCAGATTTCATTAGAATATCTTCGATTCCAGCGTTCTTGCTTGCTGTTGTCACACTATCTCCAAAGCTCGCAAATTCTGAACTAGTGATTCGACCGTTAGTATCCAGATCATCACAGGTAGTCCGATCGATGTCGAAGAAGAATATTCGACGCAATACACTCAGCGGACTTATCGTGTTCAACCTTTTCGTTGCAGTCACCGTTCTTTTCTTCGCTTCAACGAATGTTGGCCTGGCTGTTACAGAGTCTTGGAACTCGAATCTTGGCTGGCAGACCAGTTCTGCTGATATCGTTGTGTACATGGATCCTCCAGAACAAGTGAACTTCATTGACGAAGTGGAGAATATAGCGAATGTTACGGAAGCAGTCGCTATGGATCAAGGATTGAGTAACATACGCAGCCCGTTCAATACCCAGTTCGGGTTGATAATAGGTATTCAACCTGAAGGGTTTGCACGACTGGCATCTCTGTCAATAATAGAACAGGAGAACGCATCTCTGGGTTTCTTTTCTATAGATGAGAGAAGCACGTGTATCATTTCCGAATACACAGCCTATGCATTGAACATACAAGTTGGAGATTTCATCGAGGTTGGAGCAGCAACAAACATTCGGGTAGTTGGAGTTTGCGAATCAGCTGTTCCAGTGTTTGTAGTTAGTGTAGTGAATCCGGTTTTCGTTATTATTGGTCCTGAGACCTGGGTAGAAGTCCGTGAACAGGATTTCACAATTGGAAGTATTTTGATCGACTCAACCGATCCTGATGAAACAATTGCTGAGATAGTGCTCACCGCGAATGCGCATCCAGTCAGAGTTTCTTCTTTGGAAGCAGACTACGAAGCGGCGTTGAGTGCAATCCAAGTTGTAGTCAACGCAGCACTTGCAACGCTTTTCATCACAACACTGGCTAGTGCTCTCTTGAGTAGCTGGTCTATCGCTTCTACTCGGAGGC
>JAEOTX010000147.1 GCA_016839605.1 Candidatus Thorarchaeota archaeon | reverse complement strand
GTATTGTTTGTGATTGCACTTTCAAATGCGGGAACACGATCTGGCTCCTCATGTTCAATCGCTTTCAGAACCCTTGTGGGAGCGTCCAACTTCCTAGCCCTCCAGTAAATCTCTGATTCGACGGACGCCGCCTATAGCATCTGCAGCATAGTCATCAGCACCGAGATTTCTGGCTAGTTCCATACTCAGAGGCGCTCCTCCAACGATGAGTTTCACATCCTTTCGAAGACCAGCATCCTTCAGTGCCTTATCGACCTCGGAGATTTCATTGATTGTCATAGTGAGAAGACAACTCAGTGCAACAACCTTGGCACCCGACTCCTTCACGATTTCAACTATCTTCTCCTTGGAACAGTCCATGCCAAGATCAATGACATCGAACCCCGCAGATATCAACATCGTGACCAAGATGTTTTTGCCAATGTCATGGTTATCCCCCTTTACCGTAGCTGCGATTACCTGATTCTTTGTTCCAGCTCCCTCTGATGTGAGATGGGGCTTTAAGACTTCAAAAGCCTCCTTCATAGTTTCGCCTGCAAGAACTAGTTCCGCAAGAAAATACTCATGGGTTTCATAGAGGCGACCAACCTCATTCATGCCGCTCGCAAGTGCTTTGAGAACCTCTTGAGGTTCTGCACCTCCATCGATTTGCGCTTTGACGGCTTCAGCGATGTTGTCTACGTCTAGGTCCACGGTCATCCGAGTAATCTGATCGAGTGTCACTGATAATCGCCTCCGGGTTCTGCATCCATTTTCAGAGGTTTCCTGTTATGTAAGGAAACGGGGTAATATTCTTTCGTTCTTCTGGAATCTGAGTAAGAGATTAATGGTGCATTCACTTCCCGTCTGGCACTAGGATGAGATATCGATGTCTAGGAAGGCATTTGGTTCAGGGTACTTTGGTGAATGGATAGAGGATGAGTTTGGATTACCTGCTTATCGCTACACATGCAAGCAACAAAGCGACCCGAAGGCAAGCCCACCCACAGAAAGAGGACTTTGGCGTCCTCCTATGGAGCATTTGCATCAGGTAGGTAATGACCGGTTTGTTGGTGTCGCTTCAAACTTTGGACACATAAGGCTACGACAGGATGAAGGTAGTCCCAAGTTTCTCAACGATGTTGATCCCACGACTCATCAATACGGAGGAGGATTTGGTTACCTAACAGATGGTTCTACTGTTCTTAGTACATACTACTCGGAGGATGAATCCTTCTTTGATCGCATTTTTGGAATTGGATATTACAGAAAGACTGTGAAAAGGGATGGATTATCTATAGACCAGACTGTTTTTGCTCCATATGGTGATGACCCACTCTTGATTTCACGAGTTACTATCGTGAATGACCGAGAAGAAGCGGTTGATTTGAAGTGGATTGAATATTGGGGCAGTCAGCAGTATCAATTTTCTTTCAAGGCTCTCATGAGAAGCGTTGTATCAAAGGAGCATCCAAGCCACTATCGCAGAAGACTCTCCAAACGATTCAAACATGACATTCAAATTACAGGAGACAATAGAGGTCTTTTAGATAAATTTCGATTCAAGGGTTATCCAATTAGTGATCGAGTTTCGTGGAGTATTTTCAACTTCGCTTTGAGGTCAGGAGTTGGAAAGAAGCTAACTGGTGGACCTGTTAAATCACCAGTGTCAGAGGCGGTCCTTGAGGACTTTACACCCCCCTCGGTCTTTCTTGTATCCTTGGATGCTTCATTTGATGACTATGGAACTGATGCAACAGCCTTCTTCGGAGAAGGAGGAACAATTGCACCGGATGGCATACAGAAACTACTCTCCAGAGATATTGCCAACAAGGATGCCGAAGTGGGTTTGTTTCTTGAACGGAAACTGAGTCTACAACCTGGCGAGAGCAAGACTATGTACTTTGCTTATGGATACCTTCCGGATGGTTTTGATCTCGAAGAACTAATTGGAAAATATGAGGGGGACCTTCCGAATCTCTTGTCCAAATCATGTGAAGAATGGAAGAAACGACGCATTCAATTGAAACTTGATGACGAGGGTTGGGTTGACCGCGAACTCACTTGGCATAATTACTACCTCAGAAGCAATCTGACCTATGACAGCTTCTTCAATGAACATATCCTTTCTCAGGGTCACGTCTACCAATATGTCGTCGGATTTCAGGGTGCAGCAAGAGACCCCCTTCAGCATGCTTTGCCGTTTATATTCTGTGAGCCCTACATCGTCAAGGACGTCCTTAGATACACACTCAAGACAGTGACTCCAGAAGGTGTGATTCCCTACGGCATCACGGGAAGCGGAATGTACTTGCCCTCACCCTTCAAACCAAGCGATCAGGAACTATGGCTTCTCTGGTTAGCCAGCGAGTACGTGCTCGCAACAAGAGATCTAGATTTTCTAGATGAAAGGATAGCAACATATCCAGTATATGGCAAGAAAGCGGGAGAGGAGAGCGTTCGCGATCTTCTAATCAGATGTTACAAGCACCTGGTCGAAGACATTGGAACTGGAAGACATGGATTGCAGCGTCTTTCGAATGGTGACTGGAATGATGCAATGGTCCTAGGATATGTTCCAGATGATGAACAATTGTTGGTTGAGGAAGTAGGTGAAAGCGTTCTCAATGCCTCAATGGCGGCATACGGACTCGATATCTATTCACGGTTATTGAGGTACTCAGGTGACAACACACTAGCGGAAGATGCATTGCGAAGGGCTGATGCTCAGAGAAAAGCAGTTCGTGCACAATGGACTGGGGAGTGGTTCAGACGTGCTTGGCTTTCAGATAATCTTGGATGGGTTGGAGAGGACAACCTCTGGTTAGAGCCACAGCCTTGGGCCATTATTGGAGGATCTGCAAGTCCAGATCAGGGGAAGGCGCTTGTTCAATCAATTGATACGAATGTCAGACAGCCATCAAAGACTGGAGCCAACATTCACGGACGGCCAGATGATAAAATGGCGGGTGATGATGGAATTGGCGCAAATGCTGGTATCTGGCCATCAATCAATGGGACACTAGTCTGGGCATTGGCACTTGTTGATGGCAAGATGGCATGGGATGAATGGAAGAAGAATTCACTGGCATTACATGCTGAGAACTATCCCGAAATCTGGTACGGAATCTGGAGTGGGCCAGATACATACAACTCTGAGTTTTCCGACTTCCCTGGCGGAACTATCCATAAGGGTGAGGAAGACTCTTCTCGGGAAACAAAAGAAGAACGAGATCTTGAACGCATTGGTGCCGCTACTGAAATTGTTTGGACAGATTATCCTGTCATGAACATGCACCCACATGCTTGGCCGCTGCAAAACATTCCAAAGCTGTTGGGTGTGGAATTCAATGAGGAAGGATTGCATTTTGCACCATCATTGCCTATGGACTCGTATAGATTCAAGTCATCTCTAGTAGAGTTTGAAAGAACAGAATCGGGTTACATGGGTATGTATGCACCTATGACCAAAGGAAACTGGAAAATTACTATACACCTTGACAGGGAAGAACTTGAGCGTGTGTCTGGACTGACTATCAATGGAGAGAATAGGAAGATCATTCAGGAAGATGATAAGCTAGTCGTAAGTGGGGAAAGCTTGCCGGGCAAACCACTTACATGGGAGATCAGGTACTAGTCAAAAGCTGGTACTTCCTCATTGCGAGTTGCTGACGACAATGAATTCACTAGAACGGACTCTGGCTGCAATTGAAGGGACACCAGACAGAGTCCCATTCAACCCGTTCATAATGCATCTTGCAGCCGCCGTCGATGCTATAGACTATAGCAATGTCTACTGTAAGAAATCGAGTGTTTTGGCAGAGGCTCAAATCAGATTTGCCAATTCATTTGGATTAGACCATGTGAATGTGTCAACAGACGCCTATCGAGAAGCCAGTGCCTGGGGCGTCGAAGTTGATTTCTCGAGCCATACCCCAGTCGCCAAGAGATATCTTAGTCTGGATGAATTCGCATCTATTGAGCGCCCGGATTTGGAGTCTGCAGACCGGGTCCAAGACCGAGTTGATGCAGTACGCCTTCTCAAGGAAAGGGTAGGTCATGGACAATGTGTTATGGGATGGATTGAAGCCCCATTTGCAGAGATATGCTGCCTATTTGGTCTGATGAATATCTTGAAACTGGCACGTGAACCTAATTGGAATGAGAAGATCTTGAATCTCATCAGACGAATATTACCTGTTCAACAGGAATTTGCAAAGATGCAGATTGAGGCAGGAGCAGATATCATCGGTGCTGGTGACTCTGCTGTGTCCCAGATAGGTCCCAAACGGTATGAAGAGGCTTGTCTTGAATCAACCCAGAGGCTCTTCAAGGAGATTAAGAAACACGTACCTGTGCTCTACCACGTCTGTGGAGACAGCTCTGTAGTTGACAGGGAAGGTCGTGACATGCTGGAACTCGTCGCGGCTTCAGAAACATCAGTCTTGGACATTGACTATCAAGTGGATATCGCTGCTGCGAAAGAGAAGATTGGAAGAAGAGTTTGCCTCAGGGGCAATACAAACACCTCCATCTTCGGGAATGAGATGTACACCAGAACTCAAGTCACAAAGGAGATTACTGACGCAATCCTAGCAGGTAAGCCAGATGGATGGTACATGTTCTCAGCGGGCTGTGAATGGCCTTGGGAACCGTTGGACCTCGCTATTCGGAATTTAGAACTTGCAGGAGCTTTGGTCAGGGAAATCGGAGGATACTGACATGAACTCACGAGAACGTGTACTGGCTGCTTTGAACCATAAACAGCCGGACATGGTGCCGTTAGATTTTGGCGGGAATCAGTCAGGTATTCACATTGTGGCATATCGGCGGCTCCTCGAGTACCTCGGTATTGAGGATTACAATATTCGCTACAGTGATTTCCTTCAGCAGATTGCAGATCCCTGTGAAGAAGTCCTCGAACGGTTCCATATTGACATCCGGTGGCTTCGAGCACCGTCTTCGTTTCGACCTGCGAGTTATACTCCAGAGGTGGAGGGTAGGTTCCAAGGTATATGGGATCAGTTCGGAGTGTTCTGGGGAAACAGTGCGGAGAAGGACCTTGACGAGGTCCTCTATTATGACCCAGTCATTCATCCCCTCAGCGACATGAAAAGGGAGCAGGAAATCAGGGAGTACGATTGGCCCGATGGAACTGATAAGACACCTCTGAAGGGATTGAGAGAACGGGCAAAAGAACTAAGGGAAACAACTGAATTTGCCATTGCAGCCCCGCCACTTGGATGCATCTACGAATACACGACGTTCGTATTCGGCTTTTCAAAAGCAATGAGGCATTTACAGAAGGCTCCTGAGTTGATAATCGCGGCCATGGAGGAACTAGAGAGATACTGGACTGATTATGTCACCACCTTTCTTGAAGAAGTGAGGTTTGGGGATGAACACTATGTTGACATTGTGTCAAATAATGGAGACCTATCAGAACAGGCAGGCCCAATCATGAGTCCCAAGCGAATATATGAACCACTAATCAAACCAATAGAGAGGCGGTTCTCAGAGAAAGTGCATGAACTGGCTGATGTGAAGATCAACTACCATTCTTGCGGATCAGTCCCTGACTTCATTCCGCACTTTGCAGAGATAGGCTACGATGCAGTGAATCCAGTGCAAGTCGGTGCTTTTGATATGGAACCATGTAGCCTCAAGAAACGATTTGGTAAGATAATCACGTTCTGGGGCGGCTTATGCAACACTCAAACCACACTCCCATTTGGCACTCCTGAGGAGGTGCGTAAGGAGGTCAAGATCAATATGACATGTCTAAAGCCGGGAGGGGGTTATATTGCGTCTAACATTCACAACATAACCGCTGAGGTTCCTCCAGAGAATATCGTGGCAATGTTTGAATCTGCTCTGCAAAATCGACATTACTAGGATAAATTCGAACGCCAAGGATTCAATCCAAAACTGTGAAATGCAACCAGGTCTACTAGTATGCAGGTATTCAAGGAGTGTCAAGGTTTGACTGTCTTTGAGGATAGCGCGAGGAGGCTTTCAGAGTTTGGGCTCACTCCATATGAGGCCAAGGTCTATCTGGCTGCAGTCAGATTAGGACCAACCTCTGCTAGCAAGATCTCAAAACATGCAAAGGTTCGACGCGAAGAGGTCTATAGGACGCTGCCCAAACTGGAGAAGGCTGGACTCATTGATAGGGTTCTTGGAAGACCAGTCAAAATAAGGGCCATGCCCCTGAAGGATGCTCTAGCCATACTGATTAATCGGAAGGAGGAACAGGCAAAACAAGAGATTTCGAGTCTATATTCCAAGAGAGATGGCATTCTCGAAAGCATTGAGGCTGAAGTGGGAACAATAGAGCCTGAAGAGGAAGAGTACCACTTCACCCTGATTTCTGAGAAAGATGCTATAGCATCAAGAACAGCCGCAATGATTGAGAACTCAACGCGCTCTATTGATATTGTGGATTCAAGTGCAAATATTGTCCGCTTCATTATGAACTACTCAGACTCACTCAATGGGACGAAGGATCGTGGCATCAGAGTTCGAATCCTCACAGTATGTCCTGATAACGAGGATACGATACCAGATACCCTTCAGAAACACATACCAGCCAACTCTTTCAGCCTCAAGTATATTGAAACTCTACCAAGTCGGTATGTTCTGTTCGATGGAACTCAGGCAATAATCACCACAACTCCTGAAGGGACATTGTCTGACATGAAATGTCTGTGGACTGACGACCGAAGCCTCGTTGGACTCATAGAGAGGGACTTTGAAGAGCAGTTCGCCAAGTCCAATGGATGGGAAACATACAAGCTGTCACCATATGAGAAGATGACTAGGATTGTCAAGCATCTAAGCCCGAGAGATCATGTGATTCTTGTCTATGATTCACTTGAGGCTAAACGAAACACACTCTTCAACTACATCAGATACGGTCTTGACAGAGGCGAGGCTGCGAAGTATGTTTGTTCTGAAGAGTCGCCCAATGAGATCAGAAAAGCTATGCGAGATTTTGGCATCCCTGTAAGCGAGTATGAAGAAACAGGCGCTCTTGGTATAATGAACTACACTGACATTTACATCAGAGATGGAAAATTCAGTGTGCTGGATATTATGGACAAGTGGGACAAGTACTACACAGATGCGCTTGCTGAAGGCTTCAAGGGGCTACGCGTCACAGGCGAGATGTCGTGCTTCATGAAACATTCCCTCGTTGATGAGCTAATTGAATACGAGAAGGCACTCCATACAATACTCGATATACCATTGACTGCAATTTGTGCCTATAATGCTGACTCACTAGCCAATGTTGAGAACCCAATAGATGTCTATTCAGAGCTTGTCAAAGCACATGGGAAAGTACTCTTCGCTAGTAAAGACGCCACCGTTGGTAAGGTGGAGATGCGCAAAGCCTAGCTCCTAAGCTGGAAGATATATCCACTGACGCATATCCTGAAGGCACGGAATCCGTTTAATCAACTTCTTCCTGAGAAGCTTTCTTAGTGCGTATCTAACTGTCCTTGCTGCGAAAGGGACCTCCTGAAGAAGCTGTTTTGGAGTCACGCCCTTTCTTCCTCTCGTCCTCATTAGAT
>JAEOTX010000146.1 GCA_016839605.1 Candidatus Thorarchaeota archaeon | reverse complement strand
CTCGCCCGGTCCACCAGATTTTCTCTGCAGAGCTTCCAAGACAGAAACATGCGTAGACCCGTATCCTATAAGGGTGAAGAGAGTAGGTGATATACATGAAGATTCTAGTTTTCAATGCAAGTCCTAGGAAATCTAGTGGTACAACAGACGTACTTTTGGAGGCCTTCATTGAGGGAGCAAGGTCTTCGGGGGCAGTTGTTGAGAAGCACCATATTGTCGACCTAGAGATTAATGGCTGTCGTGGATGTTTCAACTGCTGGTGGGTGACACCTGGCAAGTGTGTACAAAGGGACGACATGGATAAGCTCCTGCCATCCATTGCAGAGGCGGATGTAATGCTACTTGGGACCCCAATCTATGGACGCAATGTGACCCACTATTTGCAGAGACTACTTGAACGAACCTTCGTATTCACCCTTCCAGAAATGGAAACCCATGGTGGAGAAACACGGCATCCTGGTAGAGTGAGTAGGTTCCCACGTATGATTTTAGCGGCAACATGTGGCTTCCCCGACACGAGCAACTTCGACATAGTAAGAGCTCTTTATCCGATGGCACTGCCAATCTGTCTTCCCGCTGCGCAGATATTGCGCTACGAGGAAGGAAAGAAGCAGCTATCGGGCTTTCTTCAGGCTGTGCGCCTTGCTGGAGAGAAAATATCTGCAGGTGAAGATCTTACTGAGGAAATGAAGGATGAGTTGATTGTCGAGTTCTCGGATGAGATGAAGGCAGCAATAGTGGAAATGCATAACAGATACAGCGAGTCACGAGGCCCACAGTGAATAAAATCTTCAAATCTCGCCCGGTCCACCACTTCTTCGGCTCATACAATATGGAAATGGAGCTGCAGATTTCGTGATCTCTGGCCTGTACTACTCGCTGGTTTGGAGTTTATAGGGTTCCTGCTGCTCGTACCACTCTACGTTCTCAGCAATTGTATCAGCAATCGGCAGCCCATAGGGGCATTTTGATTCGCACTCGCCGCATTGAATGCAATTACTTGCAGATTCCATTGCTTTGGCGGTGTTGTTGTAGTAGCGATCACCGTAGCTATGCATTAACTGAGCGTTCATTATCCAGGAAATATCCACACCCTGTGGACAAGGCATACAATACCCACACCATCGGCAGAATCCTTTGCCAAGTTCTGTACGAATCTCTTCCATCCTGCGCTTTTCCTGTGCCGAAAGTTTCCAAGAACCACGTACAATATCTACGATTTCCTGAATCTCTCCAAACTTCATTATGCCTGGATCCGGCAACACATTATCAAACTGAAGGAGATACTTGATTGCTAGACTGGCATCCTCGAGGTGCCCTCCAGCAAAGGGCTTCATAGCGATAAAGCCCATATCCTGCTTCTTGGTAAGAGGTATGAGTTCAGCTGCAGCATCATTGTTGACAAAATTGAAAGGATATTGAACGACCTCGAAATGTCCACTCTTGACCACTTGGATTGCAGCATCCAAGACATGACTACTAAATCCTATATGCCGGATGATGCCCGATTCCAGAGCCTCTTCGGCGGTCTTCATTGCACCATCATTAGCTAGAATCGCTTCGTAATCATCCATCTTGCTGAGACTATGAAACTGCCAAATGTCTATGTAGTCAGTCCCAAGTCGTTTTAGACTCAAGTTCAGATGTTCCAAGGATGTGTCCTTATCTCGCGCACCACTCTTTGTGGCCAGAATGACCTCTTCTCTTCGTCCATCGATTGCCTTTCCAATTCGTTCCTCACTACTGCCCTTACTGCTGGCATATGCGTTCGCAGTGTCAATGAAGTTTACACCTAAATCAAGAGCGAACTGAACCACTTTAACAGCCTCTTCAAAAGGAATACGGAGGATAGGGATCCCTCCAATCCCAACTCTAGACACTTCTAGACTAGTCTTTCCAAGTATCATTGTTCTCAGAATGCGTTTCCCCCTGACAGTGTAGCCTATTGAACGGAACTGTGCTTGGATTCGAATAGTCCTAGTAGAGGGATATATGTATAGTGAACGGCGCTCACTTGATAAGTCGCGAGTTCAAATCTCGCCCTGTCCACCATCTTTTCGCTCATCATTTCAAAATCAGATTGTATCTACTGCAACGATAGACACGTTTGAATTTGCTGACAACTGACATGTCATCACCTGTGTAATGCGCGAATGCGGATCTTAGATACATTCTTGGGACTTGAGTGTTGAGTATTTCCGGTGTGACTTCATCTGAGTCTATGTAGATGTGGTAGTATGATTCAGCTCTCTGAAAGCCTTGCTTTTGATACCACATCTCCGCCTGACCGTCATTGCGGGTCCAGGCTTCCAGTCTTGAGAGTCCTAGTTCTCGCGACTCCTCCATAGCTTTTTGGAGTAGCCCTTTTGCGATGCCTTGGCGTCTAAAATCCGGATGTACTGCAAGGTGCCAAATCATTCCAGCAACATGTAATTCATCTCCGTCAGAACTACTTGAACAGATAGTATGGGGTTCATTCTCGCATTCGATGTCTATTAGTCCGACCACCTTCCCCCCTACCTCTGTCACCAATTCAATAGATTGCGATTCATAACGCTCCTTCTCTCGATAGACATCGTCATAGTATGCAGAGTATAGGAATGCTAAAACGCACAGCGCAACCATCCCTTTTCATCATCTTTGTTGTATTCACGGATAAGTGGAAGGTGACTAGATGTCATTTCGATCGCACTCCAGTTTTGAATCGAACCTCAGAAGCCGTTGTTGATGCAGGCAAACCGACATCCACAATAAAATCCCTTCGAGTGAGGATCTCGCCCTGTCCACCAGTCTTTTTCACTTGAACATGTTCCTTGTCATTCAACCTGTTTGTATTTGAACCACAGGAGGAGGGCTACTCCAAACATCAACATTATCGGGAGTGGAATATATAGAGGCACCCAAGGATCACCTTGCCAGTCAACCAAGAAGACCAAGGGAGCTGATACAAGTACTGGCTGGATTTCTGCCAAGATTCCTACCATGAGCGTCCTCTGTGGAGATGTTTTACCAGTATACAATCTTGCCAGCATTATTGCAAAGATGAGCCTCAGAAGTGTGTAGGGCAGAGTGTCAAGGGGATTCCAGATTCTGAACCCTGAATACCAGCTGGACTCGATGTAGTCCCAAATCATAGCTCTAATAGAATCTGGACCGGGACCTACATCAATGCGATATGCAAAAGGCAGAACAAGGGCAATTGCCAGCATGATTGCAGCCACGAAAGCAGAGCGAGTGCTATTCCTGAATTGCGATATGTCCACTTCTTCCACGCTCAATCGGTTGTCCAGCAATTTGCTTTCACT
>JAEOTX010000016.1 GCA_016839605.1 Candidatus Thorarchaeota archaeon | reverse complement strand
GCCCATAGAATAATCCCCAATATGAACATCACAACTGGGATGAGAAAGACCTCTCCGTCTGATGAGTCGGCCATTAGGATGGCGTATGTGATATAGGGGGTGCCTTGGATGAGGAGTGCAGCAGCAACCAGCATGAACAGGCTTGAGAACCATTTCTTTACACGATAGGTCTTTGTAACAGGCAGCTCTCCAAGTACGACCTTTCCGCTAGCTCCTGACACCACAACACGGAAAGTACCTCCACGATACTCGTATCTAATTATCCAATAGGGAACATGAACATATGAGCAATCGTCAGTCTCCATATCTAGCCTGTAATCGAATAGTTTCTCCATCTTTTCATTGAGCTCGGCTCGGTCTCTTTCTGACTTTAGATGCTTAGCACGTACAGATGCATCTGTATCAGCAATCTCGGCGTTGAGTACCTGTGCTTTGCTTGTGAGATTTATGTCAAAATTCTTTGATTCTTTGTCTTCTAGAGATTCAATGAACTCTTGGATGCCAAAGGTGGCAGCATATCGCCTAGCCAGTACCCACTCAGTAATCTTGGCTGAATCCCTGCCTTCGACTTTGACCCAACGCTTGTTTTTCCCCGATCCTTCTTGATCAGCTCCAAAATGATATGTCTGAGTAGATGCCTTCACTCGGAACATCGGAATCCATTGAAGACCCGGCTCGCCTAGCTCGATGTCCTTCGTAACTCCCTTCCCGACTGACTTAGAAGCTGCAAATCGTATCCAATCGGTAACTACTTCTTCCACTCCTTCTTTCTCAAGCTTATTGCTCAAGAGCAGGTGTGTTTTGATTTCGCCACCGTCCACGACAAATGTGTGACCGCAATAGGGACAGGTTGAGATGACGTCATCTGCCCCCAGTGGATACGGAGCGTTACAGACTTCACACCGATATTGGACCAAGCTCTGAGAATCTTCAGTTGATGTCATAAATTCAACAATCCATTGGCATGCTTTACTGTCCGCAGAATCGATGGGGGGTTAATGGAATCATTCTCCACGATCAGAAGAATGTCCCACTGATTGTATTAAGGCGCAATCTGCGGTATTTTGTCGCTCTAGATACTGTTCGGAACCTATAAAAGATTGAGCCAAAAGTTTGGGTCAAGAACCTCATTGGAGGCATGAATAAAGAATGAAGATACCTGCAAGCATCCTGAAGAGACTGTACGTAAAGAATAGCCTCGCTAACCAAGATGATGGCTTCAGCTTCAAGATCAAGAACTCCCTATCAAATGGAACTGCGACGAGTATGGCACCTGTCACTGTGGATGGCAATGAGTACCCACTTGATGCGTTGCTAATCAAGACCCCAGATGGAGAGGTTCCAGCAGCAGAAGTCACAGCTTCGAGCACTTTCCTAATCAAGGTAGGAGTTGAAGTCGAAGTCCATGTGAAAGCAGACCCTCTCCCAGCCGGGCCACACAAGATTGGCATCGGCTTCGAAACTAAGGAAATTGGTGCAATAGTCTTCGAAGTGGACGACGAGATTTAATCTATGAATGCAGAAGGTCAAGTACCTTCTGCGTTTCTGGTCCATCCTGTTTCTTGCATTAATGCGACAGGTAGTTTCCCCTCTGAGGCTTGGTCAGGTGCTAGATAAAGGCCCAATGAGAAGAAGCAGAATTATGCCGGAATAGTTTTCTATGTTCTAGTCACAGGAAGAAGTGGTGATTGGTGAGATGTACGTCAAAATACGAACCGATGGAGCCGTTGGGATTGGACGCGGCACAGATGGTGCTGCTGAAATCACTCTTGGATATGGAGAGGCCCATATGATTGCAGCCGCGCTCACGAAGCTCGCTCAAACAGCTAGAAGCTATAAACAGACCTATCACAAAACGACCGATGTTGGGGGTGGAAACAAGATTGATTTTGAGCGATCTGAAGAGGGTACAATATCAATCGCAGGAGACAGACAGACTTACGTATGCACTGAAGCGGAAATCAGGGAACTAGCTGAGAAGCTGACGCATTTGCCCCCAGTGGAAGTTGCCCCTGCATCAGACTACGTAAAGAAGACAAAGCCAAAACAGGGATATTGCATTGTAGTCATGAATGGTGGACAGACTATAAACTTGAAGCTGGCTGAGGCCGCCCTCATGAAAACTGCTGTACAGGGAAGTCTTGATAGCAGATTCTTCGATGAGAAGATTGCCATTGGAGATAGAGAACTCACGGTCAACAGGAGTAGCGACTTAAAGTGGCAATTAGGCGATGCTTCGACTATAGTCAAGTTCACTGCTTATGAGGTGGAAGCCTTGATAGCAGGATTGCATAATGGGATTCTTGATGTTATTATGGACATGGTCAAAGCCCTTGGAAGTGATGATCTGGCTGATATCCGAGTCAAGAGTCAAATTCAGAGGGTTGAACAGGAAGCTGAAAAGATACTGGGTGAGTATAAGAAAGCGAAATCAGTGACCAGAGAGATTAGCAAGAGTGCGAGGAGGATTATAGGTACTGGAGAAGATGCAGATGCCAGGACTAACCGCTTCATTGAGTTGTGTCGCTACGTCCAGTCAAAAGTGGATCCCACATATCAGGAATCACTCTTGAACCTCATATCTGAAACTTTCGCAGGAAAATAGTCGCTCTATTACATCACAATTTGGATTTATGCTCCACAACTGCGGTGGACCAAGGATAACGTTCTAGGACACGTTGCATCAGTCTTCTGACCTTTCGCTCCTCAGAGGTGCCGCTGTAAGCAAGAAGTACTACAAGACCACCCCTGGTTCTTTTCATCTTCTGATACATGGTTTTTGATGTATTGATCGTATCGCAGATTATCATTACCTCGGCCTGAGGAATATCTAGGTCGCGCTCACCAACTGGTGACATTACAAGTGCATGTGTGTCAGGATTCTCTCTGAATTCGCGTAAGACCTCACCCTTGTCGCGAGTCTGCCCCGTTATTACAAGAACGGTGAGACCTGCCTTTTCAAGCACATTCTGAATCTGAGAGACCATCTCAAGGTAGGAAGTGAGCACAACCGTCTTTTTGTAGTTCAATGCAATTTGGAGCACCCGAGTGACTTTAGCTGAGACCGTGGGAAGCGTTCTACGAAGCTGACTCACATTGAAGTACTGCTTCATGAAGTCTGAGTGAAACATCCTGAGAAATTGCTTAGGCGGCATAGCATAGATGTATTTCCGCAGCATCAAGAGCGTGGAGTACTGTCCTTTCAACTCCTCGGTGATGGGTAGTCTTTCGAGTAGCATATGTACTCGCCTAGCATCACCCTCTACCAAGTCCAAGTTATCTCCTTCAGCAAGCTCAGCCATTATCTCAGATCTTGTGTTTCGAATGAGCTCGTCCATGACTGTGGCAATCGATCTAATCTTCACGTCTGTTACAGTTCCGATTGTGAGGAATGTAGGCTCGAGGTAGCTCTCCACATCTGTTCCGTACAAGTCCTCCATGGAGATGAGTTCTGACTCTGGAATGTGTTCTTTCAAAGTGTTCAGTTCATCACGTATCTCGAGTTGCTCCTTAGTGAAGACCGCGTGGTCATCGCGAAGGGTTCCACTCATGCCGATGAGCCACTTGTCACCTAGTAGTGACAGAATGGAAGGCCATGGGAATACCAATGCAGTATGCCCTCCCGACCTCCTGATGAGTGTATCAACCTCGTTAATCAATATTGCATCAAACGACTCGAATAGACTCAGGTCTTTCTTTGCCATTCCTGCCAATACCTGTGGAGTAGCTACAATAATCCGCTTTTCCTTTAGTATGTGGGGTCTCCTTGGAGAAGGCACACGTGAAGACAGCTCGCCTAAGTCCTCTTCCAACCCACCATACTCCCCCTTGAGATAATCAACTGTTTCGGCGAGTGATGATGACGAATGCACAACAATGATGAACTTGAGGTCTGGAAATCGCTCCGCCACGATCTGATGGGTGACAAACCGTTTCCCGAGACCGCAATCAAGCTCCAGTAGTAAATTGGTATCCTGGAACTCGGCGATTCTATCCAAGATATATGTCTGATAGCCTCTGGGAGTGTATTTTGGCCTCTCTTGCATCTTACTTGCTCGTCCGTTACAGTGGTTATGTACTCATCTCAATTGTGCGCGTATCCACTTTTTTTGGGTGTCTTATAACGTTTCACAAGTACAGAACTATATGAGAGCAACTCGAACTCTTCGCATGTGGGACAGATTCAAGGGGGATTATGTTCAGGTTGTTGTGGAAAATCCTCCAGATAGAACAATGCCCTGTATGGACTGCAGGTATTATGACGCCAAGAACTCGAAATGTGAGGGTGTCGGTTCATGGTATTACAAGAGAAGAATCCCATTCCCTGGATTTATTCCTAATATCTCGGACTGCGAAGTGAGAATGCATCCAGATCTACTCTCATTCGTTCAGAAAAGACCTTAGAAACTCTTGAAGACTTTTGCCAATGAAGGCCCCTTTACGTGCATCTTGAACTCGTGGAAGGCTCCAAAAGGAACGGTATGAACGTCATAGTCACGGTCTCTGAGACGCATAGCGGTCTCTTCAATAATACCATCAGCAAACTCAGGTGCAGACTTACTCTCTCCAAGATGCGCAAAGGAATGTAGAATGACTCGTGATATACCAAATTTCTTTGCTAGCCATCTGATGTTCTTCACCATTTTTCTGAGCACGCCAGTACGATCTGTTTCATCTTGCACCTCAGATTGAATCCAGACCAAAAGCCCTTCATCATAGTTAGTCCCTTCTGCATTAACGTCCTCGTCCGGACAGAACCAGAAATTCTCAACGTGGAACATTAGTAACTTCACATAAGACCTCCATTGGTCATTCCTGATATCCGAGTCTGTGATCTTCATTCCTCATTTGAGGATGCGTCCTTATCATCTTCATCCTCTTCAGGGAATGCAGCTGGGGGGCCCCCAATGACTTGATGCCTTACAATCTCTGGCTGACGTTCTCGCCTTGGAATGGCCTTCCCATGCACCCAGATTGTATTGGGAGGTATCACCTTATCCTTAGGCACAACAGTGTTTGCTCCCACGATCACATTGTCGCCGATGTCAGCTCCAGGAAGAATGACGGCGTTTGCACCAACAATGACACGGTCTCCCAGTTTGACAGTCTTGAGGTATAGTCGATCACCTTCATAGACGTGACCGCTCATGATGGCGTCATAGCCGAACCAACAGTTGTCGCCAATTATTGTTCGTTCGGGGTTGAAGAGTCGACCATTCCCCACCACAGTAAACTTTCCAATCTTCGCTCCAAACCATGTATGTCTGGGCTTTGTGTCAAAGAAGATTGAGAAGAACCAGGCGAAATAGGGGAATAGGATGTAAAAGACCTCATAGAATTCGTAAAGCAACCACTCTTCTGTTTCCATAGGGTAGTAGCCATCCTCCAGATATGGAATTCCTCTCCGCGACACGCGGAACATGATTGCCAGCAATGCAAGAAAGAGACCATAGCAGATGCAGAAAATGGTCGGCATAAAGACAATGAACCAAAAGCGGTCGTATACTATCTGTGGAAGGATCTCTCCAAAGATTGCCTGAATGAAACTCTCGATGTTTACGAAAGGCCAACCGATTCGATTGAGTTGAAAGTCAATGTGATCATAAGCAACGAGTATGGTCGCAATAGCTGGAACAGCTGCTAATGTTAGACTCACCAGGAGCGAAATTCCCATGTATGCTCCATAGCCGATAGATCGTAATCTCATTGCTTGACCTTCTTCTCTGTAGGGAATGAAAATTGATAGATGCTCCTATTTTAAGGATAGCAATACAGAGACCAGGCGTTTCATCCGCATGGAAACAGATATAGAGGCTATGAAGACGAGGGCGGTAACCATCCAGCGTGGGTGTATGAAGAATGCCTTACGACCT
>JAEOTX010000145.1 GCA_016839605.1 Candidatus Thorarchaeota archaeon | reverse complement strand
GTCCAGTGACCCTCGCTGGAACCCTAGTTCAATTCAATGCTGAGGTTCTCAGTGGCATAGTGATTGCTCAGTTAACAAAGCCTGGCGCTCCCTTAGTCTATGGAGGTGCTACTTCAATTTTGGACCAACGATATGGCACCAGCAGAATCGGAGCGCCTGAGGCTGCCATTATTGCATGTGCATCTGCAGAGATGGGGAAGTTCTATGGAATACCAACCCATGCTTATCTTGGTGTGTCTGACTCGAAAGCCGTTGATGCACAGAGTGGCTACGAGTCAGCAATGGGCCTAATACAAGCAGCACTTGCTGGTATCAACATTGTTTCAGGTCCAGGAATGCTGTTGAGCATCAATTGTCAGTCCTTGGAGAAGCTAGTTCTCGACAATGAGATATGCGGTGCTGCTTTGCGCGTCAAGGAAGGAGTAAATCTTGATGGTATAGATGAAATTCCGGAGTTAGTTAGAGCAGCAGGTCCTGGGGGAAACTACCTGAAAGAAAGACATACTCTGAAGCACCTCCGAAAGGAACACATCTTTCCTTCTGATGCGATCGATAGATTATCATTGGATGCCTGGGTTGAAAATGGCTCCAAAGAAACAATGGATCTGGCCAAAGCCAGAGTTGACTCCTTACTGGAAATGCATGAGCCAGAATTACTTCCTGCAGACAAACTAGAGGGCATGAATTCGATCATGCGTGAAATTATTCTTCGACATGGACTTGATGATTCTGCACTCTCACTCTTGTAAAGAAAGGAATCGAGGAGCGCACATTCTCGCTCCTCAACAGTTCAGCAATTCTATCGCTCAACCTCAATCTCTTCGAGAGTCTTCCCTTTTGTTTCTAGCGGCTTCGTCAGAAGTGTCACGAGAGGAATGAGCATCAGTAGGCCTGCAAATATCCAAAAGCCGTCCATTACTGGGAACATTGCTGTGAGCATGGCTGAGAGCCATGGACCAACGACGTATCCTAGTCGTGCTCCAGTCACACATACACCGATGCTTGTCGACCTCACTTCTGTTGTGAATATCTCAGCGAGGTAAACATAGATCCATGCTAAGACCATTGCCATGAAGAAATAGGCGGCTTGGTAGAGTATCGGTTCTCCAGTAAGTCCCAATCCTATAAGGCATGCCACTGATCCAAGAGAACCCATAACTAGCACGACGTTTCTACCGACTTTGTCAAGCAATATGCCTGAAACCAGGGCACTAGCAGGCAAGAGAAGCCCCGCAACTAACAGAATTCGGTTGAACGCATCATCATCATATGTCAGCACTCCAGTGAAGTACTCTCCACCGAAAGTTGTAGCCATCTTGAAGGCAATTGTCCACGTTAGATAGACAACGGTCGCAATGACGATGTATTTGCGATCTTCCCTTCTCAGTTTTCTAAGCGCATCCATGATTCCAAGACGAGTTCGCTCACGTGCCTCTAGAGTGTCCTTCCATCTCTGGGGGTCCTTCATATAGTAGAGTAGGACCATCAGCAGTAGCATCAAAAAGAACATGGACCCATAGCCCCATCTCCATCCGAAGCTGTCAATGAAATAGACTCCAAGGATGGCATAGAGTGGAATGACTCCAATGAGGAATGCAGCACTACCATAGAGTCCTCGAGTCTTTGCCGGCGCTTCTTCTGAGATTGGAACTTCCCATAGGTTTGAAGTGGTTCCCATGATCACTACAGAATAGAGAAGCAAGAACATGTAGATGTTGAATGACAAGAAGACGATGAGGATCGCAGGAATACCCATCACAAGGACTAGAGTAAATATGCCCATCCTTCTTCCATACGCGTCAGCAAACCAAGCTATGAAGAAGACGCCAAATACTATGATGCCAAAGAATCCCTGCAATAATGCAAACTCGCTTCGAGCAGTCGCTTCAGCGATTCCTGACCAGAACTCATCGAGTATACCAGGTACTGCTTTAGTTTCAATTAATGAGAGCCAGCTATCCATCTGACTCACTAGACCCATGATTGCAACAAGGAAAATCATGTACCTCTTTGAGTAAGCTGGACTACTGGTTGTTTGCTCAGTATCTTCCATTTATCTCCCTCAACCTTATTGAGTTGGAACTTAATCGTCTGCTGGACCTCATATTAGAGTCTTCTTATGTTTCGGCTGATGTCCAAATCAATCAGAGGGCATCATCGAATTCAGAATACATCTCTATGCAGCAATCTATATGTGCCGCCAATGGCGAGCTACCTATAGTTGGGAGAGCCGGTCCGGATGAATGAAGAACTCGCTACTCTGCTAGCAAAATGCACAAAGCTGCTAGAGGCCTACAAGTATGATGAAGCTGAGAAAGAGCTAAATATTGCTGTGAGCCTTGCTCCACACAGCCCTGAAGCATGGGATTTGCTTGGAACGTGCTATATGTTCCTCAACAAAATGGGTGATGCAGAACGAGCATACCGGAGGGCTTCTGAGATTTCGCCATTGGTCTCTAAGTACTGGTATTCCCTAGGATCAACACTGGGCCACCTAAATCGGTTCGAAGAGGCTGAGAGCTGTCTTCGAAAGGCAATAGAGATTGGACCTGTCACTGCACGATCATGGTCATCTCTTGCTAGTTCTCTCCTGAATCTGAATAGACATGATGAAGCCATTGAAGCAACCAGAACAGCAATTCAGATTGATCCACAGTCCTTTGACGCATATTTCACGATGTCTCTAGCATACTTCTACAAGGGCCAAATGGATGAAGCTGAACACTCGATGAAGCAGGTCTTAGATATTGAACCTCGCCTTTCTCAAGCGTGGGAGGTTTTGGCTGAAATCCACAAAAGGAAGGGGCTGGAACAAGAAGCAAAAAATGCGCTGAGGAAAGCGGCCGAATTGAGACGCAAATAGCCCAATCACATTCTCGGGTCCGTGGCGTGTATAATTACTGATACTGAGTTTTGATTAAAGCCCTTGAATCCTTGTCGTCTCTCAGTCAGTTCCAAGTGGCTACCAATTGCTCCTATCTGTTCAAAGAACCCTTGCCGTTCAGGCCTGATGTGTCCACTATCCACGGTATTCCGGAGCCTTGTCAACTCCACGGGTCTTCTTTCTGATTCAACAAACGCTTGCTTAAGGAACTTGAAGTCTGAAAAGGGTCGCATCCTCATGACTCCATGGTTCATGAGTCCCGCTTCAGCTTGACCAAAATCAACTCGAGCTGCTAGATGATGCATTCCACCTTGAAGGATGCTTTCTCCATGTAGTGCGACCCATAATCCTACAGTTCCAATGTCCTTGCATTCAGTCATCTCTTCATGTGCAAAATCAAAATCTCGCTCGCTTTCTGTTATATCAACATCTGCAAAGATAGTGATGCCACATATGGGTTGTTCTAAGACCTGAGCACCCCATCCTCCTTGTTTGCCTGCAAAGAACTGTTCACGAGCTTCAAATCCCATGGTTTCGAAGATCTCAATGAGAAGATTGTAGTTCTCTCTTGAAGAGCGGTAAGCATGATGGTCGTGATTTCCCCATCCCAACCCAAGTCGGTCTTGAAGAGCTCTCTGGACCATCCCTCCGCGGTCTCTACTCTGCCAAAATTGCCTCTCTGCACGAAAGAAGGCATCAGCAACTAGTTCCTGTCGAGAGGCCTTGACGAATAGCTTAACAGTTTCCAACAGCGTTTCCAATCCATCTCTGTCACGTGAGAAATGTCGTCTTCTCATCAAGAAATCTTGATAGTTGGACAGATATTCTTCTCTATCGTGATGCTGTCTCGGATCTACAAATCCATTGAATCCTCTTCTCTCTGATGCCCAAAGCTCAGATTGGTCCTCATCACTCACTAATGCACTCTGATAAAGACCCAAGCTTCTACCGAAATAATCACTGTTCGGTCGTGACTGCTCATCTAGAGCGGAGAGGTCATCGTTCCAGTTATAGTATATGCCTGTCATTTGAAGGAAATGTCCAAGTAGTTCAGGCTTCAGAGCTACTTTCGTATGGCTACCAGGTGATAGAAGGACTGGGAAGAAAATGGAACCATTGTTTATGTAGACCTTAGTGCCTCTTGGCTTTTTGATGCCTTTGGCCTCTTTGAACTGGAGCTCTTTCATTGACTCCACGTTAACTGTCTCATTGGGGATAACAATGTGATCGACCCAATCGAAGAATCTCGTTGAAGTTTCTTTCAACATCATATCGGAGATTTCTCTGGCTGCTCTATTCTGCTTCAGGAAGTCAGATATTCTCAACTCGAGGAAAGCCTCAGCTTGAGGATGAATCTTCCAATCGTAGCTTCCTGAGTCATCTTGGGTAGCCATAACAGATTCTCCATAGATGTCTGCTCCTTAACATTCTTCCACTTAAGAATGCATATTGCATCTCTGCTTGGCTATTCAATATTGAGAGCCGTAGTTATTAGGGACGCACGCTGATACAGGAAACTATGTCAGGCGTTAGATTATTGCCAACCGAGTTCGAATCTGAAGGCGAGACTATCAGGGGTGACTTCGTCCTTCCCATGGGAGATGGCCCTTTCCCAGGCATCTGTAAATTCCATGGTTTGCCTGGTGGTGCCGACCAAGTGAGTGGCTTGTCAACACGCCTGGCGGAAGCTGGATATGCAGTATTGACTTTCGATTTTCGTGGGTTCAGACGAAGTGGGGGTCTGTTTAGTCTGGAGGGTGAGATTCTGGATGCAAGAAACGCGGTGACCCACCTAATTGACTCCGAGCACACGATTGAGGATTGGGTTGGCGTTTATGGTGCAAGTTATGGTGGAGCAGTTGCTATCTGCTCAGCAGTGCGTGATGAACGCATCAAGGCAGTGTCTGTGAGGGCTCCCGTGTCCGACACGCTCCGGTTTGCAGAGTCGCCAATGGTTAAGCCTACTGTGGATGAGCTTGTACGGGTTTCGCCCAATGAGATACATGGGTTGGCTGATCCAGTAATTCAAAAAGAGCTGCTCACAAAGATGATTGAGGATGGCAAAATCTACAATCCTATTGATGAGGTCGATGAAATATCTCCTCGACCCCTCTTCATCTTGACAGGAAGCGCAGATCGCGATATCCCTGTGGAGGGCGTACGTCGGCTCTTTGACTCCGCAAAAAAGCCCAAAGAGTTTGCTGTTGTAGAAGGTGCCGACCACAATTTATCAAATCCCGACCACTATGCAATGACCTGTCAGTTGGTCCTTTCGTGGTTTCAAGAAGCATACCCCCAATAGACCTATCACGAGAAGCCTTTTCTTTGCTGTTTTCAATCTGAAATGCGGTGAGCCACAATGGGCAAGAAAGTCAAGAAATCAATAATTACCAATTTCAACAAGTTCAAGGACGCATGGGAGAAGGATGCAAGTGATCCCCTTAATTCCATACTGTACTATGTTATTGCAGCGCTGAATGTTGAGAAGGACCCGAAGTTAGCCGATGCGATGATGACAGTTGTTGTGTCTAAAAAGCAGTGCATGGAGTCCAGCAAGTCACCCTCTGGTCTAAAGCTCGGAAAGACTGCCAGATACTACATTGAGCAATTCCAAGATGACAAGAACATCGCTCGATCATATGTTGGGGCGGATTGGGAGTCGGACTACAAGTTTGACAAGAATGACCTAACTATGACTGTCACTCGAGATGATGAAGTTGATGAGAAGACAAGAAAGATATTCATCCACAGTGGTGGAGCTGACTCGGCTCGTCCTGTGACAGTGAAGCGCAACAAGCATGGTCAGTGGAAACTGACAAACTATGGCTCATTGTGTGTTGGTGTGAGAAAACCTGCTTCTGAAGTAGACGATTTTTAGATTTTGGAATGGAGCCAACAGGCTCCACTCCTTTCTTTCTAGCATGTGTAGGTTGTCACGTTGTAATGATATTGAAATCCTCCGCTTTGCAATGGCAACTGAATTTTGACAATGTGATAAGGCTGAGTTAATGCCTGAGTAGTGCCGCAGTTTGGATCTGGATGGCTTTCGTCTATATAGACATTGATTCCATTTTGTGCTTGTGTGACTCTTGATATGGTCGTCTCATATCCCCCTGTCGGGCGCTCACCTTGAAAAATGGCAATAACAACTTCTGATGAGAAG
>JAEOTX010000144.1 GCA_016839605.1 Candidatus Thorarchaeota archaeon | reverse complement strand
CTGCATAGGCAACTTCACGAATGTGCCTGGTGATGAGATTGCAGTGATGTGGCTCCAAGACCCATGGACATCCGGCAGTAAGGTAGAAGTTGACACAATATTCGGTGATGGCACCTCCATCAATCCATCTCCCATTGAGTCAGATTCCCATGTTCATGGTTATGACATGGTATCATTTGAGTACGCGAACGATTTCGACAATCTAGCAGTGACCATGCTCGATCTCAACGCTGGAGAGAGAGTTTTAGCTGGAATAAACGCCAATCTTACTCAAAGGTTTGATTTAAGGGATTCCAAATATCTGGGAGAGTCCTACGTGAAGACAGGGAAGTTCAACATGGACACGCAGGACGACCTTGTAGTAGTCCCTGGTCAAAGATCTGAAGCGATTTTTGTAAACGGGGTCGATGGAAGATTGATGAGAGTTTCGCATGAGGAATGTGTGAGTATGTCCTCGCGCGGCTTCGCAACTGATTTTCTCGATTCGGATTCTCACACCGATGTATTCCTTGAGGGGCCGAGAGGCCAGTTTGCCCTGATTAGAGGCAGTAATGGTGAAACTGGCTACGAGGACCCACGACTCCCCGGACCATTTGAACAGGTTCTCTCATATGATATCAACAATGATGGGAGAAGTGATGCAATCATGCTTTATGGGCAAATCAATGTCCTCCTTAGTGATACGGAAGCACCTCAAGTGACCCTTGATCCGCTCTACCCAACTCATCCGACAGTCTATGATCCATACCTCAAGGTAGAACTAACTGCTACAGATGAGATGTACGTAAAAGAAGCCAAGGTCTACATCCGTTCTGCAGACCTTATGGTTCCAGGTTTTCAAGAAAATGAAATGACTGAAGCACAAAATGGGAAGTACATCTTTTTTGAAACAGATTTGCAGCCTGGCGTTTACCAATACTACATTGAAGTTGTAGATCCATATCTGAATACTTACTTGTATGGGAATTCCACTCATCCATACACTATGGAAGTCGAAGGCCACCTTGCGTCCGGTGTCCACTATAACGTCACCTTCGACCAGGCTCAGAGACATGTTTTGGCACTAGGCAACGATTCACTTGGAGAGAATCGAATATACAGCGTTGCTTCTGATGAGGAAGCTAAAACCACAAGTCTGAGAGTCTTTAGCTCCAACTTCACAAAGCTAGGCGAATTCACATTTAATAGCTCGGCATCGGGAACTGATGAGGCGTTCGAAGTATACACTGGCATGTTTGATGGAGATGGTGTGTTAGATCCAATACTCGTCGGGATTAATTACACACATGTCAGAATATGGGCATTCAACGGTGACACGTTCACGTCATGGAAGAATGTATCGTACAATCTCCGTCCTGCCTTATCAGACCACAGCATGATCATTGTAGATGATGATAGTGACACAATTGAAGAATTGGCTTATGTTGGTGAGAATAGCACTGGCCTGTTCGTCATTAGAGCAGATGACAGTTTCACCACTTGGACCGAGGCGGATCTAAAAGAGACAGATGCGATTGTTGATTATGTATCCATAAACTTGTACGGTTCAGATCCTCAGCTTGCTATATTGAGAGATAGCAACGAGGTCTATCTGTACCACCTCAACAATGTAACCCATATTAAGACACTAAACTATTCCTCGCCTGGCGCAACAATCTTCGATGAGCCATTCAGCATTCAAGTATACAAGAATTCCACGCATTCAAGCGAGCAGCTATTGGTGGTCTATCGCAGTTGGCTCATAGATGTGCCTACGAACTATATTTGCCTTGTTGACGGGAACACCGTTAATGTTGGTGATTGGCCCAGTTACACGTTTACAGGTCAGCACAACAGGGTCACCTTGCCCTACGACGTTGATGATGACGGAGTTGATGAGCTATCGTATCTTGATGATGGTGGAAACGCAACACTCTATGAGCTATCCTCAACAGCTGTCCAGTTGTGGAGCGTGTATGTAAGCGATGCTATACCAAGAAGTGAAATAATCCTGGACTTTGATGGAGATGGCGAGAAGGAGTTTGTTATTTCCACAGCCGACGATCTTCTTACTGCAATCAGTTTTGACGGCACGATTGACTACAGAGCCAATGCAGGTATCGCATTCAACATGGCTCCCATTGGGAACGTGGATGTTGGGGCGGGAGATGACATTGTCGCTTTTCCGGTGTTCAAAGCCAGAAACACATTGGCAACGATTCGTAACATTGACCTTCTCTACTTGCTTGATGTCACATTTGACCTAGAGACGAATCTAACAATTCAGGGAAGCAGCCTATGGGCAAATGCTACCGTCTTGAATGTATATGGTGACCCAGTAAGTGATGCCTCTGTATCCCTAGTTGCCTCATATCGCTTTGGAGGGGGCACATCTGAGCAGACATTGGGAATGGTCTATGATGAATTCGCCGAATTATACACCACGACGGTCTCTCCGAATTGGCCAATGGGATTAGCAAACTTGTCACTCTCTGTCAGTCATGGGTACTACGAGGGCGAGGTGCAAGAATTCGAGAACGCTTTGACAGTCGAGTCTCCACTGAGCATAACGCTGTTCACTGAGTCTGAAGTGCTGCAGGGAAGCGATCTTGAAATCAACATAACTGTTACAGACAGCTTGGGTGCGAAAGTCACTGATGCAGATGTCAATGTGACACTTGATGGTGTTGACTATCCCGTGTCCTATGTAGGAGGAGCGTACTACACCTCAGTTACCGGAATCAATCTTGCACCCAATAGCTACACAGTTATGGCTTCTGCTGACCACCAGTTTGCCACCATCGGGACAATTCATTCGAAATCTGTTTCAATTGTTGCTGACAATCTGACAGTTACACGGAGCTCTCCCCTACAAACACTCCAGGATGATTTCTTCACAACGTGGCTCAACATCACTGACCCATATGGAAATCCACTTGACAGTGCTAGCGTGTCGGTGGACTTCGGAATTACAGAATTCGCACTGGTGGAGATTGAGCCTGGAAGATACCTACTAGACAGTGTAGCTGCAATGCCAGTCGGAAACTACACAGCAGACATCATCATCCAGCACCCTTACGTCGAGGGCACTGAGTTTGGTCAGTATCACATGGCAGTGACTGGAACTCTCGCCCCCGCTGTCGCTTATGAGTCCGATGTCGAGGGAGGGAAGAACTTCACTGTTTCCATCTTTGTTTACGACTTGTATGGTGTTAAACCAGGAGGAGCATGGGTTGAAGTAGAACTCAACGGAGTCAATTACACTGCTACACATATTGAAGGCCCAGAATTCAGAGTTGAATTGAATGCGTCATTAAGTATTGGTCAGCACAGCTTCATTGTCTATGTTGGAGCTACCTTTGGAGAGCCAAGGGCTGATGCTCACGATCTTTTCGTTTATTCATACTCAGATACTGTGGTAGAGTCTTCGCTGGATTGGGTATTGAATCAGGGGGACTTGATTTGGTTGACTGTCACCGTGATGGATTGGCAGGGGGTCCCAGTTGTTGATGCGACAGTGACGATGTTGAGTCCTGAAAGCGTCTTATTCACGCCAGGTGGCGATGGCACATATTGGGCCGATTTAGATACCACAGGCTATGCGCCTGGGAATTATTCCCTGCTTATTCTGGTGGAACACACATACCTGTTTCCAGATGATTCCTATAATGTGTTGACTGTCAACGGGCAAGCAGTTGTGGATGTCTTCGTTCCTGATCTGGTATTCAACCATCAAAATGTGACATTCGATTTCGCGGTTGTTGACATCTATGGCAACCCATTGTACGAATTCGATTATAGTTTCGTCTTCGCTGGAACATTCACTAAGTCAGATACGTCATACTACTATGAGGTTTTCTGGGACTTCCAGCCCGATATCTATCCAGGTCTGTACCCGCTCAATATGACAATAACCGGCCCATTTCTGTCACAGAGTGAGTTTGCGGTTTGGGTAGATGTCATTGGTAATCCGCTGTCAAGTATGCCCTCTCCATTGAATCAGTCAACTTACCTCCAAGGCGATCAGATAAACTTCACAGTAGTTGTAGATGATTTGGCTGGCTATTCTATCTCTGGGGCTCAAGTGACTGCAACTATTCGTGGGAGCACATACTCCTTGACAGAAGGAGTTGCCGGAGTCTATTTCCGAGATGTACCGACAGCAGGGATTCCATTAGGACTATACAATGTCACAATCGGCATATCACATGACTACCTAATGACACAGTCACTCTCCATGGAACTGTACATTAAGGGCTATGCCAATGTAGACCTTTCAATCACACCAAGTCCAGTTCTAAATCAGCATAATGTAACGTTTGATTTCACTGTTACAGATACTTATGGCAACCCCTTGAGTGGATTCGATTACACCCTTGACTTCGCAGGGGTCTACAATGCATCAGGATTATCCTTGACTCACAAGCTCTCATGGGAGGTAGATCCAAGTTTCATTCCAGGAAGCTATTGGCTCAACTTGACAGTTCAGAGCACCCTAATTCTGAGAACAACTCACAATGTGAGCATTGGCGTGCAAGGAATTGTAGCTGCACAAATCATGCAACCCACACCGGGTTCGACATTCGCGCAGGGCGATACAATCAATTTTGTTGTCCGCGTACGAGACAATGCAACCTCATACATTACAGGTGCCACTGTAACCCTCTATCTGCATGGGACTACTTACCCACTCACTGAAACAAGTGTGGGCATTTATGAAATCAATGTCGCAACTTCTGCCCTCCCGCTAGGGGAATACAGTGCTCAGATAACTGTTTCTGGCGCATTTATGGAAACGCAACAGCTGACACGAGGGTTCGATATAACAGGAGATGCTATTGTTAGAGTGGACACAGATCCCTTGGTCGTATTGAATTATGATAATGCCACATTTACAATATCAGTGGAAGACCAGAATGGTAATCCAATAGGCGATTACAACTACACCCTCGACTTTGGCGGGCAATATAGCCTATCAGGAACTGCTGACTACTTCAAACTCATCTGGACCTTCATACCACAATTGACTCCCAGTTCATACCTCCTCAATGTTACAATCTCTGGTCTACATATTCCCACGAGTTCAACCACTCTTCTGATTGATGTAAAAAGTCAAGTAAATGCCACAGTGCTATCACCGATTGTTAACACGACATTCGTACAAGGAACAGATTCCATTATCTTCAAGGCAGACCTGAAGGACATGCTTGATAATGTAATGGACGGTGGTTCTGTTTCAGTACTCATACATGATTCGTTCTTTGTCCTTACAGATCATGGCAACGGAACTTACACAAGAGTTGTGTCTACTGCAGGTTGGGCTGCTGGTGATTACAACTACACCTTGATGTTTAGTCACCCATACTTAGCTCAAGATTCCTCAATAAGGGGCGTAGTGGGGGTTCTTGCGGAGTTGCAGTTCCATGTAGAGTTCTTGCCGGAGATACCTCAACAGGGAGAGCTGCTTAACATCACAATTGATGTGACGGATAAATATGGGAACCCAGTGTCGGATCTGAATATCACTGTAATTTTCCAAAATATCTACAAGGACCCAGTAGAAACAGCTCAAAATGGAGTATACTTCGTTTCCTATGTAGTAGCATCTCATGGATATGGTGATGAGTATATCAGAATCTTAGCAGAGGGAATAATGTGTGTTCCTTATACTGGGCAAGCACCAGATCCAGTGCCGGTCATCGTAGCAGTTCCTCAGATACCACTGACCGTAGAATCATTTGGTCCGGTCTTTACGGTTTCATTCATAATCAGCTTCATTGGATTGCTCATCTACTTTAGAATCTCATCTGGCTTATCAATCACAAGAGGGTCACAAGAGAACCTCCTTCGAGGTTTGCGAAAACTAGACTATCTATATGGAACAGTCGTAGCTCTCGCCGGTTTTACTATCTTCCATTCATATTTCTTAGCAGGGGCAGGCGAGTTCGGTTTAGCTGTTGTGGAGAGCATTTTGGTGCTAGGCATCTCACTAATACTGTATGGAATATGGTTGTACAGAGATTCATCATCTTCGATCTTGGCCACTCAGAATATAGGCAGAAGACGGATGGTTCTGGGGCTTTGGCATCTGATTTTTGTCCCAATTGTTATTATACAGATATTCGACTGGGGTCAACACATTGAGTGGCTGAAATTCTATGTATTGGAAAATGTCTTTCACCTAGGCGAACTTCAAGTACCAACCATAATGATGACGATATTCGCGGCTTACATTTCCTCAATTGTAATAGTCGTGCTGAATGTCTATAGGGAGATCAGTAAAGGACTCTCTCGAATCAACGAAATGGCGGTCCTAGGAACACCGCCAATAGTTGTCGAGCAAGAGTGTGTGGATCTTGTTGAGAGCTTGGGTTCATCCATCCGGATGAAATTCTTCATGTTCCTAGTTGTACTAGCTGGAACTACAGTTCTCACCATGGACTTCCTCAGGAGCTACTCCCTTGGAGTCATTGTACTCCTGCCAGTTGTGTTCCTACTGGTGATTCCGTATGCATCTTCAAAGATGGCAAAGGGTCTCTCAAGAGCATCAGGAGCAATGCGAAGTAGAAGAGAGGATGATAGGCCACTCTCCGAGATTGCTGACGACGGCGTCGAGACCGCTCCCCCATCCAAGGATGAAGATTTTGAAATCATCGAAGCGGAAACAGTTGAAGAACCCACTCCAATAGATGCGGATGAAACCGACGTGTCTGAATCCAAACCAAAGACTCGCTTGACAAAAGCTGAGATCATAGAGCTTCTCCCTGATGAGCTAAAAGAACTAATGGGAATGGAAGAACTCAATAAACTCTCCAAGGCGCAACTTGAAGAGCTTCTACCACCTGAAGAGGAAGACATCTAGCCTACAGAAACATATGAAGCCCTTCCAGCAGGGTAACATCTATGGATTATTAGATTCGATACAGCACCGGTTTCCGTATCTGCTAAGTATAAGTTGCAATTTGTAGCACGATAGCCACCTTCATCGTCATTTCAGAAACCTAAAAAGCAATCATCACTTAGTTTAGGAAATTCGAACTCTGCAAGGACTGGGTGTAGCTCGATTCCGAGTAGCACCTCTTCGCCGTACAGGACCTACAAGATTTCAGTATGGGAGCTGATATGATGAGATACAGCATGAGATGGGTTGGTGCTTTTACTCTGGTATTGCTTTTGGGATCGTTCATTGCTTTTGGCTTTGGGATATTTACAGACTCTGATAGAAGACTAAGCCGGGAAACTAATGAAGCACAAGATATTCCTTCTTCTGAAACTGACACTGATGGAATAAGACCCCTATGTGCTTGGAGAACACGTGATGTCTGCGCGCCCCTTGTAGAGATGACACTGCCTAATGGTGGCGAAGTATTTAGGGGAACTGAACCGATCAAATGGATTGCCTTTGCCTTCAATGGTGAAACGCTCAATCAAGACCTCTATTATAGTGCGGATGGTGGCGAAGAGTGGGTTGTCATAGCAACAGGATTGAAGGAAACCAGTTTCAACTGGGACACAACTGAGGTTCCTGATGGCAGCAATTACCTCATCAGAGTGGTTGTACACGGGGATGTGACTGGGGGAAGGGATCAATCTGATGCAGTGTTTAATGTGGCCAATATGGATGGTGCAATTTCACTATCAAATCCCATTGAACCCAGTTTAGTTTATGTCATATCTGCAGTTATAGGATTGTTCGTAGTTATAGCTGTAATGATTATGAAACGAAAGTAAAACGATTAAAGATAGAGGAACTACGTGTCATCATCGCAGATCTTTCCGGGGGAAGTCCCTTCGATGGCTGCCCTGACAACAACTTGGAAGTCAAATCCGTTGAATAGAGTTCGTGCATTCTCATAGTCTGCTAGCATCAATTCTTGAAATATATGAACCACCTTGAACAAAGAGATGGGTGCGCCCAAAGAGTGTCAGACTCAAGCCCCTTGGTCTCATCACGCTGGCTACTCCATGTCCGAGAGTAATGGTTCATCCTCAATGAACTCGGCAGGTACACCCAGCTTCTCGAAGTAGTCCACCATTGCGACACATGCAAACTTCTCAGATGAATAGTGTGTGGTACCAATCGCGTTGATCTCATTGTCCTTGCAGACCTCATGGAACTGTGCTGATGGCGGATAGGTTTCCATAATCCTCGTTATGCCCGTGACATAGGTGTTCACTCCCATATCAGCTATATCGGATGCAATTTCTGGTTCACAGCCTCCACCCCCCACAACGGCAACACGTGAATCTTTGATGACATCAGACCCATAGGTCCAGACCTTCACTTCATGGCCCACAGCTTTGCGTACTCGCTCCGCAAATTCAGATAGTCCAGTCAGGTCTATCGTTCCAACTACTCCGACCTCTACTCCTCCATACTCAAAGAAATAGCGTTCAGATGGAACTCCAAGTGCCTTAGCAAAAGAGACTCCTGTACTATAGGGACCTACTGCATCGAGTGGAATGTGTATCGCATAGTAGGATACTCTATGCTCTTTGAGGGGACCCAGGAGTTCATGTGGTATGTTTATGAACGGTTTTCGATCAGGGCTAGGGTCCCAAATCATTGGGTGATGGGTGAAGAGAAGTATATCGCGTTCATTTGAGTCGAGAATGCGACGTAAGACCTTCTCGCTTGGGAAGACTGCTGTATAGACCTTCGATATTGCCTTTGCATTATCCAGAATCAGACCCTTTGGTTTCTTTCCAATATTCTCTACGACATAGTCACCTAGATCGAATGCATCCCAGTCCCCTTCCTCGCGTTTGTCCAACTCAAAGTCTGCATCCAATTGCTTTCGAAGTGCATGTGCATCCAATTCAGTCATCTCCTAGAAAACTATGGTCTCGTTAAATCATCCAATATGCAAGTATATGAATCAGGCGATGCCTATTTCTGTCAGAAACTTCATATAGCGTTCAAGAGTGTGTATTTGGTTCATCTAGTGAATTATTTCCTTTCATGTACACCTTTAGGAATCCAAAGGCTAGAATATTGCCAATGAACCATCCTGCCAACATGTAGATTCCTCCAATAATGAGGCTAGGGCCAGGTTGAATCATCGAATTCATGAAGATTGGACCGAATGCATCAATCGAGAAATGGATTAGAATCCCAGGTAAAAGACTCTCTGTCTTGATGAAGACATAGGCAATAAATGGAGTAGCAATCAAGACGAAAATCAACTGTCCAAGCATCACTATCAAGTTCTGTCCTACTAGCAAATTGGATAGATGTGCTAGCGCAAAAAGTACTGTGTTAAGAGCTATCGATGTGCGAATGCGGTACCTCTTGAGGAATAGTGTTAGTATGATGCCTCTCCACATAATCTCCTCCCACAAGCCTGCATTGACAGCAACAAATAGAATTGGCGAGTTCTCAGGAAGGAGGAATGTGAAATCCAATGTGAAATTACCATAGAGAACTCCAGTGAGAGCTAAACCCGATAGAAGAAGAAGTGTTGATAAAACTGTAATGATTAGATTTCGCGCTAAGGGTCTGCATTTTGTGAGCTTGATGTCTTCAAGGTATTGGGTGAAGGATCGTCGACCATTAGGAATTCTGAGAATGAATGGGACAATGAGGAGAAGTAATACCCCCCTGACTATGAATCTTAGAACACTACTAAGGGTCGAATCTAGAACTAGTATATCACCGATGTACGTGACCATAAGACCGAATGTTAGCCAAATTGCTTCTAGGATGATGAATGCCACCCATATTCTCTGTGAGAGAAGAGAATCCTCTGAGCTCATACCCACACCTTCTTTCATCTAGCTCCATGAATTATCTATTCTATAAGCAAACATATCTGCGCAACTTTGCTAGGCGATGCCTATTTATGAGGGTACCATCCAGCGAGGTATCGCTTTAGACAAATCACCATTCAGTCGTTCAGACTGAGCATGGAGGATTATCTGGTGAGTTACAATAAAATCACAGATGAAGAAGTGACGAAACTCAAAGCCATATGTGGGGAGAAGTACGTCACAACGAGTGAGCCACTTCTTCACAGCTACATGGCTAGAGGAATTATGGGTCTTGAGGCAGTTCTGCCTGAGGTGATTGTGAGACCCTCGAACGCTGATGAGGTCTCCAAGATTCTCGTGGTAGCCAACGAGAGCCTCAGTCCAATCACCCCCGCGGCGGGAGGTTTGAGTGGAGGCTTCGCCCTCCCTGCAATTGAACCGGGGGGCATTCTGATGGACTTGACCCGAATGAACAAGATGGAGGTTGATACAGACAACCGTGTCATGGTTGTTGAACCAGGTGTGAGGTGTGGTGACGCCTGGCGTATCTTCAAGAAGAGATGGCCTGAGTGGGCACCCCCGATCCCTGATGGAGCACCACCGGGAGCAACAATTCTGGGTGATGCCATTGAACGCGGGTTCTCTCTGGTCACAGGCAAATATGGGCCACAAGCTGACATGATCATTGGCCTCGAGATAGTCTTACCATCGGGTGAAATGTTCCGGACTGGTTCATGGGCACTTGACAACGCAAAGGCATTCTATAGGTGGGGCGTGGGGCCGAATCCTGATGGCCTGTTTCTCGGGTCTCAAGGTTCCATGGGGATAGTAACTAAGGCAGCTATCAAGATAGTACCTCATCCTCACTTCAAGACTATCGTAGCTTATGGCGGGGACAGTTGGGAACATATAATCGAACCCGCTTGGGAGATAGGGAAGCATGAGATGGGTTTTGCTGAGAACACCGTGATGGTTCAGGGAGGCAATTGGCCTTTAGTGATGACCCGTTGGCCCAAGACCAACGTCCCATTGGATTACAAGTTCTACGAGAAGATAGGTATCGATGAGTACTGGATGAACAGTGAGGTGTGGGCTTGGTCACAGGAGGAGCTTGACTTTGCACTGAAGCGAATCGACGAGACCTACAAGGAATACGAGGTAAAGAAGAACACGAAGTGTCCTCAACAGAGTCTGCATCCCAAACAGATTGCATCCAGACTGAAGAAGCCCAATCTGATTGCTGTCCCGTATGGATTGTATCAGGCAGGATTCCTTTTCATTACATGGTATTGCCCATGGCTTGAGAGCCCGAAAATGATGGAGGAATACTGTGCTGCAATGGAGAATCACGGCTTCCCACCTACAATGTGGGTGGCATCAATAGACCATGCAAGACAAGCTATTGTGATGCCGATTCTCTGTTTCGACAGTGACGAGAAGGGGATCTATGACAAGATTCGCGAGTTCAATCTGGAGACCACGAAGAGCTTCCTGAAGCAGGGTTGGATCAATTACAGACCTGATCCGTTTGTGCATGCCCCTGAAACTTTCAGTAAGTCAAAGGAGTACTACAGGATGCTGGTTAAGTTCAGGAAGGTGCTAGACCCGAATCTTATTTTGCATCCTGGGCGACTAGCCATTCCGTGGGGCACGGTTACAGACTTGCCGAACCCGTTGGAGGAGGAGTAGAGAATGAAAACATCACTACAACATAAGTTTCAAAAGATAACTAATGCTTGGAGGCGCGATTACTATGACTAGTCTAGAGGACCTTCGGAAGATCAATGCTCGTTGCATTCACTGCCGTGCATGTCAATATGCATACTCTAACGAGCCAGATAGAGAGGGTGAGTCCGAGGACTTCACCGGCATGCTCCTGTCCTGCCCCTCAGGAAACATCTACGGCTGGGAGGGTTACTTCAATAGTGGAAGGATGTGGATTGCTCGAGCCTTCCTGAATGGGGAGATTGAGCCCAGCCAAGAGATGCTCGAAGTCATTGAGGCTTGCACCACTTGCGGTTTGTGCGCAGAGCAGTGCCCAAACCATATCGACACAGTGGATGTCATTGAGGAGCTCAGAGCAGCCATCATTGATGCGGGAGTGGCCCCTTTGAGCAGACACCAAGTCATTGGTGATAGGGTTGAGAAGGAGGAGCTGAGGAATCCCTATAATGACCCAAGAGAAGAGCGCACTGCATGGTTTGACGGAATCCGAGATAGGAAAGATGCAAAGGTGGCGTACTACGTAGGTTGCACCGGGGCGTACAGGCAGCAACATATTGCCAAGCACACTGCGAGCATTCTCAGTAAGGTTGGAATTGACTTCACAGTTCTATCAGACGAGGTCTGCTGCGGATCGCCAATCTTGCGAACAGGTCAGAAGGACACTTTCAAGAAAGTAATGAGAGAGAACTTGGAGATGTTCAAGGATTTCGATCTACTGGCATTCTCATGCGCAGGATGCTATAGGACCTTCAAGGTGGACTATCCTAAGCAGAGCGGCGAGCCATTGCCTTTCGACGTGAAGCACACCCCGGACATAATCCTTGACCTCATCCTAGACGGAAAGCTCAAGATAGAGAAGCCGTACAACAAGAAGGTCACGTGGCACGACCCGTGTCATACCATACGGCACATCGGTCTGGCAATCGAGAAGGAGATACTTGAGAAGTCCGACAACTGGCTTCTTGATAGTAGAAATGCAACGAAGGCTAAGGAGGCTTGGTACAACCGTCCACGTGAAGTACTGGCGGCTATTCCAGGTCTTGAGCTTGCTGAAATGTACAGGATCAAGGGCAACAGCTTCTGTTGCGGAGCTGGAGGAGGAGTAAAGACTCAGTTCTCCGACATGGCCATGGAGACCGCCTTGGAGAGAGTCAGAGAGGCTGCTTCGACAGGTGCTGAAGTCTTGTTGACCAGCTGCCCATTCTGCATCACAAACTTCACGGATGCAGTGAAGGCTCTCAAGAAAAAAGAGGAAGAAACTGGTGAGGACCTCTCTGCGGTAGGTTCGAAACTTGAAGTTGTCGAATTACTGGAGTTGCTTGATCAGCTGATAGAGTAGTGCAATTTGAGAGCCCCGCTCGGGGTTCTCTTCTTACTTCTTTTCGTGATTTCTATCTAAGGACGCTGGAATACTGCGTTAGTGAGAGAGCGTAATTTCGCAATTGAGCAGGCAGAGTCCATGAGTATGGAAGGAACTGTTTCTAAGAAGCACCTCAAACAGGCATGTTAACAGTATGGACTATCCTCTGATGACCTAAGGTTTGCTGGTGGGGTGGAGAACGCAGTCTATGCGTATCAGAAGGACAATCATGATGTCAAGTGCCATGACACTATTTCTCCTTCAGTACTAGTGTCAAAGCTATCATTGCCTCCATCACAAGTGCCAATAAAATTACCGCAGGCAAGAACGTTCCAGTCATGTCAGTGAGATAACCAACAATGGGTGGACCAATGAATCCACAGGCTGCGCCAGTTGAGAAGTATATTCCACTCGCAACTCCAGTGTATTCTGCCCCGATGTCGGGAAGGTCCATCAAGACAACAAGCAGGATTGGCATCATTGCACCGCTAATCAGTCCATAGATGGCTAGCGATGCGATGAGAAACACTCCTGTGGTCAGCTCTACAACGACAATACTGATGCCTTGAAAGAGTAAAATACCAATGATAACGGGCCGTCTTGAACCTGCCTTTGTTAGTCCAGGTATGATGATAGTGGCTATGAGACCAATCCAAGTTGGAAGGGAAGCAAGGAGTCCTGCGTCCACCGGTGTAAATCCCTTTGTTTCCAACATGGTAGGAAGCCAGTTGCCGAACCCGTAGAAGATGAGAAATCCTGAAGACCCGATTATAGCGACTAGCCAGACATTTTTGAATCTAATTAGGCCCCGTAACATCGTTCCTAATGAGGGGATTTCCATGATATCCTCCGAGCTCGGCGGTGGCTGCTTAACAAGGAGAATCCATGCGGCGACTGTCAAGAATCCAAGTATACCATAGAAAGTGAAGGTGTTCCTCCATGTGCCAACTATCGGCATGATGATTGCATTTGTCAAAGCAAGTGCCGTGCCAGACCCGATGGCCGCACCAGACATGTAAATTCCTGAAGCTAATCCACGTTCTCGTCCACTGAATGTTGAAGCCACTACTTTTGCTAAACCGACTGAGATAGTTGGTCCACCCATACCAAATATGAGTACGGTGAGAAACAGTGTCTCGAAATTGATTGCAAACGAACGGAGTACAGCTGATGATGATATCAGAATGAGACCAGCAGCTATTGTAGTTCTCTGACCGACTCGATCTATCAAGACGCCTGTAGGAATTGCAAAAGGGACATACATCAGAATTACGGAACCCAGCACCAATCCCATTTGAGAGAAGGTCAATGAGAGATCAACTGTGATCGCTGTAGCAAGCGGTGGAACTGAAGAAAGTAAAAGACCAAATTCAAAATATGCAAGCCATGCCAAGGCGAGAATGACCCATCTATAGGGATCTCTTGTGACTTCCACCTCATTCTCCATAAGAAGGGCACCATCTAAGGGATTTACGCTAGTGATGCGTTCGATGTAAAAAGTGTGGTCCTGAACGAGGGACATCTAGGTGGCTACTGCAATTTCAGCATCTAGCTAGCATGGGCTTTTCTTACTTCCAAATCTTGTTCTCTTACAAAAGGGAGCTCGAAACAAATGAGCTGTTCGCAAACAAAGTCATTCCGAATGTGTAGCTAGATGAGATAGCTTGCCTTTAACCTCAAGTGTAAGGAATAGCCAGATCCATAGAATCGCGGTCATAGCTGTGAGTATTTCAGGTATTGCCATGCCGGTCCATGGTACAGTGCCATTGAATGTACCCCACCAGATATAGACGGAGATGAAAGGCAGCAGTAGCGAAATGGCACAGAACCACCACAGATGTCTGAATCTCAGCCATGCCAGACCCACGAACCACATAGCAAATGGAAACGTTGTGAAAAGACCCACTGACACGATGTAATGAGTAGGACTAAAGTTCTCAGAGAAGATGCCAATTGCTGTTAGAAAACCAGCGGCGATGAGAAAGGGCAGCATCGCAATTCTGGTAGGCCAATCATTGATCTGCTTCAGGAAACCAAGGGTGATAAGGATCAGCAGAATACCTGTGGTAGCCAATCCAAAATTGAAGATAATTGCCCTAACGAGAGGATTCGGACCTATGTCCGTTCTCGTGTAGTGTCCAAGATCGCTGAGTGCATTCGTCACCCAGTCAAAGGTCGGAGATATCGCTATGGCCAACACAATGCAGACAAGAGCTATTAGCGGCGCTATGAAACCAACTAATGCTCCTCTAGGCATACCTCGAATCTTCTCACCGATTGACATGGCATATGCGCATTACTAGCAGTATATAGATACATATGGTACTTCAGATTGAGAACGATTCGCCTTCCTTCAGAGGCCTGAACTCAGTATCAGTGTCTTTCTCTACTCGTTTCTTAAAGTCATCAATGCTCTTGTCCCAAGTGTGCATGGGCACGACAATCTTGGGTTTGATGATGCTAGTAGCCTCTGCTGCATCCTTGTTGTCCATGGTATAGGTATCTCCGCAGGGCAGCAAAGCAACATCAACTGGCCCCAACTCCTTCATCTCAGGAATAACATCAGTATCTCCTGCGAAGTAAATGGTCTTGTCTTCCGCACTGATGAGATAGCCAACTCCAAATCCTTTGGGATGATATGGATTTCCTGGTGATCGAAATCGTTTCACATTATACGCATGAACAGCTTTGACTGTTATTCCCTGAACTGTGGCCTCTTCACCTGGTGCGAGAGAGGTTATAGCAGCACCTAGCTTTTCCCCACAGTCTGAAGGAGCGATGATTGTAGTTTCAGCGCTGCGAACCTCATTGATTGCCTCAGGAAAGCAATGGTCGTTGTGAGAGTGAGTAGCCAACACCAATGTTGCAGGATCTAATACATCAGGAACCCGCTCTCTCGCCTTTTTAGAACGGTATAGATCCACATAGATGATTTTCTCGTCAACATTAATCTGGAAGCTTGCATGTCCTAACCAACGTACAGATATTGTCATGATTATCACATAGTTAGAGCATCAATTTGTCATAAATCTGATTGCTCAAGTCGAGAGTGTGAAAGGTGAGAGTTGCAGCAGTTGCAGATGTACATAGCCCGAAATACCTTGAGGAGTTTAGAAACTCACTCTCTAGAGTTGAAACACCAGATGTACTCCTGCTGGCTGGGGATATGATAAATTTTGGAAGATCTGCAGAATATCAAAATATCATTAACACTATTGACTCAATCTTGGGCGCAGATGTTCCTGTTGCTGCATGCTTTGGAAATGAGGAGTTCATAGAAACACGGGATAACATCCTAGAACTGACGAAAGCTAGAATCAGTTTTCTCGATGGAGAATCCATCATCATCAAAAATGGGGAATTAGAAATCGGCTTAGTAGGTGCTCCAGCACCAAGGGATGTCATAGATGCGTCAAAGGGGCTGAATCATCAGGATATCAGAGGCATCTTCGAAACACGTGCCAGTCTCTTGTCCAACCTGATGAAAGACGTCGCATCGAAAGCAGATCAAACGGTTCTTCTTATGCACTATAGTCCGCTCTCAGAGAGTCCTAATGACAAGAATGTGAGCGAGTACTCGTGGTGGATTTCAGAAATCATCAAAGAAGTTCAGCCCAATTTGGTGATTCATGGACATTTGCATGGTGCCAAAATGCTTCGCACTTCTATCGGGAGAACAAAGATATTCAATGTGGCATTTCCAGCCACGAATATGGTCACCGAGATTATGCTCTGATAATTTTGGTTCGGATTCTTCGGTCAGAATATCTTGGGCTCCTCCCATTCTCCGAACACATCACGCCAGACATCACAAATCTCCCCAACACTCGCATATGCCCGAACTGCATTCACGACGTGTGGAACCACGTTATCGGTTCCTTCTGATGCCTTCCTCAATCCATCAAGAGATTCTTGCACTTTCTTGTTGTTTCGTTCCTTGCGAGTCCTGTTGAGCCTCTCAATCTGTCTTCTTTCAACCTCAGGGTCGATCTTGAGTACAGGTATTTTGATTTCCTCATCCTCGAGGACGAAATCGTTTACACCGACAATCGTGCGCTTCTTTGACTCAATCTCCCGTTCATATCGATAGGCTGCATCTGAGATTTCCTTCTGGAAAAAGCCCTTCTCGATTGCAGGTATGACGCCGCCCAGCGTGTCTACATGATCGAAGTATTTGTAGGCCTCTTCCTCCAATTCGTTGGTGAGAGCCTCAACATAGTACGACCCAGCAAGTGGGTCAATTGTGTTTGGCACTCCGCTCTCATGAGCCAGAACCTGTTGTGTCCTTAGAGCTACTCTAACTGCATCCTCGGTGGGAAGTGCCAAAGCCTCATCCATCGAGTTCGTGTGAAGTGACTGTGTGCCCCCCATCACTGATGCCAGAGCTTGGTAAGCTGTGCGGACAATGTTGACCATTGGCTGTTGAGCAGTCAGTGAGCATCCTGCAGTCTGAGTATGGAATCGAAGCCACAGAGACCGCTCCTTCTTGGCTCCGAATCGTTCCTTCATCTCCCGGGCCCAAATTCTTCGAGCAGCTCTATACTTGGCGACTTCCTCGAAGATGTCGTTGTGTGCGTTGAAGAAGAATGATAGACGTGGAGCAAACATATCAACGTCAAGGCCTCTCTCTTTCCCGGCCTTCACGTATTCCATTCCATTAAGCAAGGTGAATGCCAATTCCTGAGCTGCTGTGGAGCCAGCCTCTCTGATGTGATAGCCTGAGATGCTGATTGTGTTCCAGCGCGGGATATTCTTAGCACAATACTCCATGATGTCTACAATGATACGAAGTGATGGTGCAGGGGCGAAAATCCAACTCTTCTGTGCCATGTACTCTTTGAGCAGATCATTTTGAATGGTCCCTCCTATCTGATGAGAGTTCACACCCTGTTTCTCTGCAGCGACCATATACATGGAGAGAAGGACACTCGCCGGGGCGTTGATAGTCATTGAGGTCGTGACTTTATCAAGTGGGATTCCATCGAACAGAATCTCCATGTCCTTGAGTGTATCTACAGCAACACCAAGTTTGCCGACCTCTCCAAAGGAGAACTCGTTGTCGGAATCATGTCCATAAATTGTTGGAAGATGGAACGCAACACTGAGCCCAGTCTGACCAATTTTGAGCAAGTACTTGAAGCGCTCATTGGTCTCTTCTGCTGAACCCATCCCTGCAAATTGACGCATAGTCCAAAACCTGCCACGATAGAGTGTGGGTTGGACACTACGAGTATAGGGATATTCACTTGGGAATCCCAAGTCTCGCATGTAGTCTGACTTGGGGACATCAAGAGGTGTGTAAAGCCTCCTGACAGGCCGGCTAGATGTGCTGATGAACTCCTCGCGACGTTCTGGATGCTTATCGGTGTGACGAGCAAGAGTTCCAGCCTCCCAGCGTTCCTTCGCAGCCTGAATCTCACTCAAATCAGGATCGGTAGGCTCCTGGGCATCTTCCTTCTTTGCCTTGTCAGCTCCCATCAAAAACTCTCCATCTCAGTGAAACAAGAGTGACTCACCAAGGTCTCGATATTAACTGTTTGTTTCCTGACCTAGGATAGCATCCCAAACAGCTTTATGTGATGAGATTGAAATTCACCAAGTCGAGGTATTCAACATGTCGAAGCTAGATGAAATTGCGGCGCTGCTTGATGAGATTGAAATCATATATACTCGGGAGGAGGCCGGCCTTCTAATGGTCTGGGATACTGCTCAGTTTGATGACCTGAAGGTCTTGATCCTCACAAGCCCGGATGAGAAATGGATCTTCATCACTGCACTCTTCACAAAATTCAGTAATATTCCGCAGGATGAGCAGCACAAGCTCATGTACGACATGCTTGTCTCCTCATGGAAGGTGAATGGTGTCAAGTTTGTGATCACTAATGATGACTTCATCTCAGTGACTGCAGAAACAAATGACACGGACCTCACTGGCGAGGAGCTCAGGACACTGATTGACAACACAGTCGGTGCCTGCGATGTTCTGGCAACCTTTACTCCAGGATATGCTGATTAAGAACACAAAGCACCTTGCCCCTGACCCGGCCTTCTATGCCGGGTGCGGGCTTTATTCAGAACTCAAATCCCTTTCTGGCTTGAACTCTCTCTGATGAATAGTAATGCTTGACCTCCCTCATCTCGGTGACTAGGTCAGCAGCTTCAATGACCTCTGAATGAGCGTAACGCCCTGTCATAATCATTTCAACATCTGAAGGCTTCTCTTTGATCAGACTCAATTGGTCCTCAAGGGAAATGAGATTCCATTCCACTGCCACATTTATCTCATCCAGAATAATGACATCACAAGAGTGCTTCCTAAGAGCGTCATGTGCTAATTCTAACCCGTCTTGAGCGAGTTTCACATCAATTGGGTCAGGGTTCTCTTTGTCAACCCAGTCAAGTCGCCCCACAGGCATGACATCAAAGTTGGGAACCTGCTCAACCGCACTAAACTCACCGTAGTTGACCTCTGTTTCACCATCACGCTCTGCGACCTTGGCCTTCATGAAACAGATCATCAGAACTCTTAGACCATGACCTGCAGCTCGCAGTCCAGCACCAAGAGCACAGGTTGTTTTTCCTTTTCCATCACCAGTGTATACCTGAACTTGTCCAATTCTCTCAGGGAAATCCATGTTCAGACCTCAGGTCCCTTTGATGCGCTTCACAAGATGCGCTATTCGGCGACCCAGTTCCTCACTCGCGTCTATAGCAAGTATGTCTGTTTCCGCCTTCCGCCATTTACCCTCGTCTGTCTGCATACTACCTGAACCAAACGTACCATGTTTCACCGGACTACCTACGGAACCAACAACAATCATTCCTTGTCCTAAGGCATATCTGTTGAGAATATCGATTACATGTTCTTGTCCGCCAAATCGAAGACCGGCGTATGTAATCGCCCCAAACACTTTGTCCTTTAACTGATGATCAAGCATCTTCATCGTCCTCGATCTATCTATTAGATCTTTCAAGATTCCAGGAACTGAAGTGAAATATGATGGAGCGGCGACGATAATGCCGCGGGCCTCAGAGAGTTTTTTCTCAATTTTTGGCATATCGTCATGTTCGCTCTCCGGACAAGGCTTCTTTCTCACACAGAGATCGCAACCAGTGCAGTGGCGAATCTGGAAATCCACGATATCCAGAATCTCGGTAGCATCTTCGGAAAGAATTTCTGCGGCAGCAGCAAGGGCTTTGACAAGTAGAAAACGAGAATTGGAGCGCTCACCCTTCGGTGAGCCATTTATACCCAAAATCAACTCAGGTCACCAGATTTGAATTGATGCTCAAGCATCATTTAGAACTTGTGCTCAATTCGACATGGCGCTGTTGAGACCATCTGCAATCTCGCTAACCGCCTTAATGGCGACTAGCTTGCTCTCATAGCGATGAGCAGCCACAGCCACCGTCAAAGAACGTACCTTGAGCAGCTGTACACTGTATCCCATGATCTCCACTTCTGTAGGAACCATATCTGCAACAGGACGTATTTCGCCATTTACCATCTCTGCTTCAATTCCAGAAAGATGGTTCTCAGGGATGTTGCCTCGAAGCAGCTCCCCGCGTGCATCAAGAAGACCGACGTATGCTATCTCATGGTCCTCAAGTACAGTGTTCATCAATTTGAAGGCTCCATCAAGAATCGCATCAGAGGGAAGCTCAAGATCGATTCCGACGTATCGATCTACCAGAGAGTCCATTCCTTCGAACTCGCCGATATTGCCACTCCATGACGAGATAAGACTTCCAAACTGGTTACTAATAGCGCGACCAAGAGCCATCATCATCTTCTTCAGAGCAATCTCGTTTTCGTCGAACGTTGTGAACAAGATGACAGCGAAGTTCTCAAAGAAGACGTAAGACCAGAGAGCACCAGACTGCTCCAGAGTATACACTCGATCCCTTGAGGTTCCACTGCTAGAGTGAAAGAGCGTCGCACATGCACGTACATGAGCCGGTAGACTGCTCTCACTAATTGGGTCACTATCATCATATGAGCGCCCATATATGGGCTCACCAGATGGGCTCTTCATGATATATGCTCTGAGTATCATTTTGCCTTCCCGACAGTTATGAAACGGAAGTCTGGCGGGGTCATAAGGATTGCCTGTAGATAGTTTGAATCCCGCCAGAGGCAAGCGTTTTTGCATGCCTTTTTATGACTGCTTTTACCCAACTGCGTTAGGTGTGACGTGATGGCGAAAAAGAAGAAGAAGGCTGAACGTATCAAGAGGACAAGATACGACATCTATGCCGAACTCATTCGTGTGATCTACATCTATGGGTACTGCCCGCTCACACGTGCCGCCAGGTCCACCAATATGCCAGTCGATCGAGCCAAAGATACCATCACTGAGCTTATGGAGAGGGGTCTCTTGGAGGAAGACGATGACGAAGGACAGAGAGTCTATTCAGTCACAGTCCGAGGCCATCAATATCTTGAATTGTATAAGAGAATGGCTGCGCTCGTTGGAATTCCAGTTCCAGATCCAATAATAGGGATGTGATTGGACTTGATATCCTGCTGTAAGTTAATACAGTATGTAGTCACAAATTGTGACCCTGAATTGTGGTTCTGCTTTATATACCAATTTTGAGGGGGTTTACTTAGAATAAAACAGAGATGACAAGTATAATGTCAGATATTCAGAGATACAAGAACGAAAATGTTGTCGAGCTTGAACCCGTTGATGGTGACCTTGAGCTCGAGAGCTGCAGATCTGTGAGGCCAGCATCAGGCAACGAAATCGTTGTAACTGGCAAGATTAGGATTAAAGGAGAGACATACTTCGAAGGATCCTTGAAGGCACATTCCCTAGACGCCAAGGCAAGAGATACAATCACCATAGATGGTGACCTCACAGTTGAAACAACTGCTGAGAACAGAAGGGGTAGTTTAGAGGTAACAGGTTCAGCCACTGGTGAGAGCTTCCGAGCAGGGAGCTCCCTGAGAATTGGAGGGGACCTTACCTGCACTTCAGCAAGCGGTGGAGGATCTGTGAAAGTCGTGGGTAATGCCAAGGGACGGAAGGTCTCTGCTGGCGGCTCTGTTGGAATTGAAGGAGACGCAGAAGTAGAGAGAGTTTCTGCAGGAGGCTCTGTCAATGTGGAGGGCCGATCAGATATTCAAGAATTCTCAGCTGGCGGCTCAGGAAAAGCCCATGATGGAAAAATCGGAAAAATCAATGTTGGTGGGAGCTTCAAGTCTTCTGGAGCAATTGAGATTGAGGAAATTGATGTGGGAGGCTCAATCAAGGTCGGGCCCAATTCGAGAGTACACTCGATAGATGTTGGCGGAACCTTCAGCTCAGAAGGCGACCTCAATTTCGATGAAATAGATGTCGGTGGCAGTGTTCGAATTGGAGGCGCAGCGACTGGCCGAACTATCGATGTTGGAGGAAAAGTAACAACTGATGGCCCATTGACTCTATCAGGGGACATGGATGTTGGTGGGAAAGCAGACGTTGGTGGTGACTTCAAGTGCGAAGGCAAAATAAAAGTCGGCGGCAAAATTGTGGTAGACGGTCGAATTGACACTTACAGAATTATTGTTGGCGGGTTGATTGATGCCAAATACGTCAAGGCCGATGGTTTCAGAGTAGGTAGACGCTCAGAAGTGACCTGTCCTGTAGAATCACGAGAGATACTTGTCAGAGAACGCGCAAGAACTAGGTCACTCTACGGAGATGAGGTTCGAATCGAAGAGAGATCTCGAGTTGGTAGTATTTATGGACGAGAGATCTACATCGAACGAGACTCGGTTGTTGAAGG
>JAEOTX010000015.1 GCA_016839605.1 Candidatus Thorarchaeota archaeon | reverse complement strand
TAGGATTCTCCGCAGAATTTCCAATCATAATGAGTGCCATCGGTCTCACATTTGGAGGGAGCTTGAAGAGGCCTGCAGTAGCATCATCATCGAAGTGCCCGACCCACCCTGATCCGAGACCGAGTCCAGTTGCAGTGAGAAGTACGTTTTGGATTGCCGCTGCAGTGTCTTGAATCGCATAAAGAGTGGAACCTCTTTCTGCATATCTAACGCTTGACCGATCCAGGTCTGCGCAGAAGACGAGAATGAGTGGGGCTGAACGCATGAAATCCTTCATCTTCAAGGAATCAACCAGTTTGTTCCTGTCTTCATCAGAGGTGATTATGATTATCTCCCAAGGTTGAAGATTTCCTGCAGAAGGAGCCCACCTTGCTGCTTCAAGCAGTTTTCTGAGATTCTCATCTGAAACAGGTTCTGGACTGAAGTGGTGAATGTGTCTTCGTTTCTTCACAAGATCTAGAATGTCCATCATTAATCCCTCTGCATGGATGATTCTACCTATTCTTCAGTTTTAACCAAATAAGGACTATCACAATGACAACTGGGAACTCAAGGTCAGTGATCGAGTGCGGCGACTTTCGATTTTATCGAGTCAAGCCAGCTGCGAACGTACATAGTCGATGAGTTCTGAGTGGTCTCCGAAGGAGCTCTCATAGAACGCATCTGGCTGTGTTCTGAATTCTTCGCTGGAGTGTCCTGTCTCGTCCAAGCCCAAAGCTGATGTCAATGTGATGACAATCTTGCTATTGGGAAGGCAGAAGAAGGTCGGAAATTCCATGATCCCGTCTCCTCCGCTTGCTGTTCCGTAGATTGTCGCAAATCCTGTCTGTTTGCAGAACCGAGTGAATCCTTCAGACGCAGAGTAGAGAACATGGTCAGTAAGCAGAATGATGCCCCCATCAAAGTCCACCTCCTCTGTCGGAGTCAAGGTGTATCGATAGTTGTAGACCTGAAAGTCATCTCTATCCACTTCTGGGGGAAGATATGAGAACTGACTCTTAGGTACGAGATCCGTGATGCTCACAGCTGTTCGGTAGGCATCACTATACTCGTCCGTTCGATATGCAAGATACGTCTGGAAGACTGAGGTATCTTTGATCAAGGGTCTAACAATGGGATGTATCCAAGATGCATAGTTTCCTCCTAGATTTCCTCTGATGTCTATAATGAGATGGTCATAGTCCTCAATCTGTTGGAGAAAGCTCACGATGCTACTACGGTGAGATTCAATCGTACTCCAGAGAAACGTGCTCATGTATAGATAGGCTGTACTCTCCTCCTCCCAGACCTGAGTCTGGTAGATGTTGGTTGGATAGCTGTATGGAACGCCAGAATACTCAGATGAGGTTTCAAATGTCATGTCAGCCTCGTGACCTGTGGAATTACGAATTGTGAAGACTGCATTCGCACCAAAATTCCTGGGTGAAATCCTCCAAAGATAGGGCTTGTTTCTGTGATAGTCCCAATCAATGTAATCTGATTCAAAACAGTCCTTCACCGCATTGTCAATTGGCTCTCCATTAACAGCAATGATCGTAAGTTCCTCTCCATGCTGATCCTCCCATGCGCCTGAGTTTGCTATTACATATACGCCCTTCTCATACACAATGAGGGCATCATATTTGCAATCATATCTTCGTGCAACACTCTCATCATAGATGGAATCCCAATTCTCAGATGCTGCCATCACCTCTTCTGAGAACACGTCGCCTATGGGGGAGGGCATGTTTTCCAAGTCACTACGAAACCAGTCATAGTAGTAGGGACTCACAAGGTAGGTGTGTCTGTTCTGGAGGGCACGTATTGCGTCGAGAAAGACATCAAGGGCCTCTGAGTCATTGACTGCTTCGGATATTCGATTCTCATACCCCTCCTTCAAATCAAGCCAATTGTATCCATGTGTTCTGTTCTTCACCCAGAGGTATGGATAGTTTCCTTCTATTAAATCGTAAAACGCTTGGAAATCTTCAAGCCAGGTCTCGTTGCCAATGATACTGATAGGCTCATTATCTTCATTCAGAATTGAGATGGTGACAAGTGTCGTAGCTATAATCACTGATCCCGTGACAAGTAGTGCGAGTATCTTCCTCCTAGACGGCACACATGAACACCCAACCTCCAGATGAAGGCTTAGTAATATAGGTATGATTGCTCCAGCAATGCATTTTGAGTGGGGTCAATTTAGGGGATTTCGGACTCAGATGATATCTATGGGGTCAGTAATTCAACCAT
>JAEOTX010000143.1 GCA_016839605.1 Candidatus Thorarchaeota archaeon | reverse complement strand
TCTTCTCTAGTGAATTATTGGCTACGCATGCTTCTGTAAAAAACTTCACAAGTGCATTTCTTGCATTCACTTTCAAAGTCATCATGGTTTTCACGATTGTGACCGCATGTACAGAGGTCGTACGAACTTGTACTCATTTCTTCACCCCTGTAGCTTTATGAAGAGAAAGATCAATTTCCTTCTTCTCTTGATTCTCCTTATCGGTTAATTTCCCCAACATTGTCTTTTGTATCATTTCCAACATTCTATGAGGTCCATGTCCGTTTTTCACGCGGTTTCTCCTATATCCCGTCTTAGAATTGATCTTCAGTTTTTCCATTCCTAATATCCTGCTCTTATGAGAACAATTCATCTCACACACTAGATCTGTGATTTCCGAAAAGCAGACACTCCAAATACCAGAGAAACGGGTCTGGTTTCAATACATTCTTTGTTAACCTGTCTCTTCCATTCTCACTTTCTGCAACATACCAATACTCGTGAGGGTTAATAAACCTGGGCATTTCCGTTGGAAAGCGCTAGTTTACAGTTTCAAGGCATTGGTGAATTTCACAGCTAGAAGTCGGTGTCTAATGTAATTCCAAGAGAACGAACAAGCTCTTTGTATCGATTACGAATTGTGACCTCTGTGACGTGTGAAACCTTAGCTATCTCTCTCTGTGTACGTCTATCTGCTTCAAGTATACCTGCTATGTAAAGAGCAGCCCCAGCGATACCGCCGGGATCTTTTCCTATTGTTATTCGTTCATCTTTGGCTCTCTTGATTATCTCGGTAGCCTTTCTCACAGTCCTTCCCTCAAGTCTAAGGTCCGAGGATAACCTTGGTATCAGGTCCTTTGCAGATGCAAGCGGCACATAGATATTGACTTTTGAGATAACCAACCGTACAGCTTGACTAATCTGTTTTCTATTCGTCTTCGCTTCAGTAACAATTTCGTCGAGGCGCCTTGGTATGCGGTGAATCCTACAAGCAAGGTAGACCGATGCTGCAACCACAGAATCAATACTCCTTCCTCTTACTAGCCTCTTTGTTAGGGCTTTTCTGTATATCAGAGCTGCAGTTTCCCTAGCATCACGTGGAATTCCAAGTTGTGAGGAGAGTCTCTCCATCTCACTCATTGCAAAACCAAGGTTTCTATGGTGAGAACTATGAACTCTACTTCTGATATGCCACTTTCTCATTCTGTATATGGCCGCGCGTGTATTAGTTGTTAGTGCCCTACCACTTGCATCCTTGTTTCGCCAATCAATTGTGGTTGAGAGTCCCTTGTCTGCTATACTGAGTCTCATTGGCGCCCCTGTTCTTGCTTTTGCATCCCTTTCTTCTGCAGTAAAGGCTCTCCATTCAGGTCCCCTATCAGCTATCCGATCTGATGCCACGAGCCCACATGAGGTACAAATATTCTCTCCACGAGTATAATCATTGGTGAATACACTCTCTCCACAGCCCATGCACACTTCTGTTTTGTTTATACGGACTCTCTTAGTTCTAGCCAAGTTTGCCATGTCCATCTACCTCTAATATACTCCCTACGACTTTCAAATACGGCTCAGAGCAAAAGCAGGACATTTCGGGATTCATACAATCGGGCTTATCAACGCAATATAATCGCCCAGCCAGACACTACAGGAATACAGCCGAACTTATTCTCTACTTAGTCTCTCAATCAATGCTACACTATGAATCGCTGCTTATAAGTGGGCTCTCTTGCCCAATAGGGACTTAACCCATGAATTCGGTCACTTCATCGACAGACAGTCTTGGCCTTTGTCCGGGACTGACTGCTGGCCAACCAACTGTTAAGGCTGCCAATAGTTTCCATGGCTTCTTGAAGTGCTTCATAACCGCATTATACGTGTAGAAGACATCACCAATCCAGCATGTTCCAAGACCCAACGAATGCGCCTTAAGAAGCAGGTTTTGAATGGCAGCAGCTACACTATGAATCTCAGTTTCCCACCCAAACTGGTTTGTGTTCCAGACGATAATTACCACGGGAGCTTCTTCCATCATCTCGCATGACCCATATGAAGATCCCACATCAAAATCCAGCTTTCCAAGTCTATCTCTGTACAAATCTGTGAACTTGTCCTTTGACTCACCGGTCAGCACGGTGAATCTCCACTGCTGGCCGTTCTTTGCACTGGGTGCAAATGTAGCGGCTTCTATAATCTGTCTGATTAAACCTTCAGGAATTTGGTCCTTTTTGTAGTCCCTGATGCTTCTTCGTCCCTTGATGGCCTCATCAATACTCATTGTCATAATGAGTCATCAGATGAGGAACCATCTTATCTAGCTTAAACTCGGAATATACGAGAAACTAGAGTCAAATTTGCCAGATTCTTGGCTCAAGAGTACTCTACTTTGTCCACAACTTCCTTTGGTAAGGGAATAGTAAATGTGCATTCCAAATCTCCTCTCAGAACTGACTTGACCATCGTCACTTCTAACGACTGATCGAGTGCTACTTCCCATGGCTGTTTAGTAAAGCCGCCGCTGCAATAACAAAAGGAAGACGGGACATCAAGCTCGTCATCCATGATTGTTTCCCTAGCCCAGGCACAATGACATGCATAATATCGCTTCTTTCTCTCATCGGTTTCAGCAAGATACTCCTTTGTGAGATACGGAATCTTAGTATGAACAATCTTGTCCCCATCACGCATGCCGCTCAGCATATCTGGGCGACTCTTGACGAACTCGACCACTTCATTAGTGATCTCCTGATTGTAGAACAGTGTACCTTCATCTCTGTGTTTCTCCAACTCTGCGATGGCATTCTCCCTCTTCTTGACAATATACTCGTCAATATCCTTAGCTGCTATGAATTTCTCCCGTTCCTGCTTGTACCACTCTTTTGGTATCCCGTGTGCTGTTTCAACTAGTGCTTTCTTGCAGTCTTCAGGGTCAACCAGAGCTTTCATCCTATCCAATACTGCCTTGGTAATCTGAGGTTTCTCGGCGGATGGCAGACCAAGAGGTGCATCTATACCCTCAAACACCTCATCCCGTTTAGCTTCACCAGCTGTTTCCCCCAATCTTTCACGCAGGACGTCCATGACCTCGGCTCCATCGAGCAGCTCAAGGACTGCAAGGTAGAGGTCCAGGTTTTTCACAAAGTATCCATATCTAGATAATGCAACATAGCTATCATAGGTGTTTATCTTCTCTTCAATCAGTGTTTTCGAGAACTTGTTTACCTCGGACGAAGTGACGGTTTCCAGAGTCTTCTTTGACTCCTTGATGAATTCCTCAAATCTCTCGACCATCTCGATTGCCAGCCCTATTTTCTCCTCCGGGACTGGCTGTTCTCGATCTGTGAGATATTTGCGATAGCCTTCTCTATCCAACTGTGTCAACCTCCGCTAGCGCAAACCTTTCATCATCCGCCTCTTTATCAAGACAACGACCAGAGCAACCCGTCTGGAATCGAGTTCTATTCCACTTTAGCGCCATTTGAGTGTATTACGTTGAGAAACGACATTCTTTGTAGGAGTTTAAGTATGAACCGGCGAACAAAGATACATGAAAGGACTAGGCAATCAAATTATTCCTACAAAAATGATAGGATGCTTGCTGCTCAAAGCCCAAGAAGTTTCAAGATTACTTCAAGGGAAGTCCTCACTCCTAGCAGAAAGTGATGTATCATCATTTGAGGAGTCCGCGGCTGTTCACTATGTCCAATTGGGCCATCTTATCACTGGTGACAGGAATGAGATGAGTGATGATGACTCCGCCGTGGTAAGTGCTGTGGGAAGGCTCTCTGTTGTTGGGATTGATACACTCGACAAAAGAACAGGAGAAAGAAGCCAGGTCTGTAAGAGGGATCCCAGCCCGATGAGTATAGACGAAGCTCTTGCTAATCCCAAATCTAGGTTTGGAAGGTGGCGACACTGGCAGGGGAAGGGTGGAACACAGAAGCTTCAGTTACATAGTTTCGGATAGGATTCTGTGACAAGAAGCAGGTCAGACTAAAGCACCTGTATTACTCCGAATATTACCGGAGCTTAAGTACCCTAATCCGGAACGAATTATCGGTGGATTGTCAAGATGGACAAGTTAGAGGCCAAGATAAAACACGGTCTAGAAGACAAGGGGATTCCTTGCCAGTCAGTATACAAGATTCCGGATCCCGACGACCCCCGAGTCCTAATAGCCTTCAGTTCAAATGGAAATCACAGGCTGACCACTATGAAGATAGAACGGGTCTTGAACTCGTTAGGGGTTGGCGACTTTCAGGTCCCCAAGGAGTTTCAGCGTCTGAGTGCTGCATTCCTACACCTAGAGGTGGCAATGGGGGCAAAGACTGAGAAGCCTGTTTCAGTTCGCGCAATGTGATGCGCCACGTTTCTTATCTGCAGATACAGCTTACCCAGAAGCATGGATCTTCAACTGAAAGACAAGACAATTCTAGTCACAGCTGCCTCTCGGGGTCTTGGATTTGGTGCAGCAAAAGCATTGGCTCAGGAGGAAGCCAACGTAATCATCTGTGGTCGGACCGAAACATCACTGAAGGAGGCCGTTTCCAAGCTGGGCGAAAGAGCCGAGTATGTAGTCGCTGATGTTTCCAAGCAAGAAGACGTGAAATCACTAGTTGGATATGTTAAGGAAAACAGCTCCACACTTGATGGACTGTTTGTCAATGCAGGTGGTCCTCCCCCTGGAACGTTCTCAAAAGTGTCTGACGAGGATTGGAGGAAGGGGTTCGACCTGACTCTAATGAGTGCAATATGGCTTACCAGAGAGTCAATGCCACTCCTGAAGAAGTCTGACTCGCCTGCAATACTCTATAGTACATCAATATCTGTGAAACAACCCATTGATAATCTGTTACTCTCGAATGCGATTCGTCCTGCAGTGATTGGGATGATGCGTACGCTAGCAGGTGAGATTGGTTCAGAAGGGGTGCGGGTCAATGCAATTCTTCCTGGATACATCTATACCGATAGGGTTGAACAGCTCATGGCCAGTAACAAGGAAGCGATGAGCAGTCTAGAAGCACGAATTCCACTGGGACGAATGGGCACACCAGCTGAGTTTGGTGCAGTGTGCACCTTTCTTCTAAGTCCTCTAGCTAGCTATGTTCACGGAGCTCTCCTTCTGATAGATGGTGGTCTCTACCAAGGGACGATGTAATACAATTCATAGTCTGAGATCAGAAGGATCTATCTCACCCAAACGAATCAGAGCAGTCTTGGCATAGTCCCGAACCTGCTCATCCACATCACTTGTGAGTGTACGAAGACTGGCAGCAGCAGGAGGATAGGGGGAAACCCCCATCGCCCACGCAGCCGCACGTCTGACATCTACATCATCTGATGGAAGAAGCTCGGCTATCGCTCTCAAAATTGTTTCAGAGCGTCTCTCGATTACCAACCTGACCAATCGGACCTGTTCTTTTGGATTGCTTCTAGAGATGGCATCGGCCAATCCTTGGAGTGCTCGAGTGTCATCCATGTCGCGAAGTGCTCTTATTGACCAATCACG
>JAEOTX010000142.1 GCA_016839605.1 Candidatus Thorarchaeota archaeon | reverse complement strand
TGTAACTGCAAGCGTCTTGTCCATTTTCAACTAGTGGTCTTATTGTCTTTGAATCCCTATCCTTGAACTCAGTGATGTCCGCACCAGCGGCGAACGCCTTGTCACCAAATCCAGTGAGAATCACTACTCTTATTGAGGAATCTTGTTCAGCCTTCTGGAATAATTCTCTCATACTCTTCACGACCGACGTATTGAGAGCATTATACTTGCTTGGCCGATTGATTGTAATTGTTGCTACACTATCTTCAACTTCGTACAGAACGTCTTCTTCAGACAAATTCTACTCCTCCTGGAGAACAATTCGTTGAGGCCACGACCTGAGTAATAAGGGTTAGCACAGAGTCGGCAGAAAATGTCAAGAAATACTCTAAGCTTGGATGTGCTTGGAGTGAAAGCATTGGCGCTATTTCAGATTCAGAATATCATGGTATTCCTCAGGTTTATTTAGCTACTGAAGCGTTCTTCAAGAAGTCTACTGCCGAGAGGGATGCAAATGAATTCAATGAGCAGACGTGAGGTATGGAAAGACTCGTTAGTTGCAATGAAGGCCTCACTAGCAAGTTCGTATGACATGAGCACTGCGGTCGACGAACAGAAACGATTTCTTAACGCCTGGGAAAAGAACGACCTCGAATACATGGTCTTCTCGGATTATAGGCGGAATGAGGGCAAAAGAAGACTGAAGGATGTCATGGAAGTCATTGATAAAGCCCTTGCACGGCTTGATGATTGTGACACAAAAACTGCATCTAAGGTCTATCTTGACACTCTGAAAGCAGTGGCACTCTTCTCAAAATGGGCTAAAGTTCTGGAAACTTCTTCGATGTGGTTTAGTTCTTGAAGACCCGAAAGAAAAGGGACGCGAGGGCTTGAAGCCCTCGGGTGTTGAATTAAACAAGCCACTTGTATGAGAGCTTCTTGTCATCGATATGCTCGAAACCAAGTTTCAGAGGCATACCGACTTCAGGCATGCTCATCAGATTAGTGATATGGGCTGTGAGCCTACGACCAGAGGGAAATTCTCCTATTGCAACCACATAGGGAGCCTTTGATGAGAGGCTCTCTGGAGCAAACTCAACAATGACAAACGAGTGGAGTTTCGCTTCACGTTCAGTGAACTCCTCAAGTTTGCATTCACTCAGACACTTCTGACAGTGCTGCCTGGGGGGCAAAAACTCTGTACTGCATTGCGTACAGACGCTCTTCATGAGCTTATCTTGATCAAGTGCTTCCAGGAACTCTTGATAGAACGGTGTTATAGCTTTGTCTGTACTGTATCCCAGATAGAGCTCTTTCTTCTCTGCCATTAGAATCCCCTCTCAAAGATGAAGACATTGACGAATTGCCCACTCTGTCCAACGTTATGAGCCAGACCGTACTTCACGTCCTTGATTTGTCGTGACTGGTTCTCAGCCTCACCACGCATCTGCTTCATGATCTCGTAGGTCATTGATATACCAGTAGCACCGAGTGGATGGCCCTTACTCTTAAGTCCGCCATCAATGTTGACGGGCATTCTTCCATCATGATACATCTCTTTGTTCTCTACGAACTCGGGACCCTTTCCGGGTTCTACGATGCCAATATCCTCGTAAGCAATTAACTCGGCTATAGTAAAGCAATCGTGTACTTGTACCATATTCATATCTTCAGGTCCAAGTCCAGCCATTTCAAATGCAGCCTTTGATGCTCTTTTCGCACCAGGGATAGATGTCAAGGAAGGGCGGTCTTGGATCATCATTTCTGACGCACCTGCGCCGATGCCCCGTATCCACATTGGTCGATCAGTGAACTCCTTCACTCGGTCCTCAGCAGCAATCACTACTGCGGCTGCTCCATCTGTGATGAGACTGCAGTCGTAGAGATTCAATGGTCGACAAATAGGTACTGCATTGTTTGCCTCTTCAAATGACACTTCCTTGGGCAGGTGTGCCTTCGGATTCTGTGCACCGTAGTGATGAGACTTCACTGAAATCTGTGCAAGTGTATCATGGCTCATGTTATACTCAGCCATGTACTTGGAAGCCATTAGAGCGTAGAACGCAGGGAAACTGATTCCGAACGGATACTCCCAGCGCATGTCGCCTGCCTGACTCATATACTCAGTAGCAGTGGCAGATGACACTCTGTTCATCTGTTCCACTCCAAGAACAAGCATTACATCATAAAGCCCAGCGGCTACCATACCCCAAGCAGCTCTCAGTGAGGCTGTGCCAGTGGTACACGCGGATTCAACTCTAAGATGGGGCTTCTCATGGAGCCCGATATAATCTGCTATTAGAGCCGAACCGGCGCCCTGACCAGTGAACTGAGACGCGGCATAAGAAAGAACTGAGGCGTCAATCTTGTCCTGAGTGATTCCCTCATCGTATATTGGTTTGTATGCCTCTGCACACAGTTCTCTCATTGTGGCATCGTACCGTTTACCGAATTTGCTGTGGCCGCCTGCAACGACAGCAACTTTTCTTGCCATTTCTTTTCCTCCGTGTAAGAACCTGAAAATGTACATAGAACAGGTCCTTTCAATCACGTAACTACTCGCGATTCCTGAGTCAACGAGGACTTAAGGTTGACGATTAGAAGGATATTCTTGTTGAAAGGCATTATCTTGCTGTTTGTGGCAATTCAGCACTATTGCGCTAAAGCAAACCAGTTAGAATAACATATCTTGGTGCAAGGGTATGATTGAACAAATTGGACTAGACAGATGCAATGAAGTTAGGTTGATTCTAGAGGATTATCTTGACACGCTTGATGAGAGCCAGAGGCCGCCATCAACTCTAATCGACCAAGTTATCGATCATTGGGAAAACCAAAGGATTGAGGTTTATGCCAAGATTGACACTGACAACCAGATTCTTGGAATTGCCGTTCTTGGCTTGGTATCCAATAGAATAAGCATTATCTCCATGGCCAAAGCCGCTGAAACACTCGACGAACCTCAAATCGTATCAATTCAAATCGAGCTCTTTCAAGCGGGATATAAGCGTCTCAAAACCACAGGAGATTCGATTCTAACAGGTGGTCCGCTGGGAGAGAGTTTACGTGAGCATGCATTGAGTTTGGGATTCAGGGGATTTGAGCGGACATCTATGGAGGCTTGCAGGGAGGTTTTGGAGAGTCTTGACGATCCTACGCTCACCAAGGACCTTTCGTTTATTCCTTTTGATGAGAGTATGAAAGGAACGCTTAGTGAACTGATTTACAGAGGCAATGTGGGATCTGTTGATGTAGATGTTTTCCCTTTGTTTTCTGGCACTGAAGAACACGCGCTCAAATTGATTGAGGACACAATTGGTAATCAATTTGGAGAATTCAAGAGTCCTGATGATTCCAGGATCCTAAAGATAGGAGATTCTCTAGTTGGTGTCTGTTTGATAACAATTCGGGGAAGGTTTGCATATATTCCTGATGTCTGTATTGAGCCTACTCTGCGTCGAAAGGGCTTGGGAAGGGCTTTACTCGTGCACACATTGAAGAGATTGATGAAAACTTATAGTGATTTAGATGGGGTTGGTCTAGATGTAACTATAGAAAACCCAGCCAAGCATCTTTACGACTCTCTTGGATTCAAGGAGCAAAGAAGATACGAAATACTGAACTGGATGAAGAAATGGTCTACTGATTAAGCATCTTGTAGACAATCCTTTTCATTAGGCATGTGTTTCCTCCTTTCATGCAATACCCAATTCTAACAGATGAGCATATTGACGAAGTACTCCCAATGAATAAGGCAATTGAGAGAATTGAGCAAGCATTTATCGAGCATGCAAATGGAGCGCTTGTTTCTCCACCGAGGTTCACTGTCCCGGTTGAAAATGGGTCACTCGTATTCACCGCTGGGGGCGCACGGGGCAATGGACAAGCAATCGGATTTAGAGTGTATGAAACTTTTCCAAAGACTACTTCCAAACACACACAGCTTGTTGCTGCGTTTGATAGCGAAAAAGGAGAATTTCTAGGACTCGCTATCGGATATAGGCTGGGAATAATCAGGACAAGTGCAATAGGTGGAGTTGCCTTGAAATATTTGTCAAAATCGAGCTCGCGGATAATAGGGATAATTGGATCTGGAACGCATGCACGAGCTCAACTTGAAGCTGCATCGACGATAAGAGACCTTAGACTTGCGAAAGTATTCAGTCCAACTAAGTCGAATAGGGATGTTTTCGCTGAGGAGATGAGTACTAAGCTGGATTTGAATGTAGAATCAGTTGATTCCAGTGAAGCAGCAGTTGTCGATTCAGATATCATCATCTGTTCAACGAGAAGCAAGACACCTGTCTTTGATGCGGACCTACTTAGTCCAGGTATGCATGTTACTACAATGGCACAGAATCTTGAGAGCAGCAATGAAGTAGAAATTAAGGTAGCGGAGAAGAGCCATATCATTGCATCAGACTCTCTTGCACAAATAGACAAGTATGGAGAATACACAAGTCCCTATTTCCTAGCAAACACGGAACACAGAAACCGAATGGTTCAGCTAAGCGATATAGCTACTGGGACAACTCCCGGACGAGAATCTGATGATGTAATCACACTGTTTTGCTCAGTTGGTCTAGCTGGGACTGAAGTCCTTCTAGCAAATCTAGCTTTTAGAGCCAGCAACTTAACTGAGTGACCAAATGGTCTGATGACTATGTGTCATGCAAAGAAAGAGGGAGTCCTCTCACAAGAGAGGACCAATACTGCTACTACTCGCCTGTGAATTTGCCTCGACGCTTTTCAAGAAGCGCTGAAATACCTTCAGCCAAGTCCTTGGTCTTAAAGCACTCGATGCAAGCTTCGACTTCGTACTTCAGGTTATTTTCTGTCCCCTCTTCCATAGCTAAGTGCGTGGCTTTCTTCGCCAGGCTCACTGCAATAGGAGCATTGCCTCCTACCTTAGCGCTATACCACATAGCTTGACTGAGGAGTTCATCTTTTGCTACCACTTTGCTCACAAGTCCCATTGCTAAGGCTTCATCAGCAGTCACTTGACCACCGGTCAGAATGAGTTCCATTGCTTTGCCGAGACCAACAATTCTTGGCAGCCGTAGACATCCGCCCCAGGCGGGAAATAGGCCCAAGCTCACCTCGGGAGTTCCCATTTTGGCTTCCTTCTCAGCAATCCTAATGTCGCATGCTAGAGCAATCTCAAGACCACCTCCAAGAGCTAGACCGTTGACTGCAGCAATGGTCACTTTATCCATGGTGGCCAGCCGATCGAGGATTGCCTGGCCTTGAGCTACAAGATCTCCCACATTGCTTGGATCACTAAGCAGTGTCTGAGCCATCTTCATGTCAGCACCGACGCAATAGACCTTTTCATGATTCGATGCTATTACAATAGAACGAACATCTGGATCCTTCTCGGCTTCATCTAAAGCGTCGCTGAGATCCTGAATAAATTGGTCGTTGATCGCATTAAGTGCATCAAGTCGGTTGAACTTGATAACCGCGGTGTTCTTCACAGGAGAGAGGAAAGATCCCTCCTTGCTATATAGCATTGTTTCAAATTCTGGCATATCAATCACCTATTGAAAATCTGAGCTGATTGGGATATGCCCTACTTAAAAATTCGTTCCTGAAAACAACTCTCGAGCAACATGGTGCAAGGTATCAAAAAAGAGGGAAGGCAGGGCATAATGCCCCGCGTTTCTACACTATTTCAGGTACTTTGGCACGCTGTAACATTCGCCAAGTTCCGACTCAAGCTTTCCTATGAACTCGCGACACCTGTCGAGGCCAAACTGGTCTGCCATCTCAAATGGACCCATAGGCCAGCTAGCTCCTAGCTTCATGCCCATATCGATATCCTCTTTGTTGGCAATCCCATCATCAACGAGAATCATAGCCTCGCGAATTGCAGGCATATTAAGCCGTTCCACAATCCAATTGGCATCTGCACCCTTGGGTGCTTCTGGTTCAGCTTCTGCTCCATAGTCGTAGAAGCCCTTCTTGGATTTCATCCCGATAGCTCCGGATTCGACTAATTTCTCCAAGGTCTCTGGAGGCTTGAAACAGTCCCCAATTTCTCTGTAGAGAGTGGACATTGCATTGAATGCTATGTCTAATCCAACAAAGTCACCTAGCGCAAACGGTCCTGCAGGCGCTTTGCCAATGCTTACCATAGCTGTGTCAATCTCTTCCTTTGTAGCTTCGCCTCGTTCAAGCATAAGGATTGCTTCACGCATCACAGGCATCAGAAGACGATTGACAATGAATCCAGGACTATTCTTGGCAAGAACGGTCTGCTTGCCCTGCTTCTGACCAACAGCCTTAGCAGCACTGATAGTTTCTTCACTGGTCTTTTCGCCGAGTACTATTTCTAGTAGCTTCATAGCAGGGACTGGAGAGAAATAGTGCATACCTACGAATTTGTCAGCACGGCTGGTGGCATTTGCTAGTTCGTCGATGCTTAGAGAAGATGTGTTTGTGGCTAAGATGCAGTGTG
>JAEOTX010000141.1 GCA_016839605.1 Candidatus Thorarchaeota archaeon | reverse complement strand
CAGGTATGGACTCTATTTCTCCCTTAACACCGCCCATCCCAGCATTGTTGACAATGCAGTCCAGACGACCGTAGGAGTCCACGGCATGATCAATCATACCCTTTACGTCATCCTCTAAGCTGACATCACTATGTATGAAGGTGGCACTATCTCCAAATTTCTGAGCTAGCTCCTGACCCAGCTCATCCTGAATGTCAGCAATGGCTACCCGAGCTCCTTCTTTTGCGAATAACTCGACTGTTGCCTTTCCAATTCCACTTGCACCCCCAGTTATCACAGCGACTCTATCGTCAAGCTTCCCCATTATCTCACATCCTGTAATCCATGTCAATCGAAACATAGTACTACTGCTGTGTGAGAGGTATACGAACCTTCATTTCTTCTTTCTTATCGGCCTAGTAAAGGATTGAGGGGGTTCATCCCAATTGTCCTTTTCACATTTGGCTTACCTTGTAGTATCTCAGTTCAGGCGCTACCACTGAGAAACTGTACGAAGTGGTCAGACCGACCAGGATCTCGTTGTCAGAATCATTGTCCACGTCGCCCAGCTCATGAGATTAAGCCCCCTAGGTTTATCCATCATTTCAAGTGTCTGTGTGCAGTAAGTCTTTGGAGCGGCCAGCCATTCGCGTTTCGCAATCACCGCATAGATGCTGCTCATAGTACACATTATACGTAGCCCCCCCTTGCCCACAGATCTCACAGGTAATCTCATCGTATAGCTCTGTGTCCGCATCAGCATCACTGGTCATATGCCCTGAGGTCATTCTGCGACGGGTCGTGGGCTTTGGCTCTGGCTGCTGGGCTGGAGCTTTGAGCTCCTGGGCGTCTTCTGACTCGTCGATTGCTCGTTGGTCAATGAACCGTCCACTTTTCGGAAACGCCCGACCTTTCATAGCGGATGAGAGTATCACCTTGAAGCACTGCTTAATTCCTGGATAGACTGTATCGATTGATAGATACTGATCAAAGGCACCTTTTCCATCCATGAAGAACCCATAAGATGGAACAGCAGCCGATATGATATTGGAGACCCCATAGCTCGCAACCAGTCCTACTAGAAACACAGCGATGAAGAGCAGCCATGGCGTCAGCCATGGAAAGGCTGATGAGAATGTGAAGAAAGCATAGAGAGTTATTCCCGTGAGAAACGCCACTCCAATCACTTTCACCAGTACTCTGGAAGATGCATTTGTCACAGACACAATCGAGTGGGCATTCTTCAGAGCGTAGTAGCGTCCCCGAGAGTCATAGCCTTCGAAAACCTTGATGAATTCCACTTTGTCTTTCTTCTTGACGGCAGTATAGCTGTAGATTGGAGTACGTATGGTCCAAGTAACTCCCTCGGGTTCAATCCAGAAGTCACCCTCATAGACACCTTTTCCTCTACCAAATAAGTAGATTTTCTTGAGAGTCCCGTTGATAAAGAACCAGCCGATTCCTTGGGCAATTAAGAGCGCAAGAGTCCAGTATCCAAGCCAAGACATGGAAGTCCACATGGCAACAACGCCAGCAAGAAGAACAAAGACTTGGAGGCCCTTCATTGCTGAGGGAAGGGTTCCTTGAATCTCTTTCTGCTTAGTGAGCACAAGCCAATCGTGCCTACCAGGCCCTATTAGAAGATACCCTGAGTATGCGGTTGCAGTTGCAGCAATTGTGAGGACAGTCAGTAATAGGAGGATAGCTGTAATAATGAAAAACAGATCTGAGAACGCTGTGGACAGTCCGATTGCCAAGAACGGAAATGATACCGCTGTGGCTGCAACGAGCGATGACGCTCTTTCAGCAAAGGCATGCAGGTAGTCGAGGCATCTCTGCTCATGGTTCTGAGTGCCCAGTGGTGAGCGTTCTCTTGCTATATAATTAGGCGTTCTGAGTTCATTGAAGACCGCAGACCCAGAGGTCGCATCGACCAGCCCTTTGCATCCAAGTCCAGAGAGAATATCACGGAGGCTCAATTGGTGTTCTGACACGATTTCAGGAGGATTAATCTGTTCACCACATTGAGCGACGAACTTGACCGCGTAGAAATACTCCCTGGTGGTTGTTCCCATTACGCCTCTGTACGTCAGGATGAGGATTAGCGCTCCAACTATAGGAAAACCCAGTGCTGCATAGGAAAACATGCTGTAAGCAATAAACACTAGGATTAGAATAGCAATCCCTCTATTCAGGTAATATCCAGCCTTCTCTTCGAGTGCAAGCTCTCCTATTAGGGAGAACTCACGCTTTGTGAGAACAGACGAAACAATGAGTGCAATCCCTGAAGCCACAAGAATCAGCAGATTCCAGTCCAAGTAGCCACCGGATCCAATAGCGATTGACGCAATCATGACGGACAGTCCAAGTATTGGAAATCTGCCTTTTGGAACCTCCCTTGGTGCAGCTCTTGTTTCAATGTTACGAATTGCATTTAGTGCCAAGTCCTGCTCTCTGAAATTCCCGCCCCTGCTGACTTCCTTACTCGCACGCTGCCAGAAGTGTGAGAGTCCCATCGGCAGTCTTCGGAAGGTGCCCTCTGGTATCTGAAAGCCCCTTGATGGGCCGCCTCTCCCCGCACCCCTCCTTGCAATCATCAGACCAATAGTACCCAAGAAGCCAGCAATAATCGAATAGGGAATAGGGAAGCCATAGACTGACAAGCCAACGAGGAATAGCGGAGTGAGCACAAGAGCTGCACTATCAAGTGATAGCAAGAGCATCGTGGGCAGTAGGGTAAGTTGTGACAGCATCCAGGAATATAGGTTCATGCTGAGCATCGTAGACCATGGAGTGTAAAAGTAGAAGAAGTAAACGACCATTGTCGCCAAGGCGGCAATGAGGCTCTTTTTGAATGAGCGCCCGCCGAATTTACCAAGAACAAAGACAACCAATGGCAGAAAGAAGAGCCCAGCCCATATGAGATGATTGCTAAGAGCAATTGGATCTGAGAGTAAGGGTAAAGCAATTGATAGATATTCTGAAGGTGTGAAACCCAAGAGATATGCATAGATAATCAGGAGAATTGGAAGACCAATAGTAAGTACTTGAAATGCAATTATTGCTCTGGACCTGTAGGTCTTTAATTGTGGCCCTCGTTTTGTATTAGCAGCTGCAGCATCAGGACGTGTGCTAAGGATGAGGCGTTTGTTTGTTAAAGTGATAGCGTAAATTGCTCCATGTGCTGGATATCTCTCCAGCTTCACAGCACACCATGTGGAGACAATTCCAAGAGCAAGCAAAGATAAGCTTGCAATTAGCAGAACGATGTCTAATTGAAATAGAGCATAAGTAATTTCGGTCAGTATGATACCGGCAGTTGTCAGGACAATGCCTAGAAATCCGAAGAGCTTTCTGAGAGTTGCGTTGCTTGGTAGTTCAGAGGTTTCGAATATTCGTTCTTTCGGAGCTTCATCCTTTCCGAGGAACAATGGAAACTCAACATTCGAAGACCTCAAGCGCTGCTCGCCCTCCCCCAGTCATTTCATTGGATGCCGACAAACATTCGAGAATAATCCACTACAGCTGCTATCAAGTTCTTGGGCAGGTCATAAACAAGGTCTTCTCCAGAACTCATGTACACTATCATCCTTGCCTCTTCAGCCTCAGTATTGCCATTGACCTCTATTGATTCAAAGAACCTGTAATGGTAGTCGCGCACGAAGCCTTGCTTGAATCTTTTAGCAAAGAATTCCTCGACTATTCGGAGTGAAGTGACAATGATGCGGAATGTTTTCCTAAAGAAGTACCACACATAGAAACCAAGAACTAACAGTAAGATTCCCACCATTCCAGCCACTGGAATAGCAATAAGCCATGCCAGGGAGTCCTCGTAGAGCGCCCACAGATTTAGAAGAATGAGTAAAACGCCAAGAACCAGCAAGAGGGCCGCTAGAGGTTTCCTATCCGATTCTATCTTAACTTCTCCCTGAACAGTTTCGTTCTTACCTTTCCTGAAACCTATTACATTCTTAACATCCTCAACGACTTCCAATTCTGCATCACCACACCTCTCACTAAGGACCAGAAGTGATACCGCGGCTCTTGTAGACCCAGGCGAATGCAGCCCCTACGAATATCCACATGGGAATGCGGCCAGCAATTCGGATCACCATTGTGAGCGCTACATCCAAAATGGGGAGAACTCCTCCACCGAGAGTGAAAGTGAGCACATCTGCCAATACTCCAATTATGACGAGAAAGAACGCAAGCACGAAGGGAATTGTTCCCTCACTACGGAGGTCCAAGAAAGCTATGCCTCCCAGTATCAGGATAAGACTCGCGGCTAAGTATACCCAAATGTTCCCGAAGAATGGCGGAAGAATCCGCATAACCAAAAGTATTGGGGCAATAATGAACCCGAAGAATGCGATTCTGCTTAGGGCTCGACCATACATCAAATAGAGTGCATGAAAGCCCATGGCTATGAGAATTAGACCTAAAATAGACAGGATTTCAATCAGTAGATAAAGACTGATCATAGCATCTTGAGGAATCCAACCCATACCTCCTGCCATCAT
>JAEOTX010000140.1 GCA_016839605.1 Candidatus Thorarchaeota archaeon | reverse complement strand
TTGTGAATAGGCAGGACAGTTCTCTCTGCATAACCCACAACGAACATGCATACACGCCCGAGCCCACTCATCATACTTCTCGAGTCGTTCTACCATCACTCAAACCCCCTCTGTCCACGATTCAGGATATTATTCGGATCCACTAGTGATTTGATGTCGGTAAGTAGTTCCCATGCGTCACCGAGCTGCTCCCTCACCCAAGGAGCAGATCTCAGACCAACCCCATTGGCATTGGAAACACTGCCGCCCATCTCTATGGCTCGGCTGTACATCTTTTCCTTGAACTCGAACCACTTCTCAATCTCACGTGGAATCCTTGTGTCGATTGGAACGCTGAAGTAAATGCAGAAGGGTATAGGTCCACGCGGTCCTGCTACGATGAACGCGCCAAAATCGATATCGACCCAGCCAAACTCCTTCTTAAGTTCGTCACAGAAGTCACTGTACTCTTGGAACTTACTCAGTGGAACGCAAGCATCGATTAGGTCTGGTTCGTAGTCAGTATGAGATAGGGCGAAGTTGCTCTTGTCAAAAGTTTCTCTGTTGATGTTGACAGAGTCCCACCATGATTCTGTCACTTCGTCTGACATCCGCACACCATTTTCCTGCTCGCAGGACCTTGAGATCACCTCTAACATTTTCTCAACGAGGTCAGGATCCCCTGAGCATCCAAAGAGGACTGCCATGGATAACTCCTCAGGAATAGGGGTCTTTGATCGTTCCATATATTGCACCAATGACCTTCTATCAAAGGCGTAGACTGTTTCAGGCCAGCATCCCGCACCATGAACACGCTTGCAGGCCTCCATCGCAGTGGTGATATCTGAGAAGGCATAACTGACTCTGTCACGTGTTGCCGGAAGAGGGTAGACCTTGAGGACAGCTTCCGTAATTATGCCTAGAGTGCCTTCAGCGCCAAGAAAGAGGTTCATGAGATTGTGAGATGGGACTGAGAGATAGCTTTTGCCACCTATCCGGATTCTCTTTCCAGTTCCAAGAACAACCTCCACGCCTACCAGCTGGTCATATGCATAGCCATACTTTGCTCCGAAAATACTCATACCCATGCAGCTTAATGCACCACCGATGGTAGAAGAGAGGCAGCTCTCCGGTTGATGAGTGAAAAAGACACCATGTTTCTTGGCTGCTGCTTGTACCTCAGCCATAGTGGCTCCAGCCTGAACTGTGATGGTAAGGTTGGCTGGGTCGACTTCAAGAATTCGATTCATGCGCTTGGTGTCAAGAACAATTCCGTGATAGACTGCAAGAGGGTTTCCTGACATACTTGTACCGGCGCCCCAAGTGTAGAGGGGTACTTTGAACTCGTTTGCAGCAGCAACTATCTGCTCAATCTCTTCAACAGATCCTGGCTTTACCACAAGGTCCGGAGTATAGTCGTCTGCAATGCCTTCTATTGAATAATCTTTAGAATACACAAGCCTGTCACAGAGCTCTTCAGTCACATACTCGGGTCCTACGATGTTCTTGAGCCGATCAACTAATGGGGAGGGAACTGGCATTTGTCATTCACCCTTGAAATGGTGACTGCGGTCAGTTGGAGCCGAGTAATATCATTATTGAATTGACCTGCAATATGGTTGAGGGTAACAGTTGTATAGGGGTTGGTATCTACGCGGTCATGACGCAAGACCCAAAAGTAGGTGGATTGCGGACCCATTAGCACAGATGTGCAACTCTATCATTTCAGGAAGGAGGTCCTGCATTGTCAGAATCGGAGAATCTTCAAAACCGAGCAATCAATACTATTCGCTTCTTGGCTGCCGACGCTGTGCAAAAGGCAAACTCGGGCCATCCAGGCATGCCTATGGGCGCAGCAGCCATGGCATATGCTCTTTGGACCAAGCATCTACGCTTCAATCCGCAGAATCCCGATTGGCTGGACCGTGACCGATTTGTGCTCTCTGGTGGACACGGCTCCATGCTGCTATATGCACTCCTTCACCTCACAGGATATGATGTGTCGCTTGATGATATCAAGAACTTCCGACAATGGGGTTGTCGTACTCCAGGACATCCTGAGAACTTCTGCACACCAGGGGTCGAAGTCACAACGGGACCTCTAGGTCAGGGCATGAGCAATGCTCTTGGTATGGCAATTGCAGAGAAACATCTCGCAGCAGTGTTCAATAGGCCTAGGCATGAAATCGTCGACCACTACACCTACGCCATTGTCACTGATGGAGATTTGATGGAGGGAATCTCTTATGAAACTGCATCCTTAGCAGGGCACCATCAGCTCGGCAAGCTAATCCTACTATATGACGATAATCTCATCTCAATTGATGGAAGTACAGATTTGACATTTACTGAGCATCGCGAAGCCCGGTTTGAGTCACTTGGATGGCATGTGCAATCAGTTGCTAACGGCAACGATGTTGTTGCCATAGACCAGGCAATAGTAAATGCAAAGAAAGACCAGAGACCATCAATAATCATGGTACGGACCCAAATTGGTTATGGTATGCCAAATAAACAGGACACAGCGAAAGCACACGGCGAGCCTCCAGGCGAGGATGAGCTTGAAGCTGCCAAGAAGAACCTCGATTGGCCTTTAGAGCCACGTTTCCTAATTCCAGATGATGTGTTGGAACACTTTCGAGAAGCCATCACACAAGGAGAGGAATTGGAAAAGCAATGGCAGAAGAAGATGAATAACTATCGGAAGGAGTATCCAGATTTGGCTGAAGAATACGAGCGCCGATTATCTGGCAAGCTTCCAAAGGGGTGGGACAAGGATCTTCCGAGCTACGAGGCTAATGAAGCAGGTATAGCTACCAGAAACCCATCAGGCGATGTAATTAACGCTCTTGCTCCTCATCTTCCGGAGCTATTTGGAGGGTCTGCGGACCTTACAGGCTCAAATAAGACATGGATAAAGGATCATCCAGCTTTTCAGAGAGACTCCCCTGAAGGCCGAAATTTCTTCTTCGGCGTCCGCGAACATGCTATGGGTGCCATTGTCAACGGCATGGCTGCTCATGGTGGCTTCATCCCTTACGGGGCCACTTTCTTGATATTCTCAGACTACATGCGACCGGCAATTCGCATCTCCGCCCTCTCGAAGCATAGAAGCATCTGGGTATTCACTCATGACAGCATTGGTGTTGGTGAAGATGGACCAACCCATCAACCAGTGGAGCAATTGGTTGCATTGCGTGCCATACCAGATCTCATTGTTCTCCGTCCATGTGATGCAAACGAGGTGGTTGAAGCATGGAGGGTGGCCATTAACCGGGCGGGAGGACCTACGCTGATGGCACTAACGCGACAGAAGATTCCTGTCTTAGATAGGGGTACATACAGTCCTGCGAACGGGCTTGTTTGCGGTGCTTATGTGCTTGCAGACCTTGGAGATGGCCCATTGGATGTCATTCTGATGGCAACAGGTTCTGAGGTCGGTCTCATCACCAAGGCTGGTGCGAAGTTGGCACAAGAGGGTGTTAATGTCCGCTTGGTCTCGTTCCCGAGCTGGGAACTGTTTGAGGAACAGGGTGAAGACTATCGCAGCTCTGTCTTTCCTCCTCATGTCAAGGTGCGCCTAGCAGTTGAGGCGGGCAGGTCCCAAGGCTGGGAGCGTTGGGTTGGCGACAAAGGAAAGGTTCTGGCTGTAGAAACATTTGGTGCTTCTGCACCGAATAATGTTGTTTTCGAAAAATACGGTTTCACTGTTGAGAATGTCATCAAGCATGTCAAGGAAATGCTGAAGGACAAATGAAGAGCAACAGGAACTAAGCTAATGTTTCAGCAAATTCAGAGATGATTCGACGCTCTGCACGTCTTAGTCGCTCCTGCATTGCTACACGCTTGATGCCAAGTTTCATACACAACTGGTCAATTCGTGATTTGCGAGGCATTTCATAGTATCCAGACTGAAATGCGAGAAGAAATGCTTCTTGTTGCTTCTCTGTTAGTGCGACTCCAAAAGATGCTGTTGGCTGGGACTTCAGTCGCCTGATACGAACGTGAGGGAACCGTGTTCGCAGTGAACGAATCAACTCGCTTAGTGTGTCTTGAGATGGTGCCAAGACGGTATGATACTGTAGTCCTTGCTCTACAATAATTGGTAGACGTGTCATACACCCGCTATCTAGGATGGTTTCGTGTATTGACGCCCGATCCATCTTATGGACCACTCTGGTCCAATATGCTTCCTGAGACCTATGCAGAATACTTACTTCCTTGATGCTAGACGAGGCTTCGAGTCCCTTGATGTAGTTCTGAATCGCTTCTTCATCTCCTTTCGAAGACTCTGTTATCCCAAAACCCGTATCTCCATTGATTGTCACAAGTGTCACACGAACAGGGAATTTCCGAGTGAGGTCACAGGAGTAGTAGTCATCAGCACCAACTTCGATTGTACATTGAAGCACCATTAATATGCACCCGTCTTATGACGGCATCAATCTAATTCGTCATTAATGCTTTGGTAAACACAGGCGGATAATATGGATCCAGAACTAGCGCGCGATTCTAAGAATTCGGAATCGGAAACAGCACCAAAACGACACTACATAGCAGTGGGCGAGGCCCTCTTTGTCACAGTTCTCTGGGCATCATCCTGGGTCATAATCAAGTTTGGTCTTGAGGGAGAGGGCCTCCCTCCAATCACCTTCGCTGGACTGAGGTATTCTATTGCAGCGGGGATACTCGTAGCGATAATCCTGTCAAATCCAGTGCATCGAGCTTTGATCAGAAATCAAGATAGACGGTGGTGGCAGACCATCTTTCTCTATGGTTTGGTGTTTGTGGCCATCACTCAAGGGGCACAATTCATTGGACTGGACCTGATGGATGCAATCCCTGTGTCAATGCTTCTGAATCTAACACCGATTGTTGTTCTAGGATTGGGTGTCATTATGCTCAAAGAGGTACCTACTAGGACGCAGACCGTCTTGGTCTTCCTTGTCGTTATAGGCGCGATGATATACTTCTATCCAATCGACCTGGACCTCTCTGAAACAGTTGGTCTCATCGTTGTCTTGATTGGTGTAGTCGCAAATGCATTCTCATCCATAATGGGGAGATCAATAAACAGGGAACGAAACACTCCTCCCATCGTTGTCACAGGTGTGAGCATGGCAATTGGAGCAGGAGTTCTTCTGGTGGCTGGTCTGACACTGGAAGGACTTTCAGTTGTCACACCCATTGCACTTCTCTACATTATATGGCTAAGCATCGTCAACACTGCTTTCGCGTTCACTCTATGGAACAAAGCCATGCAGACCCTCCGAGCCGTCGATATTACAGTAATAAACAGTACAATGCTGCCTCAGATCGTCATATTGTCCATAGTCTTCTTGGGAGAGGTTCTTGATCCCTTAGACTGGATTGGTCTGATTATACTTGCTCTCTCTGTGACATTGATTCAGGTACTTCAGGCTAGACGTTTAGTGAACAACAGCGAGTTGGATAAAACATCACCCTCTACGTAGAGTAGTATCCCAGTCCCTTTGCCAATTCCACGTAGCGTTTCCGGATTGTCGCCTCAGACACTCCAGCGAACTCAGCAATAGACCTCTGTGTAATACGGTTCTCGGTTAGAATCGAGGCGACATAGACAGCTGCAGACACCTGACCAATAGGATTTGCGCCCGAGGAGATGCCAGTATCCGCAGCAAGTTTCATGATTTCTTTTGCCTCTTTTCCGACTACTGGATTTAGCTCTAGTTCCCTTACGCATCTGTCAATGAATGAGTCAATATCGAATACATCAGCATGTTCTTTCATATCAATTTCCTCTCGAAGATTGAATATAAGATGACTGAAAAAACAGAGATAGTATAAGATTTGTTTTTTAATTTCTGAGATTCTCAAATAGCTTTGATATGACATATTAGATGATATTATTAATCCGTCGTAAGGCTTCTACTAATGGTCGCCGACTTTGAATCCATTAGAATCCTAGATAACTATTACCAGACCAGTTCGTTCTTTCCAATGCCTGTTGTTCTCATCAGTACTGTATCTGAGTCAGGACAGACAAACTTGGGACCATACTCGCTGGTCTTCCCATTTGTGATTGCAGATCAGGGAAAGTTCTCGATGATGTTGGCCACACGCTCAGATAGCAACACGGCCATGAACATCAAACGAACAGGACTGTGTGCTATTAACTTCGTTGCAGATGATAAGAAGCAGCTTGAAGGGTGTGTTGAACTTGGGTATCCGGGTGAAACAACCGAGGAGAAGATGAAGAACAGCGTCTTCACCCTGGCCCCTTCAATGAGGGAAGAAAAGGATGCAGGAGTCCAGTATTCCGAGATTGTGGAAGAGGCTGTACAAGTCTTTGAGTGCTCATGGGACAAAAGCTATAACCATAAGCTATGTGAGGAAGGCGATAACTTTGTCCTCCGTGTTGACAGCATTCTCTTGAAGAAGAAGTACAAAGATGCAATCGTGAGGGGTATGGATGCCAAGTCTTTTCCGAACCTACCTATAGACTATGGATTCAGGGACAACATGTTCTTCTGGTTCATGAAATCTTCCAAGCCCTATTCAATGAAGATGGCAGAGGGTAAAGGTACCACTTGGAACACAGTGTGGTATGCTGCAAAGCGCTATGATCCGAGTGTCGAATGGACCGAGGATGCATGTGCCAAGCTAGTTCGTGTTCCTCGAATATTCCTCAAGAGAGCAATAGCAGGATGTGTAGAAGCCGCGAAAGAAGAAGGTATTCAGCTGATAACTGCGGAGTTCATGGATAAGATTCAAGACAAGAGACGAAAGGAAAAGGAGGAGTAGACCCCCTCCTAAAACCTGTGAAACATTCCCAGGCCTAGTAATATTCTGGCCTGTAAAGTCGTAATCCAGACATTGCGTGGCTGTTAATCCTTAAATAGTACGATACAATACTAAATTAGTACGGTACCGAACAAATATTCAGGTGAAAGAGATGAGTGATAGTGAGAGGCAAGTGTGCATCCGACTGATGGATGAGGCATGGCCGGTATACCTCACAACCATTGACGGAGAGGGTTTTCCGCAGACCAGAGCCATGTTCAACCTCAGGAATAGTGAGAAGTTCCCGAAACTCAAATCCTTCTTCTCAAAGCAGCAAGATGACTTCTTTGTGATTTTCTCTACAAATACGTCTTCTACAAAGATAGAGGATGTAAGAGCAAATCCAAAGGCATCAGTCTATTATTGCACTCCAGATGAATGGCGTGGAGCAATGCTTGGTGGGACCATTGAGATAGTCACGGATGTCGGAATGAAACAGGCCATATGGCATGATGGGTGGGAGAAGTACTACCCGGGCGGATATGACGATCCAGATCACACGGTTCTCAGGTTCCACGCTAAAAGGGCAAAGGGGTGGAACCAGAGCAGAACATTCCGGATTGAGTTGGGTGATTGAGAATGCAGGTCAGTGAGGGAGGGTTTCTCATCACGAAGATACATCATCTATCAAGCAGGATATTCTCAAAGATGCTCAAGGAACATGCAATAGAAATCAGTCCAGGTCAGGGCAGAATCCTCTTTGCCCTCTGGCGAGAGGATAGAATTCCTATTCGAGAGTTAGCTAATAGAACTCAGCTTGGTAAGTCGACCCTGACTGACATGCTTGAAAGAATGGACGCAGAGGGGCTTATTGAGAGAAATCCATCAGATGTTGACAAACGTAAGATTTTGGTCAGTTTGACAGAGAAGACCAAGATGCTGCACCGCAAGTATCAGCAGGTTTCCCAAGAGATGACAAACCTCTTCTATCATGATTTCACGGACAATGAAATAGAAATGGTCGAAGATTATCTTCGCCGATTACTCTCCAACCTTATGAATTTCACAACAACCTGAATGAGGAAGCGAATAATGGATCAGTTCTATGTGGGACTCGGAGCTGTGATAGTACGTGATGGGAAGATACTGATTCTAAAGAGGTCCCCTGACAAGGACTTTGCTCCTAATAGATGGGAGATTGTTACTGGAAGACTTGAGAGAGGAGAGGGTCCCGCAGCAGGAATTTTGAGAGAGATTGAGGAAGAAACTAAGCTCAAAGCTGAGGTCATCATGCCAGTTAATACTGAGTTCTTCTATCGCGGCTCAGAAGAATTCCCGATGGTCTTCATCAATTTCTGGTGTAGTTACATCGATGGCGAGGTGGAAATGAGCTGGGAGCACACTGAGTATCAGTGGATATTCATGCAAGATGCTCTGCAGAATCCAGAGTTGAAGACGTTCCATGAATCACTCTCACGAATTATGGCTTTGAAACCTCATTTGCCTGATGGGTTTTCATTTGGATGATGACTGCGCAGAGATTCATTTCTCGTCAAATTGCAATAACTCGATCAGGTTTCCAGCGGGGTCTCGGACAGCCATGAAGATTCCTGCAGGGAACTTTCGAGGAGCATTATGGATAACATCAGCACCAATCGCTCTGAGTTTTTCAGCGGTTTCCTTCACATTCTTTGTTTCAATTCCCAGTGCCACTTGAGATGTGCCAGGGTATTTTGCGTTGACTGGTTTTTCCGTCGTTTCAAGAATCAACGAAGGTCCTTCATTCTCCAGATGGACTAAACAGTCATCGTACTTGTGTTTCACTTTGAATCCAAGCATGTTACAGTAGAAATCCAATGCTTTGTCCATGTCATCGACATAGACTCCAATAACACACACATTTACCAACCAGACCACCAAGTCCCAATGATGGCGATATGTGAAATAAGCTTTGCAATCCAAGCATAAGGAGAGCAACTAATCTCTCGCCCTATTCGCACATCTCTTTGCAATGAGACAAGCCACTGCACCAGCACCAAGACCATTGCCTATATTCACAACTGCTAGACCTGGAGCACAAGACTGCAGCATCGAAGCAAGCGCGGTTTCGCCCTTGCCACCATGTCCATAGCCTGTTGGAACAGGTACGCCGATGACAGGAATGTCAACTAGTGCTGCAATGACAGTTGGCAAAGCGCCTTCCATTCCAGCAAATACAACAAGCGCGTCCGCGCCCTCTTCAATCACCTTCTTAACTGGCTCGATAAGACGATGAATTCCAGCAACACCCACATCGTAGTAGGTGAGTGCTTCTACACCAAGTAATCTGGCGATTGCCTCTGCTTCATGAGCGTATGCGATGTCAGATGTCCCTGCAGTCATTATGGCTATCTTCCCATTCTTAGGCGGTTCTGACCAGTCGTTCTCGTGAATCAGAACAGTCAAGTGGTCGTCATATCCAGCTGCATCAAAATTTAAACCTTTGAACGAGTTTCTGAGAGTATCAAGTTTGGCTTTGCTCACTCTTGTGAGAAGGACAACACCGTTCCTCTCAACCATGACCTTCACAATCTCTGTTAGATGCTCTATTGTCTTTGTTTCTGCGAAGACCACTTCTGGCACGCCGCTTCGCTCTTGCCTATTGAGATCAATCATCCCAATATTGCCAACTTGAGCAAGAGATAGCGCTCTTAGCTCCTTCTCAGCATCTTCTATGCCAATCTTCCCCTCAGCTAGAGCCGCCAAAATCTCTTGTGTGCTTTTCATAGTCATCCTCCATTTCAACAACACTAATCATCTTTTGCCTTTCCCAATAACTGTTCCAGATATCGTCCTTCTATCATACTCTTCAATTTCATCATGGGTATATGAGTTGCTCCACTAATGAGTTCCTCCGAGAGAGAGAGCAGGTCATCATATTCCAGATTTGCTGTTATAATCGAACCATCTTGTCGTCGAATCACTTTAATCCGCACAACTGTATTGAGTGATATACCGAGTGAGGACAGATTCACTTCGACTTTTTCTACTAGGAAATCTGATGGAAAGTGTTCATCTCTAATTATTCTATAACCAAGAGAGCCTAGCTCTGCCAAAAGAAACCCAATGACTGGCTCTAGATTGGGCTCATCAATATCCACAAAGATTAGGTACTCTGGACGGCCCTTCTTTGTTATAGCAGGGACTACATGCATATTCTTGGCTCCGCGCTCGATTGAGGTTTCAATGAGATAGGGAATCACCTCACCACTCACGTTGTCAACTGTAATCATGATAAGCAAGCTCTGAAGGCCTCCATTGAAAGAAAGGGGGGTAGGGGATGAAACCCCTACGTCTAAGGAAGAACTTCGTGTTTAACTTGCCCTAACCAGTCATAGAGTTCCTTAGCCAACTCTGCGACCCTTATTGCGTTCTCCCGGGCTCCTGGAATTGCACAGCTCAGGTATGCCCCGTTCTCTGCGTCCTTGGCAGCCTTCTTCGGCTCCATGCCGAGGATACTGCCCATGGCTGCAGGAACAGTGATATTCATGATACTGAAGCCAATGTATTGTAATTCCTGTGCTACAACATTTCCACAGAACAGGACCCAAACATACAGAGGGTCATCTGCGTTCTTGCCTTCAAGAACAAAGTCAAGTGTGGCCTCAGAAGACAGGTTATCGACGTGATATTTCTTACCCTCAATTTCAAGGTCATAACTGATGTAAGAGTCGAAGCCCCAGTATTTTGCTGTGAACTTGTCACATCGTCGGGCCTGTGGTCTAAGTTCAGTGAATTTGATTTTCACCTCACCCTTAATGACACCAAGCATCTGTAGGAACCAAGTCAGAATCGCTGAGCCTCGTGCTTCGACATAAGCCAGACGTTCTTCGTCTAGCTTCTTTGCCACATCGCCTGGGCTTTTGCCAGCCTTAATCATTTTGTGAGCTTTCTTAATCCTTCGAGTAACAGCTCTAGTCATGACAGGCTGACTCGCCTTGATGAGTGTGTCAGTGATGAAGCCTCGGTTTGCTTGTTCTGCCTTTCTTGCTACATTGTTGATTCCGGCAAGAGCCATCTCAGGATCGATGAAACCACCAAACTTGTACTCTCTCACCTTGGCTGCGGCATCCTCAACGTCCCAACCATTCTGAGTGAGTATACGGAGGATGGGTGCTACATCAGAGTTCAGGTGACCACTGGGTGGATTAACGGGTCCACCGGAGAATCCTGCGTACATCAAGGGAGCCTCTTGGAATCCTGCGAACATCTCGTTGAGAGCCATGGACCCTATTAGAGATGGCCCTCCAATATCCTTCAGAATCAGACCAAAGTCGCCGATTATATCGGCCGTTTCAATCTCTTCGTTCGTCCCTCGCCAGTGTATCTTCTCTGGGAGTCCTGCTCCCTCTACTGCACCGAGTCCAGCGAAGTAGCTTGACATCTTTGTGCCAAAGGGACCATACTCCTCGCCTGCAAATGCATCCGGATGGACTATCTCCATTGTCACCGCAGCGGAAAGAAGGGCACACCATAGCGGACTAGGAGTCATGCCAGCACCAGCAAAGGCAGCAGCCATCGCTTGTGCACCAATCTTTGCCGCGTTTCGAGCAAACTCTGGAACCATGTGATCCTCAGCTAGAGATGCATGACCGTAGATAGCTCCACCACTTAGGAAGAGCGGCAGTTTACTACCATCAATCTTAGTTACTTTCTTTTCCATAATCGCCTCGTATATCGCCATGTAGGCTGGAAAAGCAGTGAGCCGGTTCGTGAACTTGTTCGTCTGTAGCGCGATAGCAGATGTCCTACTTGCGCCCGCAGCGATACGGGCTGAAGCACCCACCTTTCGGTTTGCCATTGGTACACCTGCTCTGGCACCGGACCCAGCAAGGTATACAGTCGCAGCAACCAATAAGGCAGCATTCTCTGGAGAAGCTCCAGCTTCCTTAGCAGCACGGACCGCTCGTTCTATAATAATATCAAGGTCTATCTCCTTTGCAGCGGCGTCTTTTAGTTGAATATCAAGACCTCTTTTCAGATCAGCTGCAACTGAGTTGCCCACTGCTAAGGCAGGCATCACAAGAACACCATGACCTTTCATGGCAGCCTCAAGTCTATCATTTGTAAGCCAATCAGGCTTGTGAGTTACAGCCTGATAGGCAGCAATTAGCTCTTTTTCCATTTTATATGCCATCCCCAATTTTGGGTTAAGCGCCGTAACAAAACTTCCCTCTTAATAAGAAATATGATTCATATCATTTTTTTTTGACAAAAGTATAGCACCATCTGAAATTAATGAACCGAACCTTCTACTGATACGGATAATGGTGACCTCCACTGTTCAATCGCTGTAACAGCTTCATCCTTAATATCATTCAACACTTTGCTGGTCTTGCCATCTTCAATTGAAATCAGTTCATTGTTGCATCTCTCAAGCAATTCCTCGAGATGTCTCAGCGGATGTTTTGCTCGGTCGCCCCAATCCCAGATGCAGCACCAGCGGCGAGCCAAGTCAGACCCGTATGCCTCCTCGGCCTGTTTACGGATTTCAGGAGCAGTTATTGTTCCAGGATGCAACCAAGGCATGTCGGTTCCGTTCTCTTCAACACCAAAGATTGCATTCGAGTAAAAGGTGTATATTGGGAGTTCGATCTTATCTGCGAGCTCCTTCAAACGTATTGCTCCCTGGAGTCCACCTGCAATGGAGTAGACTATAATTGTACGAACGTCTGACGCCTCGTTCATTGTGGCTTCGATGATGCTCTCCACTGTACCACCTGTTGCAATAGTATCACCAATGAGTATCACAGGGCTGGGAGAGAGTGCTTCGAAGTTCTTGTAAGACAGATCAGTCTTCCAACCAGTGGGAGTAAGATGTCGTCGCGCACCGATGAAGCAGCGACTAATAGTGTTTCCAAAAACCCTGTCAAAGGCCTCAGCGATGCTGTAATAGAGAGCACCAGCCAGAGGCACGACTTCTGTGACAGAACTCAATGATGATTCCTGAAACTCTGGAACAAGATTGAATGCCGCACGAATGAAGTCAATACTGCTTTCCCGTGCGAAGGTAGCTAGTCGGGCACCCACCATCCAAGGCTCAAGCAGAATCTGCAGTGCACTGGAGGACTCGACGATGTAGGTAGAAGGGAGAAGGTGTTCGCTGTCAATCCGCAATACTCTTGGTATGGCCGAGCTGGTTGCAATCTCCTCGATTCTAGCACTCTTTCTTACAGTTTCTTGATCGATTGCCAATTATCTCCCTCTGCGTTCCTGGTATTTCACAAAGACGCTAGTAAATCCTCGCCAAAGACCCATCACTTGGCTCTACGAATCTCCTCGACCGCCTCGGGATTTACAAGTGAAGCAGTGTCACCTGGGTCCTCTCCCAAGTATGCGGCGCGTATCATGCGTCTCATCACCTTTGCATTGCGAGTCTTTGGGAGGTCACTAACGAAGAGGACATCCTTTGGAGTAAGCGGCCTGCCCATAGCTTCAGCAACCATCTGCCTCAATTCCTTTCTCAATGCATCAGATGGGTTAGTACTAGGCATCAGAACGCAGAAGACTACAAGTTCGTTTAGCTTGATCTTGTGAGGAACCCCAATGGCTGCAGCCTCTGTCACTGCAGGATGGCTTACAATGATTGATTCTGCCTCTGCCGGTCCGAAGCGCTTTCCCGCTATCTTGATTATATCGTCTGACCGGCCCAGAATATACCACAGACCATCAGCATCAATGGCGGCGAAGTCCCCATGCACCCATACATTCGGCCAACGTGACCAGTAGGTGTCTTCGTATCGTTTGGGGTCCTTCCAGAAACCACGTGTCATGCCAATCCAAGGCGCCTTGATGACAAGCTCTCCAACCTGATTTCTGACCGGTTGACCATTCTCATCTAAGACATCGGCAGCAATCCCAGGACAGGGCCCTGAGAATGCACAAGCCTTGAGAGGAAGTAATGGATTGCCCATGACTATTCCTCCAGACACTTCCGTGCCGCCTGAGTAGTTTATGATTGGTATTCGTTTTCTTCCGACCTTTTCAAATAGCCACATCCAAGGGCCAGGATTCCAAGGTTCTCCAGTAGAAGCAAAGAAGCGAAGTGATGATAGGTCGTGTTTTTCAACAGGCCCCTCTCCATGAGTCATTAGAAGCCGGATGAGTGTAGGTGAAACACCAAGCACTGCGATTTTGTGCCGTGAAACCATTTCCCAGAGACGACCAGGACCTGGGTAGTCGGGAGCCCCGTCAAATAGAAAGAATGTTGCTCCAAGAATCAACGACCCAAAGACAAGCCAAGGTCCCATCATCCAGCCCATATCAGTCATCCAGTAGATAGTCTGACCAGGATAAAGATCAGTACCGAAAGCCATGTCTTGAGCGGCCTTTATTGGAAATCCGCAATGAGTGTGCACTGCTCCCTTTGCAAGACCAGTTGTTCCGGATGTATAGATTATCATCAGAGGGTCTTCGGCATCAGTCATCTCAGTCGGGAAAGAATTTGGTTGCGATGATACTAGTTCTGTCCACCTGTAGTCACGCCCCTCCTCCATGTTCACAGGATTATTAGTTCTGTTAAGCACAATCATGTGCTCCAAAGTGGGAATTCGCTCCGCGGCCTTATCCGCGACTGGCTTCATGGGAATAATCTTCCCTCTTCGAAACGCACCATCAACTGTGAACAGGGCTTTTGCATCAGCATCTGCCAATCTATCCACAATGGCACTCTCTCCGAATCCGGAGAACAGAGGTAGGATTATGCCCCCAATTTTAGCAATTGCGAGTAGCGCGACTGCAATCTCAGGAACCATTGGCATGAACAGGCCGATTGCGTCACCCTTTCCAAGCCCAAGCGACATCAAGGCATTAGCAGTCTTGTTGACTTCAAGATACAGCTCCCCGTAGCTCATCGATCGTGTTTCGCCATTTTCACCCTCCCAAATCAATGCGTCTTGAGATTCGACAGGCGTCCCAATGTACTTGTCAAGGCAGTTGTGAGCGATATTCATCTTTCCACCAATGCACCATTGTGGCCATGCAATGCCTCTGAACAAGTCTACAACCTTTTCATAATGCTCATGAAACTGAATATCGAGATACTTCAAAACCGCATCTGTGAACCATGCGACATCCTCCGTTGAGCGGCTCATTAGTTCGCCAAAATCACCTATTCCATGCAGCTGCATGAATTTGGTCAAACGCGCATTCTCTACATAGTCAGATGTAGGGTGCCAGACAATCTCGCCACCGAACTCAAAGGTCTTGTCCATTGGAATTCAACATCCTTCGAAGAAATCTCATAATATTCATCCGCCTAATATAAAGTAGGGATGACAAGCCTGCACAACCGTACTCATTATCTTTTCAAGTCCATCAGAATCTCCTGATATATCTCAAGAGCCTCTTGTTCTGACTTGACTCCCTTGACTATTGCATTTGCCTGTGGCATGAGAGTCACCTCCACTCCAGATTGCCCAAGAATCTTGAGCCATCTCTTAGCCTGTTCGATTTCATATGAACTTCCAAGTCGTTCTGCTATCGAGTCCAAATCAATCTCAATTGGTGATCCAGGAGTCAAATTGAAAGTGCCTGAACACAAAGTAGTCACTCTTGGGACTTCAGACTGTGTTACCAATGACTGAGTTGCATTCGCTGAACAGACCGGGCAGGCATCATCTCGACCGATGTCAAAGAAGTCAAAGCTCAATGATGCCACATCGATGAACATGAGACGATTCGCTAGGCGAGGTTCCTGTCCTATTGCAAGAAGAACTGCTTCTCTCACCTGTACTGATGCTACAACGGAGAGAAGCTCAGGCGTCACTCCTACATTCGCACAGGTATAGTCGGTATTGTCCTGCGCGTCCCCTGAAAGGCAATGAAGACAGCCAGTCTTGTCAGGGATGAAGGTACTCAGGTTACTGTGATACTCTATCGCTCCAGCGAACACGTAGGGAATCTTCAATGACACACTAGCACGATTCACAGCGAATCTGGTTTTGAAAGAGTCAAGGCCATCAACTATGATTTCAGACCCGTCAAGGAGAGTTCTAGCATTATCCTCAGCAAGAGATGCACTGATAGGTTCAAACTCAACATTCGGATTGAGCAATGCAAGATTCGCAGCAGCAGCCTCAGCTTTGGGCATGCCAATATCAACAGTGTGATACACTGTTTGCCTTTGAATATTAGACAACTCAACAACATCTCGATCGATTATTCGTATCTTACCAAATCCAATGGCTGTCAATAAGCGGAGGGCCGGACTGCCCAGACCACCTGCGCCCACTACGGAAACAGTTGTTGCAGCTATTGACTCCATTTCGGTTTCTGAGAAATCGTGGAGGGAAAGCATCCGCGAGTAACGTTCCTTCTGTTTCGGAGTGAGTTTCATGGCCTCCAAAGAGTGGGGGAAGTCAACTTAATCTATCGGATTGGGAGATTGGTGTGTTCGAGATTTTGAACAAGGGACAGGGTATGTGTACTAGTTCTTGGACATATGTGTTCAATGCGTAGCATATTATCAAATTGGGAGTAGTATGATTCAGGGTGCTGACAATGAAAACCACGTCGGAACTCGACTTGACGGCCCCTGCATCAATGTAGAATTTCAAAATCCCCATTGTGGCTCGGTGTGGGGAAAGTCGCTTCTGAAATCGGAAGTAACGCTTTCCTTTTGGTGAAACAAGACACGCGCGGCGGGTGAAGGACACCCGGCACGCGGCATCAAGATCAGTGAATCAAGCAACTAGTGGATAGAAGGTCAGGCAGAATGAGAACCAAGAAATGTGCATTTACAGTCATCCTTATCCTAGTGCTCTCTTTAGAGTTCATTCAGATAGTGGGTTCGGGCGGCCTGATATTCCTAGATGAACCAACAGTGGATGTATTCAGGGGTGGAAAGCAGTATGCATTCATGTTCTCATGGGATGATGGAGGAGATGATCTGCGGTTCTCATTCCTTGAGGATGAACTGGGATTTCGACATACAACATTCGCAGTTACGAGCCGTATTCAGGGCAGAAAGCTCTGGGGACTAGATATGCTATTTCGTGGTCATGACATTCAGTCGCACTCAAGAGAACATGTGCATTATGCTTCAATCAACCTCTCATACTGTGAGGAACTCCTCCAGCAGAGTATTGAAGACATTGAAGACGTCTATGAGTATACGCCTATCCTGTTTGCATACCCATACGGATCTCAGAACCAAGCTGTCCAAGAGATTGCACAGAAATACTTCAAGATAGCCAGAGGTATCTCCTACGAAACTGGAGATAGTCTTGGCTCATGGCCCATCCAACATCCAAGTAATGCCCTACATTCATTTCCTAGTGTTCATGGAGTTCAGGGGTCTACAATACGCAGTCTCATCAGTTCTTTTAATCAGATGGTTTCAAATGAAAATAGTGACCATCGCGCATACAAATGCTATGGACACTCGAGGTGGTTCAGCGACAGCGAGAGAAATGAATTCTTCGAGGCGCTTCAAGAAATTGCCCATAGAAATGACACATGGTATACAAGTTGGGGAGAGGCTGTTGCTTATCAAATTGAGAGAAACAATGTCTGCATTAAGAAACATGTAAGCACTGATGGCATGGTTTCGTTCGTGACGACAATTGGGAGTGAGTTCGGATATGGTATACCAATCACCTATCGAATTGAGATACCTGCATCTTGGAATGATGTAAGCGTCACAGATGGGGGCAAGATCTCTCACAGGTTCTTCATGATAGAAGAGGAAGCTAGAAAGTATATCCTGTTGGACTCCGCTCCGCATGGTCAGAAGATCAAGGTGATTCCAATCATCTCTGAGGACTCATCAAAACCAGTGATAGAGAACTTCCGGACATTTGCTACTGAAGAAGGAGTTGCCTTCATGGCCGATGTGTACGATAGGGAGAGCCTCGTTTACGATGTGAACATGACGATCTATGGCAACGGCGAGTTGTTCAGTTTTCAGAGCGTTCTCAATCCCGTATTCTGGTCAAACCGCACCTTTGGTCGTGTCGTCTTTGAATTAGAGCCTGGATGTTATGACTGCACAGTGACTGCAGTGGATTCCTCTGGAAATAGAGCATCCCTAAGTCGATGTTTCGAGCTGACATGATTAACCGGACGTTTATGTGGATGATTCACAGCAATGTCGGTATGAACCTTCTAGAGAGAATGGGCCAGTATCTCATTTGGGCGGACAATACAATCTGGGGTATTGTCCAGAAGCTGAGCAACGAGGAATTCGATAGATCTTTCGGAGAAGGCGGCGGCAGCATCAGAAAGCGATACATCCATCTTGCACAGGACACGTGGGAATGGTACCACGATTGGATTGACAAGAGTCCAGAGGATGAACCTGACTTCGTAGAAATGAGTAGAGATGCCCTGTTCAAGTTTCTTACGGACTATGTCCATAGATTCCTTAAAATGATCGATGACAGGACTGTGGACAAGATTACAATCGATAACAAAGGGAAAGACATTACCATCAACTTTGACGAGATCCTGTTCCACCTCGTCAACCATGCAGCCTATCATCGGGGCCAAATCGTCATGGGACTACGACTACTTGACAAAGAAGTGCAGATGACAGATTACGTTCCACACAGAATTGCAATTGCCTAGAAAATACGCAGATCGGGATTTCATTCGTTTGGCAACAGTACTGCTTCAAAGAGTCAGTGTATCTTTTACTCGTCGAATTGTTGTCATGCAAATCAGGATTGCAGCCGTTAGAATGGCCCCTGTTGCAATAACCGGCCAGAGTAGGGATCTTGAAGTTGTCACATGGAGGGAGGCTTGAACATTTTCTGATACAGAGTTGCCCCTATTGCTATATATGACGAAATAGATACCATCGGTAGGAATCGACACGCTCCATTCCAACATTTCAACCCCGGTTCTCTGATATAACGATCCAGTATTGCCGCCACTTCCAGTCCAGTATCTATAATTACTCTCAGTCATAAAATAGAAGTCAATGACACCGTCAGTGGTGACCTCAAGACTTCCTGACATAGTGTCGTTCTCAATTGCCCATACCTGATAATATCTCCAACCTGATGCTTCAACCCGTGAACTATGATTGGCAGAAACAGCAAAACTTCCAGTTGTATAGAACAGATAGGATAGAATGAAAGAAACCGCAATGATTGCCAAAACCTGTGCATATGATTTCATTCGACTACTCAACTAATATGTCCCCAATTTCTGTCTTTGAGCTACACATTCACATCGATATAACCTTTCATAGTGAAATTTCATTTTGATAGGATGACTATACTTTCCCTGAGTTTGAATGATCTTCGTTGTCCTGAACGACGAGACCTAGCTACTTCGACGGATTCAATTTTGAAACCAATAGATTTCCCCACCCGTGCTAGGATGAGATCTGCAGGGATATATACTCCTGCAATAAGTGAGTCACCGATGACAATGGCAAAGCGTCCTTCCTTTTTGAGGCCCTCGTATACATTTCTGAAGACATGATACACATCATCGAAATACTTACGCACGACATTGTGCATGTCTCTTCGTCTATAGCCCGCTTTGGACTCAATGCGGCTGCATATCCGATTGGTTATGTCATCTAGCCATTCATCTCTATAGGTATCCTCCCTCTCGGAGAAGTCCCGGATAATGGCCCTGGATATATTATCACAAGCCACCATGTCATCCTTCAATTTGCTCAAATCATCATAGCTATCGACCATATCTAGCCAAGCCATTTCAATCTTGTAGTTGATTATGTAATCGAGGCCATTCACGTAGGGAGGGCTTGTGATGGCAATATCGATAGACTCAGGCTCGTATCTTATGCTTCTCGAGTCTCCGGTAATCACGTTGACAGAACCATGTGCTCGACCTTTAACATACATGAAGTCTTGAATCATATCATCTACTTTCTTAGAGAAGGTAGTAAAAGGAGCGTCTGCTGCCACATTCTTTTCCTTAGCATAGCCCAAGCACGGAGACCGTTTCAGGTTGCTATTATCAACCAGGATACTTGCCAGTGCTAGCCTGAACAGATTCTTAATCCTCGGATTTTCAACATCTTGAATTGACTGCTTGATGATTAGAAGGCTCCTCAGAACATCCTTGTTGAAATGAGATTCCCACATCCTGAGAAATGTTGGTGATTGAATAGTTGGATTTTGAGCCCAGTTTAACCCTCTAAACGCGGTTCGAATCTCTTCAACATTCAAATCCCATTCAGTCTTCGTGCGTGCCATAAAAGACATGAGTGGTACAAGGTCAACACCGATAGCGTCAATCCCCTTCATTTTGGCAGCGACAAGAACGGTTCCACTTCCTGCGAAGGGATCAAGAACTGTCTGACCAGGTGAAATACTGAAGCGTTGTAGCATCTCATCTACGAAACTTGCAGAGAATCCTTGGACATAAGGCGCCCATCTTTGAATTGGTTTTTCCATGTGATGGTTTTCGGAGAAGGTAATGGGGCCGCTATGATAGTCAGATATATGCAGACCATGCACAGCTATGAATCTATTGGCATACTCTGCGGGACTGATGAATTCAGGATCATTTTCTATCCTCTCATATTGCTTCAGAATCCACAGACCTCGACCCATTCTAACAACTTTGCCGCGGCTACTCAGGTTCTGCATACAATCCGCAACTTTCTCTACATCTTCATCAATGGCTGCAGCGATTTGTTTGAGTGTGGTCCCCAGAGTGAGGGCGTTTCTCACCGTTTCAACAACTCTCTGTTCTAATCTTGGCAGCCTAGGCACCACCATTTCGATTGCTATCCATGCGACTATCTGATAGGTTCTCTGGTTTCAGATGGAGACAAACACTACTCTTGAAAACGGGTATCACCAAGAAACTGCTGGCCTTCTTTATCCAGATATTCTCTTAGCCATCCTGAATTGGCATCAGGTCTGCAGTCAAATTCAGGGATAAACGGTTTGATGTCAATCAATGGAGAACCGTTGAGCATGTCTGCACCCTTGAACACTAAACGGTTGTCTTCGATTTCAAGAAGCTCAACTATTGAAATGCCAATCGGATTTGGGCGTGAGGGTGCCCGTGTCGAGAAGAGACCTCGTTCACTCTTACCCAGATAAGGTACGACCTTCGGTTTAGCAAAGCTCGCACGATGGAACCAATAGAGGAGAATCACATGAGAGAATAGGTCGAGGGAGTCTAACCCAGCTTTGAACTTATTCTCTATGATAGCCTCTCCAATGGTTTCAGATTTGCTGGATTGGATCGGGATTTCCATTCCAGATTCAAATGATGTCTTTATGACCCCAATCGGTTGCACAATGAACTCCAATAAGCACACCCACTTGAAAGACAGACAATGTGAGTTATGCTACATTTGGTTTATACCATTCGATTTGAGGAAGTTAGACTTCTTAGATTAGAGCGACATTCCTCCATCAACGGAGAGGATAGTCCCTGTGCAGAACTCAGCCAGTGCTAAATAGAGAATGCCCTCTGCAATCTCCACGGGAGTTCCTAATCTACCCATAGGCTGTCTTTCGATGAACTCCTTTCTAGCAACCTCTGGGTCTGGTAATTGGGACAGTCGGTCCGCTAGAGATGGTGTGTCAGTAGTACCCGGACAGATACAGTTCACACGTATCCTGTCATCTTTGTAGTCCATTGCCATAGCACGCGTTAGAGATGTCAACGCGCCCTTTGAGGCAGTGTATACTGCTCGGTTGCCCAGCCCCATCAAGGCGGCCACAGATGCCACATGAATTATAGCCCCCTGAGTTTCTTTCAGATGGGGGTATGCGAATTTTGAGAGCAAGTATGGACCACGTACGTTCACAGCCATTGTACGGTCCCAGTCCTCAGGATTAGTGTTATCGACTCGACCAGGCAAGACAATGCCTGCATTGTTCACTAGAATGTCCAACCTGTCGTAAACATCGATGGCAGCTTCAATGATCTGTTTAGCATCATTTATGTCTGAAACATCTCCCTTCACGAATTCCGCATTTCCACCTTCTGAGCGAATAGAATTGATGACTCGTTCAGCTTCATCCAAGATGTCATTTCCTACTATGCTAGCGCCTTCACTTGCAAATAATCGAGCAGTAGATTCTCCAATACCTGCACCCACTCCAGTCACAATTGCAGTCTTGCCTTCAAGTCTCATTCTCTACTGCCTCCGTTCCGTTATAGGTTACTTGAGATCACCTAGACGGAATTCGCCAGTATAAGCCTGAAGAGGTGTCAGGTTTATTGTTGTTTCAAGTATTCCTAAATACATGCCATTGTCATCACGAATGGCATAATATCGAATCAAGAGCTTACGGGGATTATCCCCTTCCGGAAGGTCTATCCAGAAGTCAATGTAATCTTCCTCTCCGCTCTTGAGACGCTCAATGACCAACTCGACCTTGTCAATGCTATGTTCTGGATGACACATCCCAACGTATCTATTAATGATTGCAGGACCTCTTTTGAAGACACGAATACCATGTCTGTTCCAGAACATGACATTGTCATCGGCATCGATTATTGTGAACTCAACTGGAAGTGTATCCAGCACAGTTGATAGAAATTCCGCTGACATTCCCTTAAGCGAATTCAAGAGTGGCTCAATCTTCATTAATCAAACCCAACTGCATTTCAGTTCGGCGGCCTATTAGTTTGTCTGAATGAGGTAGGATTGTTCAAAGACAAACTCAAGAGGTGTTAAATGGTCGTTGTGATAGTAGTGTTGATGGATACGTAGGACGTGCGGTTATGGATACGGACACCGACCATATCGAGAAGAACCCTCACAATATATGCATCTGGAAGCCAAAGGAAGAGTGTGGTGACTGTTCACTCTGCAATGAGATACATTGTGAGATGCATCGGAGTGACACACTGATGTTTGGCGGAAGTGCGATGTTATTCTTCATTCCCGCTATAGGGGGCATGATCTTGGGAGGTATGGGGCTGTGGCTCATCGGATATTTCGTGTATTGGTTGGTCTTTTTCGAACTTTGGGAAAACAGAGTTCTCTGTAGTCACTGCCCATTCTATGCTGAGGATGGTGGACAAGGCCATACCCTGCACTGCTATGCCAACTACGGACTCTACAAGACATGGCCCTATAACCCGAAACCTATGAGTCGTTCTCACCAAATCCAGTTCATAATTGCATTAATCATCTTTGCTGGCTATCCGATTCCGTTTCTAGTTTTGGGCAACCAATTGCTCTTTCTTGGATTCACAATAATAGGGATTGGAACATGGATGACGGTCCTAAAACTCAAGATTTGTCCAAGATGCTTGAACTTCTCATGCCCATTGAATAGCGTCCCTAAAGAAATAGTGGATGCATTTCTTAGACGAAATCCAGTGATGCGAGAAGCATGGGAAGAATGCGGCTATGAGCTTGGATGATAGTGCTTTACAGTTATTTGGAGAAGTGTTGGAGAATCGGCTTCGCAGGCACCCTGTTCATACCAAGACCCACCTCATCCTCATCAAGACCCAGTGCGAGACCGAGGATTTGAGGGTAGAAGAGGATTGGAAGGTCGAACTGCTCGCCATATGACTCTCGTAGTCCGAGCTGCTGAAGGTCCAATTGATTGCAGCATGCCGGACAGACAACTGTGGCAAAAGCAGCACCTGCATCCTTCATAGACTTGAGTTTATCTCGAGCAAGTCTTATTGCCAGAGCCTCATCCACCGGCAATACCGTGGCTCCACAGCATTGCTTCCATAGTGCATATTCGACTACATCCGCACCCGTGACTCTGACGAGCTCACTAAGGATTTCAGGTGTGATCTCAGTCACGTCTCCAGGTCGCAGAAGATGGCATCCATAGTGAATTGCTATGCCAATACCATCAAATGGCTTCGTAATCTTCTTCCTTATCGACTCAAGACCCACATCAGTATAAAGGACTTCTATGAAGTGACGGGGTTTGCTTGTCCCTCTAAACTCAAGACCCTCTCTTTCAAGCTCGGCATTAATGCGGTTTCTATAATCTGTGTCACTTTTTAGCAGATGATATACATCCTTTAGACTGCCAAAGCATCCGTTGCAGGGTGTCACAATATCATGTTCTGTACTGTCAGCTATTGCGAGTGTTCGTGCATTAACAAGAGTCCATCCCCAGTAGTCCATAGCCCTCAGATTAGGACTACCACAGCATGCTACATCCTCTAAGTATTCTAGAGTCAGGCCGAATAACTCCGCAACCTTATACATTGACGCTTCATAGTTGGGATAGTTTGCAGGCACACTGCAACCAATATAGACACTGTAGGTAGACATCTCATCTACCTCCCTTGACGAGTCGACCGGTACGAGTGCTACCAAGGACTCGTTTCACTGCATCAGTGGATAGCCCAGGAACATCAGGTTCCAAGTCCAAGTCTTCACGTTCCCAGTCAGCAGTCACAGTATAAAGCTGGCCTTTCTCAATTAGCTCCTTCCCAAGGGCGACAATACTGGCGGGTATCATGCCCTCCTCGGTTGCAAGGTTCTTGCAGTCAAAGAATATGTCTGTGACCCGAACCCCTTGTGGACATCTCTCCTGACACTCAAAGCAAGTCAGACAGAGCCAGATCTCTTTTGAGGAAAGGACCTTCTCACGTATACCAAGGATAATCATCCGAATCAGCTGGTGTGGTTTAATCTCCCAGATATTTGCAATCGGACAGGCAGACGTACAGGTGGAGCAGGCAAAACAGGCTGAGAGCTCTTCTCCATTTGGCATACTCTGAATCTCCTTCCTAAAGCCCCTGTCAAGTTCGGACATATCTATGGGGTCTATGAAGACATCCGGTAATTCCTTCTTTTCACCAATTTCCGTCATGAAGAAACACCTCCGGATGTCTTCTCAGCCTGCTCTCGCTTCCTGTGTGCAGAGATGAGACCTAAGACCTCGGCCTCTATCTGTTCGGTCGTGAAATGCTTTCGCTTAATGGCTCCTGTTGGACAAACTACCTGACACTTTCCACAGCCTGTGCACAGTATTGAACTTACTTCGGCAAGCTGGCTCTCGTCATCACGCAAAGTCATGGAGATTGCAGTGAATGGGCAGACCTTTTCACATAGACCGCACCCAATGCATAGAGTTTCGTCTACGACTGCTTTGTCCATCTGTACACGGACCTTTCCCTTGAGTACATGAGATGCTGCTGCACTTGCTGCAGCCTTGCCATCAGCAACGCTTGCAGGTATGTCTTTAGGACTCTGGCAGGCTCCTGCAATGAAAATCCCCCTGGACTTCGTATTGACAGGCTCGAGCTTCGGATGGAGTTCCTTCATGAAACCACCTTCACTCCGATCCACACCCAGCATGTGGCCGAGATGAGCAGCTCCAGGTGATGGGTCGACGGCCATTGTCAGAACCACCATATCGAAGTTTAGACGTAGCAGACTCCCGGTCCCCTGATCAAACACTGAAAAGCTGATACTACCATCCTTCTCTTCAACCATGTCACTTGGAAAGCCTCGTACAAACTGTACGCCACTCTCTCTCACTCTTCTGTAGAACTGCTCGTATTCCTTACCACCTGCTCGAAGCTCATGATAGACTATCCATTGGTCAATGTCATCACCATAGAGCCTATGCGTCATCTCAGCATGTCTGAGGGTGTACATACAACCGAAGTTGCAGCACCATGGTCTATGGTTCTCATCACGTGATCCCGCGCAATTGATATACGCAATGCGTTTAGGACTCTGCTCAAAACCTGGAGGTAGGAGAATCTTGCCCTCTGTTGGTCCAACAAGACTCAAGAGGCGACCGTACTGACCTGCCGTCAATACATGAGCAAACTTGCCTCCGCCATACTCGGGCAGCTCCTCAATGTCCATCTCAACAAACCCAGTGGCGGCCACTATAGCTCCCACTTTGAGTTCAATCTCTTCTGGCTCGACATCATACGAGATGGCATCACGCGGACACTTCTCAGCACAGATAGTGCATCCATCAGTCCAATGAGTACATGACTCCTTATCGAGGAAGTAAACGCCAGGGACCGCTTGAGGGAAGGGCGTGTAGACCGCCTTGCGCTCTCCGAGTCCAAGATTCCATTCATCTAGGCCTGTAGCAGGACAGTTGCGCTCACAGGCTCCACAGTTAATACAGTCATCAATACTAACGTATCTGGGCTTCTTCTTGATACGGACTTTGAAATTCCCGTAGTCCCGCTCGGTTTCGATGACTTCCGAATAACTTAGTAACTCGATGTTCTTGTGGCGTTCTACTGCTGATAGTTTTGGTGATAAAATACACATCGAACAGTCTAATGTTGGAAACGTCTTCTCTAGACGTGCCATATAGCCACCTATTGAGGTGTACTTCTCCACAAGATAGACCTTGATTCCTTTATCTGCTAAATCAAGAGCAGATTGAATTCCTGCAATTCCTGCACCTATCACGAGGACACTCTTGTCGACTGGATACTCCTCAAATCCAATGTCCTCCAGCGTTTTGGCCCGTTCAATTGCACCTGCCACTAAATCGTAGGCAACCTTGTAAGCGACCTCTGGATTGTCACCATGGACCCAAGTATCATGCTCACGTAGATTTGCTTGGGCAAGCCGGAATGGATTAAGGCCATTCTCTTCCAAAATCTCTCTGAATAGCTGTTCGTGGAGCTTGGGTGTGCATGCCCCAATGACGACTCCTGTGAGTTCTTTCTCCTTAATCATATCAGCGATCTTATCCTGACCATCCTTTGAGCAGGTGAACATATTGGAGGTGGTGAACGAAACTCCAGGATAGTCCTTGAAATCCCGAGCAAGTTTTCGTACATTAATCACACCTCCGATGTTGGTTCCACAACTACAAATGAACACACCAATTCGATGTTCATCCTTCTTCTTCTTAGGCATCTAAGATTCCACCTCCAATTTACCTCTTAGAGGGCTAGGTCCTATCTTCTTGATTCGTTCAACAAACTCTGTGACTATCTCTGTAAATCTAATGCCCATTGCAGCAGATGCGAAATCGATGTGCAACCGACCACCTAGACCTATCTCCTCAAAAACACTTTGCCAGAAATGAACGAAGTCTTGCTGCATGAAGTTGCCAGCTAATGGATCATCACCACCATAGTGACACTCTGAGAGAAGGCATCCTGTGACCAAGACCCCATCAACACCATTCTCCATTGCGGTCATTATCTGGATAGGTTCAACTGCACCACTACATGGCACCCTTACAGTTCGTATGTTGGCAGGATAGTGTAAGTGCATGAGGCCAGCTAGGTCAGCAGCTGCATGAGAACACTCCCAGCACACAAAACAAATTATGAATGGCTCCCACTCAGTAATAGAAATCGACGGGGGAGTTACTACATCACCAATGATTGTTGGTAGGTCGTACTGCTTCTCTAGGTCGAGGCAATCCTCTGGACAAGCTTCAACGCACTTGTTACAGGCTATGCACTTCTCAGTAAACCAGACGACTGATCCATATCCAGCCAGACCAGTAGGAACTGAGATTGCCTGAACATCGCCCTCCCCTTTCAGAGTCTGAAGGAGGGAAATCAGTGTTTCACGGTTCTTGGACCTGAAGCCCCCTTCAGGTATTGTAGCATCCAGATAGGCTGGCAATTGCACCGTGAAGTCTATGTCCAGGGCTTCTACCTCACATGCCTCAATGCATTTCTTGCATACACTGCAGGGCTCCGGTCTGTATTTGATACTCCCAAAACCCTCTACCTTCTCAGGGACTTCCAAGATGGCTGTAGGAGTCTGCACTGCGATGTTACGAAGCTTCTGAATAAGACGCTCGCGTTTATCCACGGACTGGCACCTCCTTCTGCATCTTTTCAGGCATTGCTGCTATCATGTATGTGGCCTGAACACGTTCAGGATCCTGTCCTATCTCACGTAACATATCTCTGGTAAAGCTGACAACGAGCTCTGAAAGATGATCACCAGTCTGGTGATGGCACCCACCTGGTGGGCAATGGGCTACAATGACATGTTCAGCCCCGACAACGAGGCCTTTGAGAATCTCAATAGGCGAAACCATTCCAGCACATGGAAATTGAATGACATAGCTTCCTGTGCCGTACTGCTTGCCAGCAAACCCGGCTTGGTCAATCGATGCATTGGCACACTCGCTACATGCAAAGACGAATGAGAATGGCTTCTTCCCCTCAAGTCGTCTATGGGTGGTTGCTACTGCCTCGAACCGTGCAAACCAGCTCTCTTTCCTATGAGACTGAAACTCGATTGCCCGAGTCGGACAGGCAGACACGCAGATGCCACAGAACTCGCAGTGTGCTGGAACATGCACTATTCGATCATCCATTAGTCGCAGTGCATCATTCGGACAGGCTTCTAAACATGCTTTGCAGACATCACATTGCTCATCGTCTATAACTGGAATCCATCCGGACCGTGTCAAAGGAGATCGTACCACTTTGAAGGCCTCAAGAACAGCATTTTGAGCAGAGGCCATAGCATCAGACAAACTCATTGGCATCTTCGCACCACCAGCCACGAAGATACCACGTCTGGAGGTCTGGACAGGCTTCATCTTGCTGTATCGGGTCCTGATGAAACCATTATTGTCACAATCCACTCCCAGCTTGTCAGCAAGTAGTGCAGTTTCGTTGACGGGTCCAACCATCTGAGGGATTGCAACAAGGTCTGCTATGACTTCTCTCTCCATTGACTCCAGAGTGTTCTCAATGCGGCAGGTCAGTCCTTTTTCATTCTCTCTAATACGAGTCACCTTGCCGCGTATGAATATGACTCCTGAGTCGCGTGCCTCTCGGTAGAGATTCTCGTCCTCGGTTCTGATGTCTGAGTGTACCACAATGATTGTGTAACCCCGAGTTGCTAGGTTTCGGGTGGATCTAAGGAGATGGCTTCCCTCCACGGAGAACATAGGAGCATCAAAGTCCACTGCAACAAGGATAGTGGAACTCTCCTTGGCACGTTTCTTCTTTAATCTCGACATTAGACTATCCAGGGTGACAACACGTTCAGACTTGCCGTGACGCATCTTTTTTGCAGAACGTGGCAAATACTGTTGATTTCCCGAAGCGACTATTATAGCACCGTATTCTCGAATCTTCTCGTTACCGTTCACACCATTCAGAGTGACATCATAGGACCCTGTCTGCCCTGTGACCTCACCAAATGTTCCTTCAAACCGCTCTACTTTCTTGAGGGTCTTCTGAATTGCTTGAAGCTCGTTTATGAGTGTGTCAGTGTCGCTCATGAAAACGCTGGTCTGGAGATATCGTTCGTTATTCTGACCGGACGGTTCTAAGAGAGTCACTTCAACACCCAGTCGATGGAGGTCTGATGCGGCCTTCAAGCCAGCAATACCGCCTCCCATAACCAGAACTCGATCTACTACACTCTCAGTGAACTCAGTTGGTGACTCCATATGATCCAACTGCACTGATGCATCAGACAGTAACACTATCGCCTTGTTGGTGGCAGACTCCTTCTCTTCAACATGGACCCATCCCACTTGTTCCCTCAGTGGAACGAACGTAACAAGGTCATTCTTGATTCTCTGTTTCATGGGGACTCCAATAATCTGCGAGCTACAGGCACCTATTGCTAGTCTGTCATCTTCTGAAAGTCCTTTTTCCAGTTTTGTAAGCCCCTCCTCCAAACAGAGATTATCTACAACCTCAACTACATCATAGAGTGCCTTTACCTCTTTCCCGATTTTTGTGAAGTCTAGCAGCTTATTCAGAGTGCCATTGCAGGTGCATAGGAACAACTTCTTCATCTAGGCACCTCCTTTCAAGGCCATGTAGACTTCTAACGCAACTGCATTGGCCTCTGCAACACTTGCAGGAATGTCGGTTGGACCGGTAGCGGTCCCGCAGGCATAGATGCCCTTTGGTGCATCATGACGTGCAGCAAATCCATAATCACCAAGAAATGAATTGAAGACCTCTTTCTCAGCGGCATGAGGTACTAGTGGTGAGGCAAGAACAACAAGATCTGACTCTATCTCCAAGCGTTTCAGGGCTTCAGTGTCTTCAACAATGGTCACGGGAGAGCCTTCATGGACTATTACATGATCTGGCTTTCCTCTCACAAACGTCACATCTGATTCCCTAGCACGTTCGAGAAAGCTGTGGCTATGCAGTGGAACACGAAGATCCATGTAGCAAATGGTCACACCTACACCTTGTTCCCTGAGCATGATTGCATGTTTCAGGCTATATGTGCAACATGCCTGTGAGCAATAGTCTATTGCATTCAGGTCTCTGCTTCCAGCACAGAGTATCATTGTTACGGACTCTACTTGCTTTCCTGATGCAGTGAGAACTTTTCCATTAGTTGCTCCTGTTGAGTCCAGAAGACGTGCGAGCTCCCTCTGTGTAAGAACATCCTTACACAGGCCATACGCATAGCCTGGGAGTATACTGGGAGACCGTTCCTCTACTCCTGTTGCCAAGACTACTGCATCAGCCTTTATGGTCCTGGTCTTAGACCTCTGCTCCAAGTCGATGGCACCAACCTTACATACATCAACGCATTTAGTACACTTTGTGCACGAGTTCATGTCAATAACAGGAGCAAGAGGGACTCCTTGCGGAATTGAACGATAGATCGCCTTTCTCATAACTCGTCCTAGGTTCATCTCATCAGGAACTTCAACATCACAGACATTGATGCATTCCAGACATACAACACACCGGTCAAGCATTACATATCTTGGTGTAGTCTTTAGAGAAACAGAGAACCTGCCACCGTCCTGTTTGATTGATTTTATCTCTGTCAGAGTATGAAGGTTCAACTTCTTCTGATTGCCTAGTAGGCTTCGATACTGACATCTCCGATGATGCCCACTAAACAACTCTTCACATGCATCAAGACATAGAGCACAGTCATCTGTGGGAAATACCTTGCCAAGATGTGCAGAAAGTCCCCCTACAGTGGCTTCCTTCTCTACCAAGTGCACTTTCAAGCCCAAATCAGCCAGTTGATGAGAAACCTGAATGCCTGCGAGACCAGCACCAACAACAACAACTGTATCGCCCATTACTTTCCAACCCCCATCTTCTCCAACAGAGGCTGAAGCTTCACTCGATGATATCTCCGGGCATTGTTGACTACTAGATCTGACATTCCCATCGCAAGCGCCATCATCTCACCCAGATAGAGAACAGGAAGGCTAAACTCTGGACCAAGATGTTCGATTGCCTTCTTCTGCTGCATCTCCATCTGAGTATAGCAGGTTGGGCACACCAACACGATGGCATCGGCACCTGCATCTCGTATCTTTCGCAACTTATCCGCTGCTAAGACAAAAGACTTGGGCTCATCCGAGGGAGAGATGGGCGCTCCGCAGCATGCCATCTTGTCAGGATAGTCTACTGGCTTGGCACCTGTCACCTCAATCAAATCTTCCATCCACATCGGATCCTCTGCATCATCCATGTGGGTTGCTTCAATTGGCCTTACGAGATGACAGCCATAGTGGGCAGCAATAGAGATGTCCTTGAGAGGCTGAACTATGCTCTTTCGAATCTTGTCTAGACCCACATCCTCATGCAAGACATGTAGGATGTTCTTCACGGTGACCTCCCCCGTGGCTTCCATTCCAATTCTTTTCAGCCTCTTGTTTATCCGCTCACGGGTTTTGCTGTCGGATTGAAGTGTGTGTCCAACCATAGCCAAAGTATGGAAACATCCACTGCAGAGCGCCATTGTGTCTCTTCCAGTGGACTCGCTAACTGCAATGTTTCTAGCCCCAACAGTTAGCCATGCTTCGAAATCCACTCCTGTAAAGGTAGTTGGCTCTGGACAACAACTGTGTCCTTCATCTGCTACCAGCTCAATATTCAGACGACTTAGAACCTCTCGCATAGTTAGCTCGAAGTGTGGAAGTCTGAAGGGAATCATGCAGCCGGGGAAGTAAGTATATTCAATCGCTTTACTCATCCCCATCACCTCCATAGATCGACTTGATATTCTCGAGCTTCTCAGCGAGACCTAGTTCCTTGAGAGCCTTAGCAAGCTGCTTAACAGGTGGATTTCCAAGAGAAGGCAGTCCCATCTTATCACGGGTTTTGAGCATAGGTTCACTGACTTGGATTGTACGTCCCTGTGACAAGATAGACCTGGCTCGATCTAATGCCGTCTCGGGTGTGTTTCCTGACACCAAGCCTCTGACCTTAGCGAGTATCAGAATCTGAGGTATCTTGACATGTTCAGGACATCGTACTTCACATTGCTCACAGGTCAGACAGGTCCAGATGAGTTGATTCTCTGCAAGAGACTCATCTGCTAAGATGACTTTCTCAAGGAAAAGACGAGGATTGAACGAATGGTCAATCTCAGCTATTGGACATGCACTAGTGCAGCGCCCACACTGATAGCATCTTAGCAGTGTTTCCCCTTCTGGTTGTTTAAGAATCCAGTTTCTAAACTCAAGGTCAGACGATATGCTAGTAGGAGTCACAGCTATCAACTCACATCTGGCCAAGCGCGGCTTAAAATCGTTCCTCAGGAAGCGACTTGTGTTAAGTGAATCAATATTCATTATGCTGCTATTTGGGTGTTTGCTTTGAGCGCGAATAATCAATGATTGATTCACCAATGACTGAAGCTGACTGAACCATGCCATCTTGGCTTTTCACGAAACACTGCGAGAGCCGTCAGATGACGGTTGAAGAGTAAAATAACAGATTGGGCGTTATGGATTCAGAGGTGTGCCCCATTGGAAGGCAGCAAGAAGCGCAATACTCTAAGGCAAAGACAAGACCAGATTGATTCAATATAGAGGTGACAACATTGGAGAATATCCTAATTGCAGAATCCTTCTCATTACTTTCAACACCGCTGTTGGCCGATGCCTGCATTCGTCTTGGTTTGACTCCTAGAATTGGCCCACCCGGAATCAAGCAGATTGACAGAGAGATGTGTGTTGCAGGCAAATCACTCCCATGCCAACATTTTGGAAGTGTAGATATCTTCCTAGAAGTCATGAAAGAGGCAGATAATGGTGACGTGCTTGTGATTGACAACGGCGGTAGAAGTGATGAGGGATGCATAGGAGACCTCATCGCACTTGAGGCAAAGGAGCGTGGTCTTGGAGGGATTGTTATCTGGGGCTCACACAGGGACACTAAGGAGCTGATGGGGATGGGGCTTCCAATCATGAGTTACGGTACATATCCTGCTGGACCGCAAAGAGTCGACAAACGAAGCCCAGATGCACTAAGCTTAGCTAGATTTGGGGATTTGACAGTGACTCGTGAAGATGTCGTATTCGGAGACCCCGATGGAGTCCTCTTCATATCAATCGAGAACACCTCCAATGTGTTGAAAGTTGCTAAGACAATAATGGAGAAAGAACAAAGCCAATCTAAGAAGATTAGAGATGGAAATAATCTGAGTGAGCAATTGCAGTTTGATAGATATCTTCGTGCCAGGAAGAAGGATCCAGCCCTCACATTTAGACAACACCTCAAAAAGATTGGCGGAGCAGTCGAGGAATAGCTGCGTAGGAAGATATCTCTGATTGATTCCAAGGGTGATACACGGGTGATACAATAGAGTTACTGAAGACTAACTTGCACAGCTACAATATCACTATAAGCGACAAATAGTTAGGAAAACCGCGCCGCCTTCTATGAATGGAGGGAGTAGCTATTAGAACCGGGCCTCTCCGCCGACAGTTTAAGATATGTCTGATCGGCGACGGATTTGTCGGAAAGACGAGCATTCGTCGAACATTTATGGGCAAAGTATTCAAGAGAAGTTACATCGCGACCCTGGGGGTTGATTTTGCCCAGAAGGCCATTATGCTGAAGAAAAAACCCGTGTATCTGATAATCTGGGACATAGCTGGACAGCCTCTTTTCCAAGGGCTTCGCAGACGGTATTATGAAGGAGCCAGCGGCCTGGCTCTCGCGTATTCTGTGGTGAATAGAGAGTCCTTCGACAATGCATCGAAGTGGCTTGTCGAAGCGCACGGATTCATGGGCAGGCTTCCTCCCCTGGTTATCATAGGTAACAAGATTGACCTAAGACCAAGTCACTCGGAAGCAGAAATCGTATCATACAAAGAGGGGCAAGCATTCGCCAAAAGGTTTGGCGAGGAGTTGAATACACCGTCTATATTCATTGAAACATCGGCATTGACAGGCGAGAATATCAATGACGCCTTCGAAAGACTGACCAAGATGATGATCGATAAAGCTGCTGGCCGACTTATCGATACTGCAAAAAGGATACCTTCTCAGCTTCGACAGGATAGACCTACACCCATAACTGATGAAGTGGCCGCTTCGCCTTCGATATCAGATGATGTTGCAAGTAGTGAAGCTGCGAGTCTTTTCAGTCCCATTAAATCTGAACGTGCTGAAACGAGCGCGGTCCTTCCAGATTCGGGGGTTCATGAAGATCCGAGGCAACAGGCATCAATTGAGATTCATAATCTACGTACTGAGCTGAAGGAATCTGAATCGGAACTCTCGAAAGTCACTTCGGACTTTGACACAGCCCTACTCAATCTGAAGAATACGGTACATGTCAAGAGAATTATGTACGAACACCTGAAACGGCAGCTTCAACAAACTAGGCAAGAGTGGTCAGAGGCATATGAAGAATATGTGAAGACCAACGAGCGAAAAGAGGCTTGGTTAGAGAAGAGGAACAAGGAAATCGAGGCCATTCGTGAACGCATGAAGAGAGCTGAAACAGACTAGATCTTCAGAAAGTGACTGCCTTATCAGCTTCAGAAGTCCATTTTGCTAGGTCACTCATGCTCCCTTGTTTTGCTCCAGAAACCAAGGAACCCTCAGTCAGACCACGCGCATCAAGACATGTTCCGCAGCATTTGATGGCGACTTTCTTTGGGATTAGAGCTCGTATCATCCTCTCTAGATTATAGTAGCCATCATGGGTCTTTTGACCAGACACTGCACAAGATACAGCATCACCAATCAAGAAGACACGCACATCCAGGTCAGGATTCTCCTTCTTCAGTTGCCGGGCTAGACGCAGCCCGTTGTATGAGCGTTCTGTACCGTAGGCAGGATTGTTCAGAATCAGCAATACACTCATGCATCTGCCATAGGAGTATAGCATAATAGAATCTCGAATTAGATTGTCACCTCCGAAAAAGCCCAGGCCTGTTTTATCCTGCGCGAAGCTGCCTGCTTTTATGTTTGAAACTGTGAGCTGAAGCTTGTGAAAAGAATGAATGAATCAGAATCAACAAGTCATGAGCTGCGAGAGCTTGTTAATGACATTCGTGCTGCCCGATCAAATCCCAAGAAGCTAAAAGATCTCCTCGAGAAGTATGAGAATGATTTTGGAACCGAGGCCAATGAGCAAGTTCTGGATATAATCGCTGAAATGACCAGAGAGGTTTGGGCTGAAGTTGCTTCGGAGAGAGAAAACATCGGCATTGACGGAATTCTTGATACTCTCTGGAAATCTTTTAGTTCCGTAGGCGGAGAATTCACCGTAGAGAGAACTGAAGATTCAGCACAGATTCATTGCACGAAATGCCCAATGGCAGACACCTATCTTGAAATTGGAAAACCAGAGTATGGACTGATATTTCATTGCAGCACAGACCCTCACATTGTAGCTGGATTCAATCCGAAAATGGAGTTTAAAATAACAAAGAAGCTAATGAGCGGTGATACTTGCTGTGATCACTACTATCAGCTGAAATAGTAAATTCAGTTCACTATCATATGTACTTCGGAAGTTTCTCTCTCGGAACTTATCCATCCCTTTCAGATGCATGAAAACGGCCGGTCGCATGCTACATACTTGCCGTGCTTCTAATCTTCACCAGGATGCTCAGCAATGAATAAAATTACTGAGTCGAACTGATAGCACATCGCTACTGACCTCTGAAATAGCAAGCAGTTCCTGTACCGACTCCTTTATAATGAATCAGGATTCATTACTCGTGTGGTTGTATATTCTTAATGGACTGAAAGGAAACAACCAAGCAGGTGTCATGCATGACCAACACAGTTACTGACGGAAAGGACTTGGTTCCGCCCGAGGTCAGAGCGAACATGAAAGATGTAAAGCATAAGATCGTGGTACTCTCTGGTAAAGGCGGCGTTGGGAAAACCACTGTGGCTACGAATTTAGCAATGTCTTTCGCCAAGAAAGGGCTGAAGTCCGGTATTCTCGATGTTGACATATATGGACCAAATGTCCCAAAGCTATTGGGTCTCGAGGGTCTTCATCCAGAAGCAGAGAATGAAAGAATTCGACCCATAAGGGGACCACTCAATCTTAAAGTAATGAGTATGGGCTTTCTTCTCAGACAGACAGATGACGCGATCGCCTGGAGAGGGCCACTTGTTGGAAAAGCTATTCGTCAGTTCCTGAGTGACGTGATGTGGGGAGAAATGGATGTTCTAGTCGTAGACTTGCCTCCTGGCACCGGAGATGAGATACTAAGCATTCTTCAGTCAATTCCAGATATAGATGGAGTAATCATTGTATCAACACCTCAGGAAGTTGCTGTGCTTGATGCACGTCGGGCGATTCGACTTGTGGAAAGAATGGGCGTTCCTATTTTGGGTATAGTAGAGAACATGAGCGAGTTTGTGTGTCCAAAGTGTGGTGAAACATACAAGCTGTTCGGAGAAGGAGTGACTAAGAAGGCTGCAGACGATTTTGGAATACGCCATTTAGGGTCATTACCATTGGACCCGAGAATCATCAGCCTGTCTGATAAGGGGACACCATTTGTGGAGGAGAATCCAGACTCCAAAGCAGCCAAGGCCTTTGGTGCTGTAGTCAGTCAAATCAGTGAAATAATTGGGCTGTAATGATAAAATGTGCCTCGAAATCTGACAAATGCATCAGCCTTGCCACTCGATTGAATATGTTGATAGCAGACAACTTGTGCTATGACTTTCTATCTCACCGCCGAATCTACTTCTCTCTACCTTGGAAGATATTGATTGATCAAGCTCAGATTTCATCGGTGTCATCCAAGAGCAAATCATCTCGACCTTCTTCAGGTATTCCGTAGATTTCAGAACTAGAACGATGGTCTGGATCTGGCAGAGTTAGTAGACCTGTTTCAATTGCTCTTAGAACTAGACTATATGTCTTGAGCTCGTCTGTTCCTGCTAAGACCATCTTCTTGACTAATTCAATGGGCCTCACTCCTTCACTAGCATCGATATCGCCCATCACTCGTTCAAGTGGTCTGTACTCTCTGGACAGATGCTCCGTTTCGATGCCCGTATACAAATCGAGCAATTTACCATCAAGAAACTCGCCAAAAATCTGATCGAAAGTTCTCTCGAACGCTCCGGCTGCTTCTGCGCTCATTGTCATGCGTGTGAGTGTTTCGGTATCTTGGTCAAACAATGCCCCAACAGCCCTTCCAACAGCTTCAAGATTATCAGTTTGCCTTGATGATGGTGAGCTTGTTGTGAAAATGGCGCATATCAGCACCTCGGTCTGTACAGCAGTGATAATCTCCGAGATTGGAGTTGCAGTCCACAGCCGCTCCTCCTCTTGAAACTCAGCTCTGAATTGAGAAATGGCTGAAATGAAACCACTCACGAGAGCCTCCTCAAGTCCGCCTTTCAACACCCTGGAGAAAACCGGTAAGCCAGTATGTCGATGGATTACAAAGAAACCAATGATACTGCTGGCATCCTGAAAGCGGGATTCTAAAGCCAGAAGCTCAAGGTTCCTTCGGGCGCTTCTTTTCTTGTAAGCCTGACGACCAAGTATTGCTGCAATGGCTAGACCAAGCACTTGCGCTCCATAAGGTAGAAAGCTTCGAATGGAGATCATCATCCGAGCTGTCAAATCTGGTTCCACATCAAGAAGCAATGTTACCGAGATAGTCCCGTGATTTTCCTTTGAAATTGTGATGTTAAGGACGTATAGTCCCGCTGGAGGCATCTCAATGCGAACGCTGTACAAACCAGAGGTTTCTATGAAGCTTCGGACAATTCCTAGTTGCTGCTGAGTTGCATAGTCCAAGATTATGTATTCAACTATTGCGTCTGCTACAGCCTCACCGGTGTCGGCGGCGACTAATCCCAGAGTCATATCCATTTGGTTGAATTCACCTTTTTGGTATGTCGATTCGAATTCGTAGCCTGGCGCAATTGCAAGGGGTATCTTCTCAACTACCATTATGAAACTGAGAGCATGAGTTTCGAAGCCTGACTTTTCAAAGCGGAAAGTAGCATTCCAATCACCAAGAATTGTAGGTGTCAGGGTGAAATTATACCAGCCATGTCCTCCGGACTCGAATAAGAAGAATGTTTCAATCTGAGGAGGCGGATAGAAATCGGCACCATCTATGCCATTAATTATGCTAGAGTTGAAAAAGAACGATATGTTGTAGGTGCGCGTCAAGTAAAATGCAGCAGGTGGATCAATACAATGTACAGTAGTAGGAATCCTTCTCACTTCGAATGTGTATACCCGATCCACTATCTGGAATCCGTGCTTTGAGAGTCGTATCGAAATTGAATAGTCGCCGGGGGCACCTGAAGTGAAGTTGAATTCGTAATACCCGTTCCCCACTTCCGACCAAGTGATGTCAAAGGGAGTATATGTGATGTTGACTGTGGCCTCATCAATTCCAGTAGTGTCACTCATATTATACCACAGTATGAATGAATTTGAAACACCAGAATACATGATAGCAGCTGGACCTGAGCCTACTACACTTGTCGGTGTTTCATATACAATGAGTTTGAACACCAAGGTCCCGTTCTGATAGCCACTTCTTGTTGCTCTGATTGTCAAGAAGTAAGTCCCAAGTACCGTGGATCTGACTTGTAGGATATATCTATCAAGTTGTTCAGCAACAGCAAAGCTGAAACCCTCAGCACTTTCTACTTCTATAATGGCTAAGCTGATATTAGCCGGGAAGTCCACTCTCTCAAATAGGAGGGTAATCTCGAGCGTTTCATTATAGTATGTATTCCCAATATTCAAGCCATCAGCCGTTCGAAGAGTCGTTTCAGCATCTGTGACGTAGAGAGTAAATACTGCGGTCGCATTCTGATATCTAGGAAGAGATGCTCTGAACACAATCTCATAGTCATTTCCCACTAATGGAATCAGGATTATGGAGTAATTGCCTCCTCCGAGGTCAGTTAGATTCGAAAAATCAACACCTGTGGAAGGAATTATGGATAGTATAGTGATACTTGCATTTTCAAGGCCAGCTAGACCCTCATCCTGAAACGTGAGAGTAAGGGTGTGATTTCTATCAAGAGCAATGTGACCTGTTGATGTGTCTAATGAAAGAATGCTTGCAAGTGGTGATACAGTTAGCGTGAAAGAAACAAATTGAGACTCGTGGTTGACCAAGCTCGCTCCAATAATGAGCGAGAAGGTCCCATGATTCTCGGGGTGCAGAAAAATCGAGTAGGTCCCATTTCCATGATAATTCGACACGGAGAAGTTCAGACCGGATTCTGGTGCCATGCTGATAACACCAACTTCTGCACCACTCAGCCCCTCTCCGGTGCCATTCAAGTATTGGACCGCCACTGTATAGTTACCCTCTGCGTCGATAGTAGCAGCAGACTCATTCAGAAGGAGAAGCTGTGTTCCAAGCTCTCCCACTACCAGATAGAAGGAAGATGTGGTCGTCTTGTGGTTGATTTTTGATCCTGAAACTATGATATAGTAGGTCCCACTGAGTATGGCACTAAAGTCAATAGAATAATTCCCAGGTTGTCCTGACACCTGTGTCGTAGCACTACTGATCAGACCGCCATCAGGACCTGTCCATGTCATCACCTGTATTAATGCATCAGATATTCCAGTGCCATCAAGATATTGGTATCTGAATACGGCAGGGTACGTACCACTAAGCCCTATCTCAACATATTCTGTATCCATAAACTCCATGACAGCATCAGTTATGATCTGAATCTCAAAGGAACTAGTGGTTTCTTCATAGTATGAACGTGATGCATTGACAATCACTGTGAAATTCCCAGTGCCCATCAGAGTTGTATTGAAGTCAGCCTCCCACCATCCTTTGGCACTGTTTGGTTTGAATTGAACACTGGCACCCGACCAATTGCCGGTAATTGTAGCCAATCCGTCAAGTAGTGGATTTCCGTTGTCTGAATCAATCAGCCTGACTGCACCTGTGGCATTGGTTCCCATCTCTGCCTGAATTGATGTGAAGACCGGCACTAGAACCAGTGAATGGTGGACCTCAAAATCCATCTTGTCATAGGCCACTTCAGATCCGTTGGTCCATAGTATCACGAGATCCCATATACCTGGTGTTGTGTTAACTGCGCCCAGAATTTGACCGCTACTGAAGATATCAACTCCTCCACTCCCGCTTAGCTCCTCGCTTGACCACATTGTTTCATTGGGGAGGTACCATGATACATCAATTCCATCAACAGATACAGGAGCAGAAACCGGAGTACCAATTTTGAGTGATGCACGGATGTCATCTCCGCAATTGAACATCATTTCATCTTGCCATGTGGTAGAAGTATTGTTGAACCATTGCGGACTTAGACTCATTGCATAATTTGGAGCATCGAATGAAACACTCCACCAGCCTAGAGAATCAAGGATACCTCCACCTATCTCGAAATTGTCTTGCCCGATGTTGCATTGTCCAGTCACATCATTGGAAAACGAATCAAGCACTGTTGTGTTCTCCCAATCCCTAGGATGGTTCAGTCCTACTGTAAAGTTACTATATTCACCATGGTATTCTATATGTGTGTAGAGTGTTAAACGAGGGCTCCTACCGAAGTCGACCGAATATGATACACCAAAATCTGTAGGAGATCTAGTATGACTTGAGTTGAGCCATCGAACCACATGACTGAATCTCGCTTCGTAATCGAAGGACACTGGCAGGCTCGATGACAGTGTTACTGTAATTGGGTCGCTCTCCCAAAAACTATGGTTCAACAAAGCTTGACCGATTCCTGCACTGCCAACTAGGGGTGTTGCGCCTATAGGCTGAACAGAGGCCTGTAGTCCTACATCAATGAATTCTGGGGGCGTGGCCGCAACTAAGGAAACATTGTCGAAGAACGCTCTTATGAACTTGGAATTGCCAGGGTCACCATCACAGTTGGAATCGTCCCAATCAATATACATTTGATTTTGGATTGTTAGACCCACTTGAATCTCAAGCGTAGAAGGCAGACTGGAGAAGCTCACAGGAACTGAGTCGACGTTGAACCAGACATCTCTCTCAGCAAGACCCGTCGGGTCTATCTCCCAGATTGGCCACTCAGTGAATCCATCCTTCAACACAGCCCTGAGAAAGAAGTCACTGCTAAATCTCGAGCCCAGAGGACCACTATCGTACAGGAAATCAATGCTGAATAGGAAGTCTTCGGTGGAAGGAACTGAACTTATCTGTTGTGACCATAGAACATAGGTACCAGAGTAATGGCGGAAATATTCCAAGTCGCCCGAGTCTGTATAGGTTCGTCCTTGGTTCTCCACGGAAATGTAAGAGGGCGACTGGTCAACGTAGGATGCACGCTGATATTCATAGAAGCTTATGTCGTCGCTGTAAGCGTCCCACCCAAGGGGATGAAATGACACACCGCCATTTGGATTTAGATTCACACCTGGGATGCCCTCGTCGAAAGTTCCGTTTAAGGCATAGAGCCTCTTCAGATTATCGACTTTCACTTCGATCTGTTTGCCTTTCCAGTCAGATGCAACATCAAGATCAAGGCTGCATTGTGGATAGTGAACTTGGTCAGTTCGAACCTGAGGATTATTAACTGGTTCTGCGTCAGCACCAGATTGCTCTATGGTCAGAGCATCTAAATATCCAGTTTGAATGTCTGCTGATGAGTAGCCAATGTCCTCACGTTCGACTGTTTGGTCTAAGTGTGTTTCAGATTGCCACAAGTTCATCGTAGAATTGGAGTATGGTAGCCAAGCCAGTAAGGCTGTGAGAACTATTACCAGGATATACGACTTTCTCCTCAATCGGACCGCCTCATAGCATCTATGCTGAGGGATTATCCATATTGGATTGTGGTGGTGACGTATTCTGGTACTCCCCGCATTATGGGAAATCCAATCGGATTCCAACCCGAATATGAATAATTAGCATATATGTAGATTCGGCACGAATTTCATTAATTTGTTTTCGTCAAGAAGTTCAATTTTTCGAAAACTGATTGTTCTAATGATTAATTGGTACTTCCAAGATGTATCTTTGGTGCTAAACCTGTGCTCTGAATGATGACACTGCTTTGAAATTATGAAGCGTTTATCAGACCGGCTTCTTTTTAATGAATCTTGATTCATTATTTTGTGTGTTCATCAACTCGACGAATCATTCATCATTGGATTCTGCGGGATTGAGATATCTCAGGAGATGCGTTGATTGGTATCTGCAATAGAAGTAAGGAATCTGACAAAAGCCTACGGGGAACTGCTTGCGGTCAATCATATCAATTTCTCCGTGTCACAAGGGGAGATCTTTGGTTTTCTTGGTCCGAATGGTGCTGGGAAGACTACCACGACTAGGATGTTGACATGTATATCGACACCCACAGAAGGTTCAGCTCAGATTATGGGCTTCGACATTCAAAAGCAAGCCTTTGACGCAAAGGAGCAGATGGGAGTAGTGACAGACATCTCAAATGTGTATCTTGACCTGTCCGCACAAGAGAATCTAATCTTCACGGGAAAACTCTATGGGCTTCCCAAAGAAAAACGTCTAGATAAGGCAAGAGAGCTCCTTGAGATGTTCGGTCTTTATGATGTCCGTCATGAGAGCGTGAAGGGCTTTTCAGGAGGGATGAGACGGCGGCTGACTATTGCAATGGCTCTTGTGAACGATGCGAGTGTGCTCTTTCTTGATGAACCAACGACCGCACTAGATGTTCAAAGCGTGAGGGTGATTCATGAGTTGATCATGAAATTGAATTCGAGCGGTACTACAATCTTTCTGACTACTCATAACATGACTGAAGCAAGCGAGCTTTGCAATCGGGTGGCAATCATTAGTCAGGGGAGAATTGCCACCATTGACACTCCTGAAAGATTGAAGCAGGCAATGGATCGGGTTCACTCTGTTGAGGTTGTGTTTGACAGTAGCAGCTCACATCTAGTAAAAGAAATGGAAGAGCTACATGGAGTTCGAGGAGTTCAGAAACGAGGCAACAAGCTTCGACTACTGACGCTCAGTCCGCCTGAGGTGCTTGCTGGAATCTTTCAATTTTCGGAGAGAAACAATATACGACTCCTCAGCGTCAATACTCTCAGTCCAAGTCTGGAGGACGTGTTCCTCGAGATGACTGGCGAGGAGATTGTTGAAAGGCCAAAGGGCTTGGGAAAAATGTCTGGAAGACGGGGTCCAGTTGGACCAAGGAGGTCCGATCATTGATGCAACAGGGAGTAAGATTAGACAGACTGAGGAAGGAATCCGCTCGAGCTTGGGCAATAGCATGGAAAGACATGAGAACATATTATCTAACTCCACCATCGCTGATGTTTGGAGTCCTATTCCCAATCGCTCTCTTTTTCACCTTCACGGTTGGAAGAAACCTAAGTTCCTTGCAGTCGCTCCCAATTCTACTCTCACAGACCGTCTTTTGGGCTTCATCAACCGTCGGTCCAGTTGTCATCCCCCTTGAAAGAAGGACAAAGACATTTGATCGCTACCTGTCCGCACCAATGTCTCTCTTCTCTGTGCTCCTAGGAAAGACACTGGCTGGAATCTTCTTTGGTCTCCTAGTGTCCATCGCCCCACTCCTAATTGGCATCTTTATTTTTCAAGCCGGAGTCATGAATGTCATTGCACTAGCTCTTGGCATCATTCTCTCATGTTTTGCGTTTGCAGCCATGGGAATCATGTTCGCTTCAGTCCCCACTGAATCGGTGGGCAACATTATGATGCCTCTTAACTTTGTCAGGATTCCACTCTTGTTCATTAGCGGGGTCTTCATTCCGATTGGGGAACTGCCACTCATAGGTCAGGTCGTTGCATGCCTATCACCATTAACACACACCTTGGTTTTAGTTCGCAGAGGATTAGGTGTCGAATCCTTCAATATTCCATTAGAAGCAAGTATCATCGCCCTTGTTGTCACAAGTCTGTTGTTCTTGTATCTGAGTTTCAAGTTTCATGAGAGTATCAAGAAACGAGAGTAGTAACTTCGTTATGACAACAATATGCTTGATTCAATGTAAAAGGACTGGGTGCTCAGCAATGTAAGATGAGCACTCTCAATCTTATTATGAATAAGAATTCATAAATGTGATCCCGTGTATTTTTGGCATATGCACGAAAGGAGGTAATCTATGAGCAATCTGAGAATGAGTGTCCTGATACAGGCTGTTGGAACTGGGATATGGGACATCTGCCAAGAAATTGAAAAGATCGAGGGCGTTAAGACTGTACAAGTTGTGGTGGGAACATTTGATGCAATTGTATATGCAGAACTGAACTCAGTAAATGAGTTGAAGCAGTTTTTAGAAAGCATCCATAAGATAGAGGGAATCACCAGAACAGAGACCTGTATTGCAATCTGATTGATGACTGAAGCACCCTAAATTCAATTTCAGAACGAAATAATGCAAAATAACAGGGTGCTCAGCAATGTGAGGACAGCATTTCCGAGTCAATATTTTAATCTCAGTGTGGAGTGAGATAGGATGTGTGTATTATGAAGGCGGTCGAGATTATCAAGGATGTTTATTGGGTCGGCGGTATTGACTATGATGTCCGCAACTTCCATGGCTATAGCTATACAACCCATCACGGGACAACCTATAACGCATATTTAATCACAGGCGAGAAGACAGCACTCATTGATGCGGTCTATGGACCATTCTCAGATGAGATGTTCAGGCGTATATCAAGTGTTGTCAGTACTGACGAGATTCAATATGTGATATCAAACCATGCAGAGATGGACCACTCAGGTGCAGTTCCTGAGGTGCTTGATCGAGTCAAGAATGCAACTCTTGTATGCACTGCCAGAGCTACTGATGTTCTCAAGAAACACTATCCAGATGGATGGAATATACAAACTGTCAAGACTGGAGAAGAAGTAGATCTTGGAGGAAAGACCTTACGGTTTTATGAGGCCCCCATGCTCCATTGGCCGGAAAGCATGTTTACATACTATGTTGAAGAAGAGATGCTATTGCCCAATGATGCATTCGGACAACACTATGCAACAGAAAAGCGGTTTTCTGATGAGGTGGATCAGAACGTTCTATGGCGGGAAGCAGAGAAGTATTATGCGAATATTCTATGGCCACTGAGTCGCATGGTGCAGAGAAAGATTGAGGAAGTTGTCGAGCTAGGTCTACCAATCAAGACAATTGCACCCTCCCATGGGCTGATTTGGCGCAAGGACCCCCTCCAGATTGTGACCAGATATCTCGAATGGGCCAAGGGAGAACGCATCAACAGCAAAGTTGTAATCACCTGGGACACAATGTGGCAGAGCACTACAAAGATTGCGAGGGCCATTGCCTCAGGAGTGAACGATGAAGGACTAACACCATTGCTGCATCTAATTCCACATAGTGATCGGAGTGACATCATGGCAGACCTTTTGGAAGCCAGAGGGATTTTGGTGGGATGTCCTACGCTGCATAACGACATTCTTCCCACTGTAGCACCAATCCTCTCGGACTTAGAAGTGCTAAAGCCAGTTGGCAAGAAATGTGCTGCATTTGGTTCATATGGATGGGGAGGGGGATCAGTGAAGCGTATTCAGGAGTCGATGGAGCGCGGCAAGATGGATATAGTCTTGGAACCCTTTGTGCTAAAGTGGGTGCCCACTGATGATGAACTTACGAAGGCCTACGAGTATGGAAGAGAGTTTGCTAGGAAAGTAAAATAGCCCATCGGACTAGCGTTTGGTTTATTGAATCAGAAGCTTGAATGGAAATCTTAGCTATGCTTTTAGAGGATTCTGAAAAATGATAGGGTGCTCAACAGAGGAAGGGGAGAGTTGTTTTACATTCTATGATCTACTAAATAGAAACTCACTTCTCAACAGTCCAAAGTACAAAGTGCCAGAGTAGGTGCCGTCAGGGTTCTTCTTATTCTCTCGAATGTGGCCCTCCCTTACAAGACCGCATCTTTCTGCAACATTTATGCTTCTTAGATTAGTATCATCAGTTTCAATACGAATCCTGTGAGCTTTAAGACTCTCAAAGAGCATCTTAACTACTGTATTGACAGCCTCTGTCACGTATCCTTTGCCTTCATGTTCCACATCTGAGAAATAACCAATTCCATACTCATGCACCTCTCGATTTACAAGACCAACGTAGAGCTGAGCGACAAACTGCTCGGACTCTTTGAGGAATACTCCCATGAAGTGATGACTACCCTTCTTCCACTCGTTTACAAAATCAGTTATCATCTTCTTCGCATCTTCTTCAGTCTTGATAGCCATTGCTGGATTTTCTGGTTCATATCTCTCTAAGTGTGCACGGTTTCTCTGACTCATTTTATAGTACCAGCTCTCGTCACCTAAACAATATGAACGGATAACGAGGCGATCTGTGAATAAGATAGGTGGGAGAGTGGAACCCATATCATTGACCTATTGTCTTAATGGCGTTCATGAAAATAACCGTATCTCAATTCAATACCAAATTTTGCTAGTTTGAGAAACTGAAGCAAAAGAGAAAGGGTGCTCAGCAGCATGAGCCAGGGCAAGTGCCAATCTAGTGCTGGAGAACCTGGTTCCTACACGCCTCTACCCCCACTGCCTACACATCTCTCTGCGCTGATGTATCTGTACAGACCAGAAACTCACTCCGCAAGGTGCTTCCCTACAGACCATGCATCACCAATAGCTTCGCCAAGCGCCCAATACTTGTCACCAGGTTTAGTGAAGACAAAGGGATTGATCTTCTTTGGGTCAAGGTCATCATCGGTCATGCAGCGTTCCTCGGCATACGCATGCTGGACTTCTCCAAGAACGAGTATGCTTGCGGGCAGCTTGATGAAATCATAGACCGAACACTCCACACAGAAAGGACACTCTCGAATCATGGGAGCATTTTCAAGTTTGCCATAGAAAATGTTGAAGAGTACTGACTTGTCGACATTTCTTCCAGAGTAAAGTCCGCAGTAGTCGGTCTTCTCGACTAAGTCTGCACTGGGGAGGTTTACGCTGAAGCTGCCATGCTGTTTGATACCCTCAAGGGTGTACTTCTTCTTGCTTATGGCAACGCCCCAGATGTTTGGGCTACGGTTGAGGCGATTGAACCAAGCAACAGTAATGAAGTTGGGACGACCGCCTACCATCGAACCCACAAGGGCAATGGGCTTCGGAAATGGAGCAATCTCGGGACTAATCTCTATCTTAGACATTATTTGCAACCCGCTGAGGTTAACTAGCTCGCAAGAATGATGTATGCACTACCTTTTAGGCTAATCCTGTAAGCAAACACTTTGATGGTGGCCAGTCATGCCTTGGTTTCGGACCTGCCCCGGACTAATTAATCACAGGCGCCCCAACAACTGCGAAATGAAAGGGCGCTCAGCAATGGGTAATCCCCCAATACTCTATCTCACCGCCGCCTACACTTCTCTCTACCTTAGGAGGCGGATGAATCAATAACACGTCTAACACTCAACAACATATTATAGCCACGTGTAAGCAATTTCGTTGTATCATAACTCCAAATCTTGTTAGCACGACTCCATTTGAATTTCAGTTCACCATATCTCTTAGAAAGAATCGCATATCGCTTCCTTAGAGTCTTGAATTGCGCCTCGGGCTCTTTGGCTTGATTGCGTAAATCCTTAGCCAGCGTTTCAAATGATGTGAAATCATGTGATAACGTACGAGCAACGGCATTTTGTATTTCGAACAGATGACCATCTATTTTGAGCCGCGACCACCTGAACACCTCCGCTCCGAGACCACGAAGCTCTTCACTCAGTTTTTTGGAATCCATTAGCACATACTTTTCATCGGATTCTAGTAATTTTCGTCTTTCCTTTGATCTCAGAACGGGAAATAGGAGGACTCCGGGTCGTAATCGAATTGAGCTTGATCTTCGAACTAGTCGCTCTACTCTCTTCTTCTGTGTAGAGGTAGGACTCCTGAAACGATAAGAAACGACTGAATAAACACGCCTGCTGCCAGCTTCTTCTCCACGTTCACTGACACTTGGAATCTCGCGTGCCTTTTTGAAAGCTATAATTGGCAAGTCCAGCAAAGGTGGTTTCCCGATATGAGTTTGGACATGAATAAGAAATGCACCTCTTCCAACTCTAACCATTTTCCCATGAGATTCGAGTTTCTTTGCTGTTTTTTTTACTATCTTGGCATCACCTAGAATTACAACAAGCTGCGACAGTCCCTTCATTGTGACATCAATTGCAGTGGAATCAGATACGTCCGCATCGCTCACAATACATCAGTTCTCCGAAACGACAAATAGTGACACATCACCGCGCACGCCATATTTGCTAATATCCTTGTCTACGAGGTCAATAATCTCCTTCATTCAGAAATCAACTTGAAAATCTCCAAATTATGGCAAGAAGCGTTTACAATTCTCTAAATTTGATTTCAAGGCTTCTTTCTACCTTTACTTTTGATAGTCATTCTTTACTCCTTTTTTGATTAGCATTATCGTGAGGTGAATCTAATGAACTTTAGATATCGCTTTGGACCAGAAGATGATGATGACGACATCTGGGCTGATGACTACGACGAATGGGATGATGATTGGGACGACGACGAATAA
>JAEOTX010000139.1 GCA_016839605.1 Candidatus Thorarchaeota archaeon | reverse complement strand
GCGGGTGCAGTTGCCACTCAGTTTAAATGTCATACCCCGATATGTATGCCCTCAGGCCGGGAGGAATCATGGAAAAAACGCAGAAAATCAGAGTGTGCCCTCGGTGCGGGAGTTCCCAGATACGAGAAGCCAAGACTTCTGTAAGCGGCTGGCTGGTTCCAAAGACATACTATTGTTCAGATGAGGAGTGCGGCTATTCGGGCCCTGTCTTTGTTGAAGTCGAGGCGGATGAGGCTGACAAATTCAAGCGCGCAATCAACGGTGACAAGTGAGAGCACTGAGTGGATATTCAACTGCAATGGCTGCTAGACGAAGCAATAGACTCAAAAGCGGGCTAGGAACATCCTGCAGCGGTGACTACTATTGGTTACGTACGAAGGTTTTGAGTGGCCTGACGATCTGTTCTACACTGATGACCAGATCTGGTTGAAGCAAGAGGACGGAAAGGTCCGTCTCGGATTCACCACTTTTGGCATGGACCTGGCTGGGAAGATTAAGTTCGTACGCCTACGACCTGCTGGCAAAGCCATCAAGGCTGGCCGCAGCATTGGCACTCTCGAATCTGGCAAATGGACAGGTCCGGTAAAGTCTCCGGTGACCGGGACCATCGCAGAGGTTAATGATGCTCTGAAAGAAAATCCCGGACTCCTCAACGAGGATCCATATGGGACTGGTTGGATTGCTTTGATTGATCCAGAGGATCTCGATGGAGAGATGGGTAATCTAGAAGGCGGTGCTGGTCTCGAGGAATGGGTCAAGAAGGATTACGCCGAGAAGAAGGCGGCATAGTCAAGCACAATGATATGTGGTGCCGGAACATCCGGCCCACAATCACTTCATTTTCTTCTTGCTAGTTCTCTACGCAGGCTGAGTGAGGAATCATATAGTATCTCAGGAGGGGCGATGAGGTAGAGCAAGTTCCTAGAGTATCCCGATTCAAAAACAATGCTCTGGAATATTAGCGTCTGAAGACTCTTCTCAATGTCCTCAGGAATGAACTTCACTCCTAGTTCCTCACACTTGATCAAGACAAGCTCATTGAGAGTCTTCCTGTCAATGTAGGTCTCAGTCTTGTAAGTCATCAGGTGTTGAGATAGGCTCTCAAGGACAAGAAGAGTCATAAAATCGTTTGTGGATATCGTGTCGATTGTGTCCATGTAGTCCATGTCATGAGCCGCAGCAGTGATGTTCGAGGTGGCGGCCCTAACCGCATCCGATGTTATCTCTTGGCCGCTTGAAGCCATAGGCCAGAGAGCCTTGAGAGCTTCAACTGAAGTCCTCGGCTTTCCTGCATCAAACTCTATTACGCAGTCAGTGATGTACCTAACAACCTCCTCCGTCAAGCCAAGTGGAAATGTATCTTCCACTCTCTGCCTGACAATCTCATAGAGCTGGGACTGAGTGTACGTGTCGAGAGGAATCTCAAAGTCATACGCGACCTTCGTCGCATAGCCCTTTGTGAGCAGTCGATAATCGTGACTGTTCAACACACCGATTGTGCTGGCTCTGATCTCCTTTGATAGATGCGCGAGCTTCGAATATATCTCCTCATTGGTCTCGTCGATTCCATCGACTACGAACACAGTCTTCTTTGAAGTGGAGGCTGCCATTCTCTTGAACTGCATCCATAATACATCAAGATCGAACGCGACCGTGATTGGAGTATTAGTTTCCCTGTGTATCTTGTCGTTCAGCTCCGCAACAATCTCTAGGACATCTTTCTTGCGTGCATCAACGTAAACTGTGTGAGCGTCAAAATGATGTGGTGTTAGTTTTGTTAAGAAGTACCGAGAGAAGACAGTCATCCCCACTCCAGTGATTCCATGGACAAGGCAATTTACGCCATAGTCCTCCTCGTAGCTGTCACGGTATATCCCCCTAATCGCGTCAAGTTCTCGGTCTCGATGAAGGAGTTTCTCCGGGACATAGTACGGATCAAACAAGCCCTTAGGGCTTCGATTCTGACGGACCATTCCTATCAACGATTCGTCTTGATTTGGGTATATAAACCCCCTAAGGGACATGGCCGAAAGTATTCTGCCGCATTTTTGCTAGACCATGGAGCTTAGGACATCATCGCAGGCCTCATCCAAGATGAAGCTATTGAACCCGGGTCCAATGACCTCTCTCAGTTCATTGAGACGAGATGACTTGGCTTCATCATCAAAGGGCCACTTGTGCTCAGGCTTTGGAGTTACACCGAGAGAATCACATTTTTCTACGATGTCAAGTACGGTCTGCAAGAGCTCAGTCCCAGTCTTGCCTTCAGGTCTGATTTCTCTGGAGTGCATGATAATACCGTAGGCTGCAGTGTTGTCGCCGAGGTACCACTTGCTTGGTGCATGTCCATACTTCCCGAAGGGTACAAGGTCATGGCTCTTCAGCAAAGTGTCAATCTCATCCAAGGTGTGCTGCATATTCCTGAGGCTCTCCTCATGAAAGCCATATCCTTCAAAGAGGGCGAACTGGACTCCCTCCATAGGATTACGCTTTGGTAGCTTTATCCTGATGTCCTTCAAACGTTCGAACTCATCTGTATCCAGTCGCTTGATGTCGACGAACTCCTTCAACTCTGACTCATATTCCTCTGGATACTGAAGGATTAGTAATGGTGGATTGAACCCTTCTCGCACATCAGGGTGTGCCATCACAATAGTTTCTCCATATCGAATAGGACTCTCGCGTTTAATCATCCCATCAACTGCTTGTCCAAGGGTATCGTAATCCGGGAACTCCGCTAATGAGCCAACCAGTGTTTCGCCCACTACCGGTCGGATGACTAGCTTAAGCTCGGTAATGAATCCAAGTGTCCCATGAGAACTTGCCACATCATGAATGGTCATTCCTTTCTTGGTCAGCTCGGCTTCAAGGTCGGGATCGTCTGATTTGACACCCTCATGACTCACTGTGAGTTTTCGCCCATCATATGTGACCATCCTCACCTTGATGGTATTATCCCTCATGGTCCCATTGACCCATGTGTCATTGCCTCCCCCGTCAGTTGACAGGATTCCTCCCACAGTAGCAATATCTCTGCTGCTAGGTGCGACAAACAATTTCATTCCCATCGGTTCAAGGACTGCATTGATCTCATCGGGAGTCAGTCCTGGCTGGACATCCACGTAGCCTATGTCCTTTGAAATAGCAAGCATCTCTGTCATCTGCAGACTGCTCATCATGATACGGTCTGTGTCGCCGCCTGTGCATGCTCCACTGAGTCCGGAGCCGCCACCCTTTGGTGTGACATCATACCCATTGTCACGAGCAAAGGCAATTGCGGCTAGAACATCGGTCTCTGTCCTGGGATAGTAGACTCCCCTAATCTTCTTGAAGTTCAACCTATAGTACATGGAGGCATTTGCTCCGATAGCAATATCTCTCAGCTTCATGTCACTCTGCGCCTCCTTCACTCGCATCCGCCAGGAGTTCTATGATGTCCTTGGTCCTGTTCTCACTTGCAAGCAGCTGTTCACGACAGGATGGGCATGCTGTCACTACAACAGTATCCCTAAGCTTCTCCTTAGCTGACCGAGCCTGAATTATTATATCACTCAATCCTGGGTCAGTCATCCTGAGGAGACCTCCGCCTCCGCAGCAACTGGCTTCCATCTCGCGATACTCTACACCTAGCTTCTTCAGGAGGGACCTTGGCTCGGTCTTTATGCCAAGAATCCTATGAAGCTCACAAGGATCATGATATGCTAGTTCTTTAGTCTGGTTGTATTTGGGCGTAGTCTCCATCTTCTGGTCAAAGTATTGCGTGTGGTGAAGCGCCTCTGCGTTCTTAAGATTGTGGTGCTCTCTCAGCTGGATTAGGCAACCAGGGCAGCAAGTCACTACCTTCTTGGCCTGAGCATTCTCTATCACAGACCTGTTGTGTTTGCGAAGGTCTTCAGCTCCTTTCTCATCGCCCATCAGATAGAGGGGGTGTCCGCAGCAATTCTCTTCTGCTCCCATCACGAGATAGTCTTCTCCGACTTCCTCCAACATGGTGAATAGGGATCTTAGCACATCCATCTGACTTCCACGGAATGACATCAGGCATCCCAGAAATACCATTGTGTCAGCGGTCTTCCCTTTCTCATAGACTCGGTCCTCAAGACCTGGGATGTCATCCTCTAGCTCATCGAGCCAATAGATTGCTCTATCTTCTGGGTCAAGTCCGTAGATGTTTGCCACGTTGGCCAGAGCATCCCTAAGTGCATCAAGGTACTCGAACTCCTCTGGGGCCATCTGAACAGCCTTTGCTCGTTGCTCATGCCAGACCTTCAGGAGGTCTACGTCAGAGGAACATACCTCAGAGCATCTGCCACAGAGTGTACACTGGAAGAGTAACTGCCTGAACTCTTTGGCCAGTTCTGGATCATCCTCTATCTGGTCCATGACCTGCAAGAGGTAGGTCTTCCCTCTGGGAGAATACTGTTCTTCTCCTACAGCATTAAAGAGTGGACAGAACTTGACGCATGAACCGCACCTTACACACTTGTCATAGGATGTTGACATCATTCATTCTCCGCGACTGAAAGCTGAAGCATCGCCATGGCGACGCATTATTAGGCTTGCTGATATCTGCGGTTTTGACTAGAAAAAGAGAGAGGTTGCGGCGGAATAGCCGCCGCGTGAATATGACTAAGTTGGGGGTGCTTTGGGAATATGGCCTTCTTTGTAAAGCATCTCGGATGCCGCACGTGATGTCCGGATAATTCTCTCCGCATGCTTGTAGAGATCCTTCTCTTCCCAGTGCTTCCTGGCGATGCCCTGTTCCATGGCCTTCATTCCAACTGCTGTTGCTTCTAGTGGATACAACTCCCACTGGTCCATGGTCGGGATGACCTTCTTCTCACTGGCTTCCTTGGCGCCTAGGTCAGCCAGCGCCTGCGCGGCAGCAATGCACATCTCATCCGTGATGGTTGTTGCCATCACATCTAGTGTGCCTCTGAAAATGCCTGGGAATCCAAGTGAGTTATTGATCTGGTTGTCAAAGTCGCTTCGACCAGTTCCTACAATCCTTGCTCCTGCCTCCTTTGCATCCCACGGCCATATTTCAGGCAATGGATTCGCACAGGCGTAGACAATCGAGTCTGATGCCATCTTCGAAACCCACTCCTTCTTCACTGCACCTGGTGTGGGTGTCGAGGCACTGATTAGCACATCCATGCCTTCGATGACATCGCCAAGGTTTCCAGTCATTCTGTCGGGATTTGTCTTCTGAGCGAGGTCGTACTTGAACGAATCATAGTCCTTCTGATCCACGATGTCTTCACGATCGGCGTATATCGCACCCTTTCTATCAACCATAATGATATTCTTCGGATCGACACCAGCTGAGATCATCAAATAGGCGGTTCTCGTATTTGCAGCTCCAACTCCGAGAAATGCGACTTTGACATTCTCAATATCCTTCTTGACAACGTTTAGACCTCCAAAGACACCTGCAAGAACAACTGTTGCAGTGCCCTGCGCATCATCATGCCAGATTGGGATCTTGATGTCTGGATCTTTTCGAAGCTCCTCTAGGACCTTGTAGCACTTTGGCTTGGAGATGTCCTCTAGGTTGATACCCCCGAACGAAGGCTGCAATAGCTTCACCGTTTTGATGATCTCATCTGCATCCTTTGTGTCAAGGCATATCGGCCATGCATCCACGCCTCCCAAGTATTTGAAAAGAATCGCCTTCCCTTCCATCACCGGTCCTGCCGCATAGGGTCCAATGTCACCTAGACCAAGTACTCTTGTACCGTCGCTCACCACAGCAACCATATTGCCACGGTTAAGCATATCATAGGAGGCGTCTTCATTTTCCTTAATCGCTAGACAGGCCTTTGCCACACCAGGAGTGTACCAAATTGCGAAATCAGAAAAGTCGCGTACTGGAGCTTTTCCGATACTCTGTATCTTCCCCTTGTAGAAAGGATGCAAGATCATAGCGTCCTTTCCTGGCTTCTCAGCCTTCTTCTTCAGTTCTTCAACTGTGAGTTTCTCTTCAGGCATTATATGGAGCCCCTTCGGGTCGCTCAACGTACCTATATCGGTACGTCACACAGGTACCGGGGCATATGCAGCTACGATTAAAGTCTATGCCTTCTGGATATGCCGCTGCAAGAGCTATTTCATAAGCCCTCCGTATTGTTTTGGCCGTGATGACAAATGCCTGGCATCGGTGATGATTTCTATCGAAAATCCAAGTACACAAGGGGTAATCTTCCTAGACATAGACTGGATTGGAGTAACAAGCCTCCGACTTACAAGAGGTATGAATCCGTTCAGAAGGTCCAGCTTCCTGATCCAATCAGTGAAGGTGGTGCTGGATTGTGGAAGGTCCTCAACATTCGACGCAGTAGACGTGCCTATGCAGACGATCCTCTGACACTTGAGGATTTGTCACAATTAGCTTGGGCAACACAAGGAGTCACTGCTAATGTGAGTGACCATGACCTACGTACAGCGCCCTCTGCCGGGGCTTTATACCCAATCGAAACCTATCTCTGTGTCAATCGCGTATCAGATTTGGAATCAGGTCTCTATCACTATTCCGTCCCGCACCATGAGCTCGATTTCCTCAAACCCGGGAAGTTCGGAGGAAACGTCAGCCGCGGAGCTCTTGATCAGAAGATGACTGAAAAGGCTGCGGTGGTATTCATTTGGTCCGCTGTCTTTCAACGATCAAAGTGGAAGTACCTACAGCGTGCCTACCGCTACGTATTCCTCGATGCAGGACACATCGCACAAAACTTGGCATTAGCTGCTGAAGCGCTTGGCTATGGCACATGCCAGATTGGTGCCATATATGACGATGAACTTAATGAACTCCTAGACCTAGATGGCGAAGATGAGAGTGTCATTTACCTAAGCACAGTAGCTCGGCCACTGCGGCAAATTGAACGCCGCTAGAGCTTGAGACCCCAGTAGCTCGCAATCTGTGAAGCATGTTCTGAAGAGCGTACTCGATCGAGCCCTTCAGTGCCTCCGAAGACAGCTTCAATCTTGCCTTCTTCATCGACTAGGAATGTGATGCGTTTCACTCCAGCTCCTATGACACTCAATCTGCTATATGCTCCATAAAGCTTGGCTATGTTGAGGTCTTCGTCTACAAGGATATTGAAGGGCAGATTGTGCTTCTTTCTGAATTTCTGATGTAGTTCTGCAGAGCCACCTGAGATTCCAAAGATTGGAATCCCTGAGCCCTCGAACAGCTGATAGCTGTCACGAATAGAGCAGGCTTCTGCAGTGCAACCTGGTGTGAAGTCTTTGGGATAGAAGTATAACACTAACTTCTTACCTCGGTAATTGCTTAGCTTGAACTTGCTACCCGTGTCGTCTTCGGTTTCGAAATCCGGGGCGTCGTCGCCTACTCGTAACATGGCATCCGCTCCTACAGCTTGAGCCCCCAGAACTTGATGACCTGGTCCGCATGCTCCTTGGTCTTGACCTTCTCGATTCCCTCTGTGCCACCGAATATTCCCTCCACTTTGCCACTCTCATCGATAAGGAACGTAGTCCGTACTATTCCCAAGTATTCCTTACCATACATCTTCTTCGTCTTATAGACGTCATAGAGTTTTGCTATCCTGAACTCCTCATCCATGAGAAGTGGAAATGGGAGGTCATTCTTGTCCTTGAAACTCTGGTGAGATTTAGCTGTTCCGCCGGAAACCCCAAAGACTGGGATATCATTTCCCTCGAACACACTGTAGCTATCCCTGATTGAACATGCTTCAGCCTTGCATCCTGAAGTATTGTCTTTTGGATAGAAGTAGAGAAAGACTTTCTTTCCCTTATAGGCGCTGAGACTGAATTTGTCTCCACTTTCCGTTGTTGTTTCGAAATCTGGTGCTTTGTCACCCGTTTTTATCATCTTTTCCCACACTCGTTAGGTATTAACAATGGTTAATAAACATCTGATATTTCTTGATAAATCTTTACGTCTGACAGATACCGTGTCCGTCACCAGCAACTCTTAAAGAGAGCATGGGCGTCGATAGAGTGAGTCGGTGGAGAGATGTCTGCTAGTCCCGTCATCTATAAGTCATATTGGGGATTCATCATCGCTTTCGATGTTGGGCTCATATTGAACTTAGTAGTAGGCTTGTTTCTATCAATAACCTACTTGCCCCTACCGTTTGATTTGACACTAGTGATTGCACTGTTTCTTGGGTTCCCCACACTTTCGGTTATGCTTGCGTATTTCATGGGTTGGTACGCCAAGAAACATATTGCAGAATACAACCGACCGGACTGGGAGTTCGAACCAATTCAGATGAAGCTAGAAGAAGTCCCCGATATGGTCAAGGAATATCACAGTGACTATATGCGACTTGAAGCTAGGAGCAACTACTGGATCTATCATTTCCCCCTAATAGTAATCATGCTTCTTTTCAGCATGCCTTTCTATCTCTCCTTTGTCGATTCCAGTGTTCTGTTTACCACACAATTCATGTTACCTACAGGACTGATTTTGAATCATGCTATCGCTTCTATCGGAGCGTTCTTTGCTACATCAAACGACGCATCAGAAGACTTCGCTCTCCCACTAATTCGAGAGGCCCTCTGGCTTGGGAATGTTCAATCAAAGACTCCTGGAATTAGTCAGGTTCGACTTGTCTTGGACAAGGCGGTTCATGAGGGGTTCCGAATATTTAGAGAGCCCAGAATCGTCATGCGAATCGCAGGTTTCGAACATGACGCCTATATCGAGTCTTGGTCCGAAGACCTAAGAGCCATAGCGAGAGTCCTGTGTCGGCTGCATGAGGGTGAGGGACATGGTCAGGTAGTTTGGTGGTGGATTTCTAGAGATCGCAATTTCCGGAAATATACTGATGCAGAAGATACGGGCTACTATGTGCGACTTCCTGTTCCCTCTCATTTCAAGGAGCTGAGTGTTCGAGATGTGCGTCTCGTGACAGAGAATGCAGTTGCGATTATACTGCTAGAAATCACCCGACTTCGAGGTGAATCTAACGAAATCACATCACTCTTAGCAAAGCTTGGAGTTGGCTAGTCTACAACCACAACGCTCAACAATGAAGTTTCTAGAATGGTGTCGAGGACTAAATTGTGACTAAGGAGCCAGTGACGTATTCATCACTAATGCCTTACTATATTCTACTCTTTGCCGTCCTCATTATCTTGTCCTTTGCTGGTGTCGAGGTTTCATCCTATCTGGTGGTAATTTTATACACTGACCCACTCCTATGGTTTGCGTATGCCCTTTCCATCATGCTGGCTATAGCACCAATATTCTGGATTATTGCGAGAGTCATGAAGCGTCGAGTGACATTTAACCCGGATGTGCACTGGGACTACCACAATCAAGAGCTTGAGTATAATGCATTTGCCAACATGATGGCCGACTATGCTTCAGGATATTCACATCTGATTTCGCGAAAAGACCAAAGACTGCTTGCTGCTGCGTTGGTGATGATGGCCACAGCTGTGATACTCCCCGCGTTAGTTGCCGCAATCTCCGTCAATCTTGTCTTCATTCTCCCTTTTACTTATGGCGGCTTGGAGTTGTTTTACGGAATCCTATTGACGAGTTACTTCTATCGTAGTATTTCGAATGAAGCGAGCACACACTTTCACTATGAGAATCCTAGGCGCCTTAAGCGTGCATACGAGCTCCTGGAAGATACACTTGGATTTGCTATGGTCGGTGTGGGGTTTTCAATGGGAGAAGCTGGAGGATACTACGCTTTTCGAAGTCCAGCTGCAATAGGCCGGATAGCAGGGATTGAGGCTGTGGCCAAGGTTGAGATCACCATAGGGGATATTTCTCCACCACTGACTGCTTTTGGTACTGTGTCCTCCACAGCGGAAGGTGATGCATCTAAAAGGATGATGGAGCTGCAACCTGGAAATGAGTTGCATCAATTGGAAGGAATAGTACGATGGTGCATCACAACCTATGTTGAAGAGAATGGCAGCAACGAGATTTTAGATGACTTGATGGAGGAACTTGGATTTGACCCAGAACCAAGTTATGATTCCTCCCCTTCAATCGATTAGCTTATCTCGATGAATCCGATTGTCAAAATAGCAGCAGGGTTGATTGTATTGACCGAGGATGAGATAGTGGATTACAATAGACAGGGCCCAGTGAACAAGGTGTTTACGATAGTACTCATTGGCGTTATTGCTGTTGCAGCCTTTTTGAGACTATCAAACCCAGGAAACGAAGAGGTAGGTTTCTGGCTGTTCTTGATTTTTCCCGTAGGTGTTCTTCTAGCATCAACCGTTTTCGGTGTCGTTTCGAAACGTGCAATTGACTATGTTCCCGGTGAGTGGAAGGAAACGAAAGTCTGGATGAGCTATAGTGATTATGAAAGGACAGTAGAGGACTATGAAGATGCGTATGGCCATCTCTATGGCAATCCTGAAGGATTCACCATATTCTTCTGTCTGCTGCCATTCGCCTTTGCCTTAGGGGCTCTGTCCGCTTACTTTCTCACATTGTCAGTCCCACTCTTTGATCCACAAATAGACTCTCTCCTCCTACTCATCATCCTATATGCGATTGTTGGAGTGGCTGGGTTTGTCAATGGATTCAGAATCCCTGCTATTGATGCTGAGGAATTCTTCAAAGCACCAGTGAAAGGAAACGTATATGACTTTGCTAGCGAGTTGCAAGGGGTCAAAGGATATCGTGCTGGACTCAATGTCAAGTTTGGAGTAAGGTCTGGCGTCCAGACTATCTTGGATGCTGAGATTAAGACTTACCTCGAGGGGCTTCCAGATACCATTTCTGTAGGTGTGCAGGTTTCTCACTCAGGCTTTGCATATCCCTATCTTGTTGGAACTGTCTACAAGGGAACTCATGTGTCCAAAGGAAAGGAGCGCTACGATATAGGAACTAGATACCCTGCCTTGGTGGAAACATCGATGGATGGCGAGGTATCTGTGTTTGTGACCAGATTTGACATACCTAAGAGAACTAGTGGTGTACCAAGCATATCGAACCGTGACTTCAGAAGACTTGCTCTATTACTAGCCGATCAGCTAAACGAGAATTACAATGCATCTAAGTAGTCGAGGAACGAATGCATAGGCATCTTTAATTGTGGTTCAGTTTCGGAGAGAATCAACCATCCTCGGAGATGAGAAAGCAGAATGGCATCGTCAAACTGGACAAATAAATGGGTCTTGGCTTTGATTGCAGGAATTATCATCCAGATAATCACCTACACATTCATTGCTTTTACAAAGCCTGCCGACTTCATTAGTCATCCCTTCTTCTATGATGTTACTCTGATAGGTTTCATCTCTCTTGCAATTCAGATTGGTGGCTTTGCTGTCATCATGTCAAAGACAAAGGATGCTGATCCTGCCATCTATGGACAAGGCAGACCATTCCGCCACAAGCTCCGAGAGGAAGATGAAGAAGAGGCCACTCGCAAGCCAACTTTCGAGGGTCAAACGTAGTTCTTCCATTCCTAAACCTAAGAAGACTCTACCATTCAAGGAGTGGCGGAAAGAATCTCGTTGGATCGTGAGGTGGAATGAAACCTGGAATCCACTGGTTCATTAGCGGCAGATACGGTGCAATGATTATCGTAACCAGTACAAGCACAGCAAATGTCAGTGTATGGACAGCGGTGACATATGTGTAGTAAGGTCGAATATAGCTATAGAACGCGAAAGCTGGAATCGACAATGCTGCCATTGCTACAATCTCAATGGGACTAAAGAAGAATGGTAGGCATGCTGGAAATATGAAATAGAACAACCAGGTTATCTTCTCATTCGAAGTCTCATGATGACCAATCTTGTGAATGCCATCAATCCCCTGCGACAGGAAGAATACAGGTATGAACATCCACCACTGAAGGCCAACAAAGAACATTGCCCCAGCATAGAAGAACAGGTCCCCAAAGCTCTCAAACCGTTCCCAGAGTGGATTTCGTGAGAAGTACTCAGTAGCCTCGGTCATGTAATATCCCAGCATTTGAAAAGCTACCAGAACTGGGAGGAAAATGAAGGAAATGAGGATCATGAGTACCGCAGCCCTAGGTAAGACCGGTATCTTTCCTTCATGGTAATTATCGAGAGGATAGATTCCATGAAGGGTGAATGCTGTCAAAAGAGCGAGAAATCCAGATGGAATACCTGGCAGAATAAGTTCCAAAGGCTGACAAAGGTAGACCAATGGGCCGATTGCTGATTGCACATCTGGAAGCAAAAAGACATTCATGGTGAGGGATTCAGGAAGAAGATACCAGACACCAAAGACGACTAGAAGCTCAGGTATGAGCATCTTGAACCGATAGTCCTGGATGAATTTCATGATCATCCCGGGCTCTTTCTTTCCTTCACTCATGGGCAATTCCCGCCTTGTAAGAACGGTGACCGGACCCTCCATCACTTAAGCCTATCTCATTGGACAATCATGCTCCAAGCTTGGAGAAGATTTCTTTATAGATTGCAGGGAATTGTGAACTCTGATGATGGATATTTCGCGATAATAATTCACTAGCGGCGTACAGGCCGCACTGTGTTGATACCATACATCTTGGTCTAAGAAGACCAAGGCTCACGCCACTATCATGAAATTCCTTGAGAGTAGCCATTAGGTTGCGATGAAGGACTTCGGGTATCTCCCCAGAGAGTGCATCATCTCGATTCGGAAGAATCCCCAATGCTATCCCTCCTCCGCGCTCGAGGAAATTGTTAATCATCTCAGCCTGTTCGTTATCTATGTCAGGTGAATAGGCAAGAACATCAAGATGAGCTATCTTTGGTCTACTTCTCCATATCGGATGCCATCCGTTGGAACTAAGGCTGCGCCAGTCGTCGCAGTAATGGAAACTAGGAATCACGTCATTTGGATAGATCTGATCCGTCACCTTCACGATGTGTTTCAGAGTGAGATTGGAAACATCTCCTCTATTGATAATCTCAATTACAAATCCTAAGGCTGGATCATCCTGGCAGAGTATCAATCTATCACAGTGGCCATGTAGATGCCTCCGTTGTCCTTCAGCTATCCGTTTCATTAAGGAAGCATAGAAATGGAACATGCTTTTCGAGATCAGTTGTTTACCTGTCTTGTCGCGAGTGCTGAAGCACATGCTAGCAGGAGCTGTCTGTTGGGTCTTGAAGTAGGCGAATCTTCTTTTGCCAACCATTTGAAACAAACTGGCAAAGTTCTTCTCATGGGGCAATAGTGGCTCATCGTTTTCTGTAAACTGCCTGAAAGTATGCAAGTCGATATTCTGAGTTAGATTGCCCTCCTTCTCAAATTCTGGAACGGTAGCAGCAAACTGACGAATCATGTCTTCTTCTCGCAAGTTGGGGAGTGTGAACGCATATGGAATCTTCAGTTTGCTTGTATACTCAAGAGGAGCGTCATGACTCTTGTCACTTACACTGCCTACCGCGTAGAATTCGCCTATCAAATCGTCCGGAAGAAGCTTGACTACACTCATGTCGCTCTCTTCACCCGTGCTTTCCGCCTGACGATTCTGTTGCACGATTGAATTGCTGGACAACCAAGACATGCTTCTGGGACGTCGGTGACTGTATGCTCGCCATAAAGGAGTACTTGTTCCGCAACTGCAGTACCTGGAGTAATCTCGATTGGAGGAGCCTGCTTGCCTTCCAGCCTAACATTGCATTTGTGTTCCCCCAGGTCTTCATCTAGTTGGTCCATGTCACCTGAAACTATCATTGCGGTCGGTCCAATCCTTCTGACAACATATTTTGCAAAATCATCTAGGAGAAGTAGATCCTCCATCTCTCTCTCCGTTTCTGTTTCAAAGAGCATAATGTCTGAAACAGTCGCAAAGGTTGTCTGGGAGGTCCAGTCCTTAATCGACCTGTGTACATTCCTAGGGACCGGTTTGCTGCTCTCTTCCTTCAAGAATTCGAGCATTGTGCTTTCTCTGAGCCCAATTTCAATTGCTTCGAAAACTGATTTATCCGTTATCTTGTAGGTGCTTACAATATCCGTTTTGGTCGGTTCTGTGAACAGCATAAGCTGGTAAACCTTGTAATAATCCATTTCAGATGTGAAAGTGGTGACCTCGAAGTTGGGGAGTACAAAGAATGTTTTATCAGCTGCTGCCTCTTCTTCGGAAGACTCAGCTAGAACTTTTTCTCCCACCCCGGTCAACTTGACAGCAACCAGATTCTTTCCCCTGTAGGCACCTTCTACAAGGCCCAGACGCAGTGGGGTTTCCAGAGCAAGTCTTACTCTGTCAGCATCAACCTGTACCCACTTCAAGGGTTGAGCATCAATGAAGAGTTCAGAACGAATCCACTCTTTCATCTCATCTATTGGTATCCATTCCTCTTTGTCACTTTCTCTAAGTCTACAGATCGCCAGGTTCATGGTATACTCTGTCGGCTGGTCTGGCGTTGCCCATATCGCACGTGTTCGCCCAAGTGAAGACAGAAGGAATCTGCGTGAAACTGTATCCTGCTTCCCTGAGAATAGGGATTCAATCTTGCCAGGGACAACTCTATCTTCCTCTACAATCACATACACGCCAGCCTTTCTCGCCATCTTTTGGACCAGTTCAAATCGTTCCTCAGTTGGTTTTGACATTGCTACTCGAATCTGATCCGCCTCTCTTTTTGGAAACTCCCAAGAGCTTGTCATTCTCACGTCGTGTTTTGCCAGATACGATGCAAGCAACAACATGTCTAGAAGAAGAGTATCACGATCATCTGTGATGTTTCGGGCTTTCTTAGGCAATTCCCTGCTGGGCTCGGGTTTCTCGGAGAACATATCCGAAAGGAATGGCGTGAGATAGTCCAGGATCTTGAACTCTGCAACCTCTCTTCCGAAATCTGTTAGCCTCGACAAAAGCCTCCGAATGATTATGCCTTTCTTCCTTAAGTCCCGCTCAGTTTGATTGAGCTGCCCGTAGCTGTATATCTTTCTAAATGGTTTGAGTCTATCGTAGCTCATAGCGCCCTTGTTCAGCGCGAGCATTCCAAGAAGGTCCTTCTCTCTGTCGGAGAATGTCCCGAAGACGCGACCTCTGGTTTCTTTGTCCTTCATCTTTCCAGCAAGTAGTGATACAAGCTTCGTACCAGAGTCACTCCCACTGACATCGATGTCCCAGTACTGACAAGCGAACATCAAGTCCTCTCTTAGGATATGTTCTAGTTCTTTCTGAAGTGATTCTTTAGGCATCGCGTTTTTCCCTGACTTACTATCTATTTGTCCACACCTTCTGGCGGCATCCAAGAGCCCTGAGTTTTTCTGCATAAGACCATTGTGGTTTTGACCTTCTTTGGAGCCAATTTGAGGGGCAACCTTATTTTGGTGCTATATGACTAAACTCTGGGTGCATCGATTGGAGCCTCCACTCTGGAGCGTGAAATACAGTCCGAAGACATGGGATGACTTCATTGGCCAAGATAACGCCATATCCCAACTTCGGAATCTAGCGGAAAGCGGTTCTTGTCCGAACATGATTCTATATGGCCCACACGGGACTGGAAAGACCAGTGCCGCTCAGGTCTTCTCTAGAGCGCTTCTTGGTGACACAATCTCAGCTAATTACATGATGCTGAATATCCGCGATGTTTCTGATTACTCAGTATCTAAAGCAAAACGCGACATCAAAGACTTAGCCAAATTGGACCGGAGTAAACGTTCCGAACTTGATGAATACATGTCAAGGGTGTTCAAGGAGGTCAAGGCAGAACTAAAGATGAAGGGTCGAAGGAGAGATCCAAATAAATCCCAGCTTCTCCTGGGCGCAATCAGTCTCTTCGCCTCTACCGTGACAGTTTCGGATGAAATGATTAAGATTCTAGTGCTTGACGAGGCTGATGCATTAACTCGTAGCATGCAGCAGGCACTTCGAAGGACCATGGAGATTTACAATGAAGCGTGCCGCTTCATATTTACAACTCCAACTCTGGCTGGCTGGAGTCCAGCTGTAATTTCGCGTTCGTTGGTCGTGAACTTCACAAGCCCTTCAAATGATGTGATTGTTTCTCTGGCAAGCAGAATTGCGGAATCAGAGGGAGTTGAGGTGGAGTCTGCGGGCCTAAATGCCATTGCCCAAGAGTCCAATGGTGACATGCGACGAGCAATCAATTTACTCCAAGTTGCTTCTGCAAAGGGCAAATCAGTGAATGAGGATGCAGTCTATGCTTGCTCTGAGACCACGCTTTCCAAGGGAGTACGTAACATGGTTTCTGCAGCCATTGACGGGTCTTTCGTTATTGCTAGAGAAGCACTACGAGGACTCTTGGCTCTTGAGGGATATTCTCCAAGTGATATCATGCTCCAAATTGAGAGGGACTTGCTGAGTCGTCCATTTGAACATGATGTTCTCCTCACCCTACTAGATAGAGTCGCAGAGATAGACTATCGTCTTGTTCAGGCTCGAAATCCATTCATTCAAATCACGGCGCTATTGGCCTCTATTGGTAAGATTGCATCTGCCGCTGCTTAGACCAATGGCTCAATGGAGTCTTTGAAGATTACATTCCTTCTCAATTTAGCGGCCTGATTTGGGGAGAGATTTTGGAGATCATACATAAACTCAGCTTTAATCTGATCCCCATTCCTTGATATCATCTCGTTATCTAGAGCAACCGAGAGAAGTCGTCTGATATTGCTGGGTTTTCCATACCTACAATTGAATGAGAGGAACTTCACTGCATCATTCACAGTGATTTGGTTTCCCTTAGTCCTAAAGAGATGGGCCAGAATGAGGAGAACCTCTCTTCCATCCATGTTTGATGCGGCTGCGTAGAGACTCTTTAAGTGCTCCGTGTCCCAAAAGCAATCGCGCCGATGAAAGATCATGATTTCAAAGCTCATGGGTTATTCAAGGACGACCTTGAACTCCTTTTCCGTGATGCTTTGGATATTCCTGATCTCTCAATAGAACGCACTCTTGGCGGAATGAGTAACATCAATCTGCTTGCTCAGAGTGAACAGGCTGTCTTGGTTTTACGCATTCCAGCTCTAATGATTGAGTACTCTGCAAGTCATTTCGAGCAAGAGTTTCGTGTATTAGCAGAGATGGCTCGAAAAGGGCTTAGCCCTCACCCCCTGCTATGCGGGGTTCTTGACGATGATAATCACACACCTTTCTTGGCTTATCATTACGAACCTGGTGTGGTTCATTCACAGTTGGATTCAATGAGTCATGATGAGCTTCGGAGACTGAAGACCTGTTTGGAGCAACTTCAGCCCCTCGGTGTTTCTGGTATGCCATTCTATTCCACTGCCATAGAGTATCTGCATTATCTACGTGCGCGAGCTGACTCATTCTTGTCTGGTTCAGAATCCCTGTCTGAAAAGATGAAACGTACCATGGTTTCATTTAATGAATTGCATCGGTCTCTTGAAGTCATCTTGGATGAAGTGAACTGGTCTGGAACTGCAATGCATGGCGACCTTCGCCCAAGCAATGTGATATTTCAAGATGATCGTGTCTTGCTATTGGATTGGAATGAGCTCTGTGAAGGGACTGCTCATTATGATGTAGCCTATCTACTCTCAGAACCAATGGAGCCCTTCTTGGTCGATATTCCAAGAAGCTTTGCATCTAGAGATTCGGCTGAAATGCTGCGGCTACGAGGTCTCGCTTTGTTTTCCTGTATCTCCTGGACCCTCGAACGATTAATTCGCTGCGAACTTCGACAGGTAACAGCCATGCTATCTAATGAAGATTCAGTTCAATCAATGGAATCTTATGTCAGGATAAAGACTACACAGCTGAGTCAGATTTTGAATCAGCTCTAGAAGAAGCTCTCCGGTGGTCTTTCCCAGATATCCTCATCAACTGACGCAATCACATATTGATAACCCTGCTCCGTAAGGAATAGCTGACGCTTTGCGGCGAAGTCCATATCACGAGTATCTTTTGTGATTAGTGAGTAGAACCTGGCGAAACTACCGTCCGTCTTTGGTCTCAAAATTCTGCCCAACCTCTGTGCTTCTTCCTGTCTCGACCCAAAGGTACCTGATACCTGGATGGCAACATTGGCATCGGGAAGATCAAGTGCAAAGTTTGCCACCTTTGACACTACGAGGATTTTCTGTTCACCCACTCGAAAAGCTTCATACAATGTCTGACGTTCTGAGTTGGGCGTTTTCCCAGTAATCAATGGAGCTTCTATCTCATCAGCAATGATCTTGAGCTGGTCGAGATACATCCCGATGACCAGCACGTTGTCATCTTGATGATAAGACACCAATGTCTTGATGAGTTTCAGTTTTTCCGGATTCTCTGCGGCAATTCTGTATTTCTTTCTGTCTTCAGCGAGAGCATACTTCCTTCTCAGGGGATCTGGCAGCGGAATGCGTATCTCATAACATACAGCAGTTGCAATCCATCCCTGATCCTCAAGGAGCTTCCAAGGCATATCATAGCGCTTGGGTCCAATCAGACTGAACACATCTTCCTCTCTCCCGTCCTCGCGCACTAGAGTGGCTGTCAGTCCAAGACGTCTGGTGGCTTGGATTGTTGCAGTGGCTCTGAACACTGGAGCTGGAAGAAGATGAACCTCATCATAGATGATTAAACCCCAGTTCCGCGCCTCGAAAATACCAAAGTGTTCAAACGGATCCTCTCTAGACTTCCGCCACGTGAGGATTTGGTAGGTGGCAACAGTTATCGGACGCACTTCTTTCATATCACCAGTGTACTCCCCGATATCCTCAGGTTTTAGGTCAGTCTTGTCAAGAAGTTCCTGAATCCATTGACGAACTGCAATCACGTTTGGGCAAAGGATGAGTGTTGCTGTCTGTAGTTTATCTATCACACCCATGCCTACCATGGTCTTGCCAGCGCCACAAGGCAACACAACTACTCCCGATCCTCCCTTTACACCTCCACCAGCATAGAAGGTATCTACTGCATCACCCTGATATCTTCTCAGTCCCCACTGTTTCCCTTCCAGTGTTATATCACGCATTTTCAGAGCGAGAGAATCACCCTCTACGTACCCTGCTAGGTCCTCCACTGGATGCCCAAGCTCTAGTAATGCATGCTTCAGAAATCCCCTTTGTCCAGCAATAACAAGGAATGACCTTTCATCGATTCGTTCTTCGAGATATTCTTGTAGTTTCGTCTGAGCCCCAAGCTCTTCAGCAAGATCTTCCTCCTCACATTCTAGAATGAGGTCAGGCCCCTCCATGAACAATGTGATTTGCCCATATCTAGACATGTATTCGATGATCTCGCGTTTGATGTTGTCTGGAATTGGATACTTTGCATACTTCTCAAGGGCGTCTACAATTTCTCTGGAGTTCATACCCATCGCGGCGGAGTTCCAGAGGCTCAGTGGAGTCACGCGGTATGTGTGTACGTACTCTGGACTCTTGACCAGCTCCGCGAATCTAGCCAGTGAGTCTCTAGCCTCTTCATACTTAGGATTGTCAACTTCAAGGAGGACTGACTTGTCAGACTGAACTATCAGCGGATTCATCGGATTTGGCATTCTTATTCCTCGTTTCTGCCTTGCGGCGGTTTCATTCCTTAACCTGGAATCATTGATTCGTAAGTTGGAAACCGAAGGACGGCGAGATGACTTTAAGATAAATCCTTCCGTCTGGCATCAAAACGGCTCCTCATCACGTTGACCACAAATCCTTTATAGAAAATCTGATGGGCAGAACCTGCATGACTCGAAAGGAGGTGCAGTTCCATATGATTGTTATAAGATTGGTTAATGCAGTGGACACTTGCACCCACGATGAGGGTGTCAATTAGAACGACATCCGCTGTTTCTTTGTGCAAGCATTCATTCCACGCATCATGTATGTGATGCTCATTGATGCACATTGTGTGTGGCTGGCTGTCTGCTGATTTTGGTTTGATGTGCTTAGAACATAGGATGCGTACCAGCTCAGTCAATGAGAGTGAAAATAGAAGTTGAAACAAAACACAATGCATAGATTGCTGGGCTCACAGAGCGGCAGGTGCTAGCGGTGAGTCGAGTCGAGAAGCATAATCCCTTGAAGAGCGGAGCAATCGCCCAGAAACGGGCTGCTCTGAAGGGAGAAACCTCTGGTAGGGTGACTGAGATCAAAGAGCTAACCTTTGATACAGTCCGAGAAGATGCGATACAGTATGGACTCGCAACAGACGTGACCTATCAGATCAACGCTGGAAAGGAAGCCTCAATCTTCCTTGCTCAATGGAGAGGACACCATATAATCCTCAAGGCTTACAGACTATGGCAATCCTCTCACAAGATGTCGAAGAAGAAAGGATACATTGCTCAGGGAACTAGCAAGAGAACACACTTCATCCTAGGAATGATGGAAGACCTGGCTGTCATGGAGTATGACTACCTCATGAACTGCTTCAGAGCAGGAGTTCATGTTCCTACTCCCATTGGTCGAGTTGGAAATTACCTTACAATGAGATTCATCGGCGATGGGGCTCAGCCTGCACCGCAACTCAAAGATGTCCATCTTGAGAATCCTGAGAAAGTCTTGGATCAGATTCTGGATGATTATCTCTTGATGTATAGCAAGGCTCACTATGTCCATGGAGACCTAAGCAAATACAATATCCTATGGTGGCAGGAACGCCCCTGGATAATTGATGTTCCGCAAGCAGTCATTGTCAACAAATGGTCTAACATGGTCAGGGTTGAAAAGCTGCTTATGAGGGACATTAGGAATGTGCTTAGGCATTTCGAGGACTATGACATCTATCGGGATCCAGAACACATCCTTGAGGTCTTTCTTTCAGAGTATATACCTGAGAATCTGAAGAACTACAGAGAGCTCAGATCTGAAGGTATTGAGCTACTATAGGTGGTGGTAAGTTTGAGCCCCGGGATTGTCGAGAAGTTCAATCCAAGAAAAACCAGTGCGTTGACCTCACAGCGCGATCTGGTGCGGGGGAATCGAAGAGGAAGGTATGTCCCTATTCATGAGATAACTCTTGAAGAAGTGCGAAAGAACGCCATCCAATTCGGACTTGCCACTGACCTTCTCTATCAAGTGAGTGCGGGAAAGGAGGCTTCGATCTTTCTAGCTATGTGGAAGAAGCATCCGATAATCCTGAAGGCATTCAGGTATTGGACATCTGCTCAGTCACGAAAGAAAAAGGGGTACTTTGCACCAACCCAAATGGAGGCATTGGCAGCGAAGGAGTTCGATATCTTGAGCCTCTGCTACAAAGCAGGGGTTCATGTTCCGACTCCAATAGGTAGGGTCGGAAATTACGTTACTATGCGGTTCATTGGAGACGCAATGGACACCGCCCCCCAATTACGGGATGCTGAGGTTGTTGACCCTGAACGTGTCTTGGATCAGATACTCGATGACTACCTCTTGATGTACAGCAAGGCGCATTATGTCCATGGCGACCTTAGCAAATACAATATCTTGTGGTGGAGGGGTCGTCCGTGGATCATCGATGTTCCTCAGGCTTGTCGTGTCGATGCATGGGCTGATATGAAACAAGTCGAATCACTGCTATATAGGGACATTCGAAACGTTCTATCATATTTCAAAAAGTATGGTGTCCGGAGGGATGCAGATTACATTCTGGAGCAATTCATTTCAGAATATACTCCGCATAACTTGAGGAACTATCGAGAGTCGGTTGGTTCCTCATACTGGCGTGTACGATGAGTGCAGGTGTACTCCCAAATTGATGATTCTTTGCTCTCAAGAGGTGCATTATTGCCGCTGTTTCTCAGGTCGTGGTTATTAGGAAAAATCCATACATACTGATATGACAATTAATGCTGACAAGTGGGTAGTCGTCAATGGACGAGTCTTCAGACTCGAGCGTGTTGTTGACGAGGTCAGCACCGCCCTTCTTCTCCAGAGGACTCTCTCTGTGATGTGTGAAGTCCATCTGAAGCGTACTGATAATGGCAAGTGGGCAATATACTGGAGATCCAAGAAGGATAACATCGAATGCACTCCAAAGGCCATGGTTAGTCCTGCAGAATGACAAAGAAAAGAAAGTGGGGCGGAGTGGGAACCACTCCTAATTCATTTGGGTAGATAGCTTCTCTCCGGTCCAATGAAAGAGGGATACAAATCTAGCGCGATTGTTACTAGTCTACCTTGCGTAGCACAACTCGAGATACACCAGGTATCTTCCTGAGGCTCTCCTCAAGCTCCTTCAGTGTAACAACGAGCTGGTCAGGTACAAAGTAACACTCGTAGTAGCATTTTTCGCCCCTGAGACAAACGCCAGTCGTGAAAATGATGTCACTAAGTTTGGCATCGTTGAAAGCGAAGTTCAGCTGCTTCAAGAAGTTTCTTGAAAGATCACTGATTTCAATTCGAAGCAGGTATATATCATCGCTAGAAACCGGAAAGATCTTCATAACCCTGTCCTTGTGATGCAACACAGTCAGAGCCGCTCGCTCCCCAATGTCGGCGACAAAATCTTGAGGAAATTCTACGGGCTTCCCCTCAGTGAAGTGAAGTATAATTGCGCTTGTTGCTCCCTCACGGTCTATAGTCACGGTCTTTTACACGTCCTTTCAGGGTGTAGTACTCGGTGACATGACGTTCTCTCTTTATTAAAGATTCTGTCGTAAATGTCCGCGAAACACGTCTGCTTTGTATAGAGTAGTGAATGTCGAATTCTATGAAAAATGGGACACAATCTATAATTGTAGGGGTGCTGAAGACCAAATTGGAGTTTCTACCTCATGAATCCACGTCTATCTCAGCTTATAGGTTTCATTCTACTCATCATCTGCGTTGCCATGTCATATATTGTCTATCAGGCAACGATTCAGGTGGGTGGAGATATTGGGACTCTTATCACTTCAGGCATCATCGCGTGGGGGATACTTGGTCTGCCTGAGCTGGCAATTGGATTATGGCTCATAGTGAAGGGCACTCGTGATGCTCGTGTAGGTGACATTTCTGGAAGGCTCATTCCGCTTGTCCAGAAGGAAGGTCGAATTGGTGTCGCTGAAGCTGCCAAAGCGCTTGACGTAGGCTCCAGTGACGTTGCAGATGCTGCAGAGAAGCTAGCACGCAGACGTCTTCCACTTGTGTATCTTGACAGAGGGAAGAATGAGATAGTCAGCCCATCGGCGGTGTCCCTTGAAGAGAGTCTTTTGCATCTATTGCATGCTCAACGTAGAATGACATTTGACCAGATATCGAACGTAGCAAATGCGACTGATAATCAGATTGTGGAAGCCCTTGAAAACCTATCAAGTAAGGGTAAATTCAGAGGCACTATCGACAAGAACTCCCGCGTCGTTTACACCTCAGAAGCTGTTGAGCAACTTCCAAAGGCTGTGACAACTTGCCCAAATTGCGGAGGGAAGCTTCCTAATCCAATACTCCCTGGAGAAGAAGAGAACTGCCCATACTGTGGACATTTCATTGTAAACCGCTTGGAGAGATAAACGTAGACCATTATCTGTCCATGTAGGTTTCCCAGATATCTAGAATCTCATCACCAGAGGTCGCATAGAATCTACTGGAGAGATTTGCCGTTAAGCAGGAGTGATTTGGCAGAATCCTAACACGGTCTCCAGGAACGAGGCCTTTTAGAGGTGAACCCTTAGTTATCTTGACTTTCCCATGTTCTTGAGAAAGCCCTGTTATGTCAGTGTACTGTGCAAACTCGCCCTCATGGTAGTCTGAGATTACTTTCCCAAACCCGCAATCTGGAAAGAGGTGTGTGGGTCCGGGATCGAGTGAAAGTGATGTAGCACCCGCATCGAGAATGATTCTGTTTGGATACGCGCTCATGACACTCGAGAGAACTGAAAATGCACAGTGGTATGGTTTGCAGACACCCAATGCCACGTGTGTATAGTCGAAGAAGACATAGCTACCTGGACGAACCTCTGTTATTCCCTTCTTAATAGAATCAGTCAACATCAAAGTTGGCGTGGAGCCAATGCTGACTATCTTCGGGGCAAGTTTCTTGCTCCTTTTTCTCAAGTCCTTAGCAAACTTGAGCATCACACTCTGCTCCTCTTCTGCTATGGCTTTAATTTCTTCAATGGACTTGGCATAGTATGAATGACCACCATGAGTAAGAATGCCTGCGAAGTTCAGCCCACGCGCCTTGCTAATTTTCTCTGCAAGCGAAAGCGCGCCTTTCTTAGTGGGATCCACTCCACTTCGATGATAGTTGCAATCCACTTTGAGAAGAACGTCAAGTTCTTCCTTGGCATTCTTGAATCTCGGCCGCAATTCCTTGAGTGCAGCAGGATGGTCGATGATAACCCTAAGCTTGATCTTTATGGCAAGTTTGGCAACTGCGTTCATCTTGTCGGGTGCGAGGGGCACAGCCAATGTTATGTCATCGAATCCATTCTCTGCAAAGAACATCGCTTCACCTATTGTAGATGCCGTGATGCCAGAGATTCCATAGTTCCTTTGAATCTCGGCAATCTCAATACACTTGTGCGTCTTGATGTGTGGCCTCAGTGCTACCTGGTGTTCACGGGCCTTATTTGCCATATTCTTGACGTTTTGCACTAACCTATCATAGTCCACCAAGGTCGCTGGTGTTATCACATCATCCATACGCATAATATTATCGAAGTAATGGCGCCTCAAAACCGTTATTGTGCTGTCCTCTGGATTCTCAAGTTATTCCATGTTGGTCACCGTGTATCCTACGCTTTAGAATCAGCCTTGCCTCATCGACCTTTGATGCAACGCGGCCTTTCTTTGGCCAAAATTCTTTAACTTCATCAAATCCATGAACATCCCAATATAGTGGGCATGCGCCGAAGCAGTAGGCAAAGTGTTCACATACCCTGCATCCCTCTGGAGCATAATCTTTGCTTCTCCAAAATCTTGAGGCTCTGCTATTCCAAACTTTCTCAAAACCCTCTTCCAGCATATTGCCTACTGGTTCACTGAAGCTTGAGCATGGAAGGAGGCCACCCTCTGCATCTACAGATAGTAGACCGTCGCATGCTGCGCAGCTCTTAGCACCCAAGCCCAGTGAAATGGGATTAAACATGCAGACTGGAGTAGGAGCGTACCAGACAAATTGCACACCCTTTTTGTTTGCCCTTCTCTTCACTCTTCTCACAATTTCTCCAATGTCTTTATACTTGATCTGCAATTGGTCCCTCAGTTTTGCTGCAGTGCCAGTATAGATGACCATGTTCATGCTGAAGTAACTGAGTTCCAGCTCATCAGCAATGAAATCAACCAACTCCTCAAGTTTGTCAACATTGGGCCGACAGATTGTAGTATTGCAATGAGTATAGATGTCGGTCTTCTTCAGATTCTTGATGCCCTGAACTGTTTGCTCAAAGGAGCCTGGCGCCCCTGCTATTTGGTCATGAGTATTGGCATCAGGGCCTTCAATTGACACCTGTGCGCTGTTCAAATCAGCTTGGACAAGGCGTTGTACAAATTCTGGATCTGCACATCTTCGACCGTTTGTGATTAGATTGACACGAAGTCCTTTTGCCCGAGCATATGCTATCAGCTCGAATAGGTCCTCTCGCAGAGTTGGCTCTCCTCCCGTGAAAGATAAGCTTGGTATATGGGCGTCGTCAGTAATCATGTCAATTATCCGTTTTACCTCGTCTGTGGTCATCTCACTGGTTTCCCTATATGGAGAGAATGCGTAGCAGAATTGACACTTGTTGTTGCAACGGTAGGTAAGAGCGATTTCACTCAATACAGGGTATTTGATGTCGCCCTCTCCAAAGGGCACAATTCTAGCTGTCTTGTATGAGTAGATGTTCTGATTTCCCATTACCATACTTCTCAGATCGTCAACAAAAGCGGCCAGATCGTTGAGCACCTGCTGTCCATCAGCATCGAAGTTGCTTACAAAGTGGCCTCTAACCTCTGCTGCTGTTGATCCATCTAAGAGCATTCTTAACATTACAGTTCCTGTTTCGTTGAGGTGCATAACCTTGTTCGGCCGCAGTATCAGAAGATTATCTTGTGGTCTTACAAAGAAATAGTCCCTGACTTCATCTATGAAGTTGACTATCCAGCTGAGATCCTCCAACTTATAGTCATACTGTGGTTGATGCATCGTTCATGAGGCCATTGTTGGGCGTGTCTTAAGGATTCGCCTACAACCTGAAAGGCTTATCAGCCTCCATTTCCGACTAGAGGCAAGGCACCATCAAGGAGTGTGTCATATGAGTTCCGAGATAAAATTGCCATATGGAACAATTAGCAAGAAGAAGCTGATTATGCATTTCAGCGCCTTTGATATTGACCTGCCAGTTATTGCTGCTGGAATCAGAGAAAGAATGGATGTCCTGCGAGAGCTTGATGTTGCATTTGCAGGATTTGGAACAGAGATTCCGGCTGAGATGACGGAGCAGTCACCTGCCACAGTCAAGGCATTCTTCGAGTATGTGGGAAAAGGGTCTGACGCCGATGTCATCCTCAAGCGTGTGTATCATCTTGTTTGGGGCGGCATGATTATGGAGTTTCCAGACCTTGATGAGTGGGCTGCTGCAAAAGCAGACCTGTCGAATCTAACAATAGCGCAGGCTGATGTCCTGCGTGCACAGAAAGGAGATTAGTGGAGCAACTGTTGGGATGTTTAGAAGCAATATAGCTACTAGAACAATATTCCGGACTGAGGATGGGCATATGGGGCTGATTCATTGAAACGTGACCTCCCTCTCTTATTTGCCATAGGCTTCATTCTGCTAGCTGTTGCCCCCTTGTGTGTCACAGGAGCTACAACTAGTCAAAGTCTAGTCGTTAACCTTGAGAGCGTCTACGTTGATGTAGTAGTTTTGCCAAATGGTAGAATCAATGTCACCTACTGGATAACTATCTCAGTCATAGAGGAATCGCTGGGAGGGTTCAATTTAGAAGGAATTCAAGAAACCACCATTTATGATTCTGACCGTGCATATGCGGAGGTCAATGAGAATCGTTACAGCTTGGTTGTCAGACAAATCCCAAATGGATATGAACTGGACTGGACTCCCCGAACTCAAGCTGGAGAAACCGTCACAGTTGTTTTTGGATACTTCAGTACCAATCGAATTCTCGAGAAGACAACTGGGACATTCACCTTGGAGGGATCTGGTCAAGAAATCACTGGTGATTTGGCTGTATTCAACTGGGCTCCTGTACAATGGGATGTACCCATGGATTACGAGAATGTGAGAGTTATCTATCCAATAGAGATGCAGGCCTCATGGATAACCGGAGAAAGTGGGATAACTTCCGAAGGTGCAGACTACGCAAGCTATGTTGTAGACTTTCGCCAAAGGCTAGAGGACAACTTTGGAAGCTTCTATGACTTCGATGAGAACAATCTTCTTGCGTATCCCTCGTCTGCATCTGCTGATCCACGGTATTTCAGTGTGAGTCTAGCACATTCCAATTTGGATTCCTATGACCACTTCCGAGTCTTTCATTATACTAACTGGAGCTTCTATGCACCATATCTGGAACCCGGTGCTATTGCTTACAGCACTCAAGAGAATATCAATGCAGATGCAAACACGGAATTCTCAGTTGATGTAAATGTATTCAATATTGGAGATGCCCCACTAGAGGATGTAACGGTAACTCTCTCGGTCCCAGATAACCTCACCATGACCACGGGTCAGATTTCAACCTATATTGGTCCACTTGATGGTGGAGAAAACTCGTTCTTGACATACTACTTCGTGCCAGATAATTTGCCGGAAATTCTTCCTCTTACTTTTCAGATTTCATCTTCTGACCTGAACACGAGCGATTGGGTTACGTTTACTGTCAACATCTATGTGCGAGAGGTCATTCCTCCTTTGATACCCCCGAATCTTCTGATTTGGGGTTTTGCTGGAATCGCAGCTATCGCCATTGTGTCCTATGGCTATAGTCGAATCACAGGCGGATACGGTGCGAAATGGGAGGTCGATGAAACCACTCAAGTGTATGAGAGTCCGGAGATAGCTATCCAAACTTTCGGCACTCCGGGAACAGTTGCCGATCTTGACCCTGTGGAGAGTGCTTTCTTTGTCAATACAAGTCGCAAGAAACTGGTGTCAATGATACTCATATCTTGTGTGAAGAAGGGTGCGGTTCGGGTACTATCGACAGATCCTCTGCGTCTATCAGATACCGGTCTCAGATTTGAGGATCTTACCTATTATGAGCAGATGTTTGTTGACGCCATTCACAATAATGAGCTCGATTCTGACAAAATAGATGACATGCTGGAAGAACTCGCAGAGAAGGTGCAAGAGAAATCTTGGGATGCCGATTTTGACGCTACAAAGACACACCATGAGGAGATGGTTGAAGGCGCTTGGGAAGAACTAGAAAGTGATCCTACGCTTGATGGTCGAGTTGATTATTACTTCAATCGACGATATCATGATAGCTGGGCCTGGTATTGGTTCTACATGCATCCTCATCATAGCCGCAGAATCGGTCGGGTGTTTACGCCTCCTGGCGGGACTATCTCCCCACCAAAAGTGCCTGATTGGTTTGGGGGGATTGCAGATGCCGCTGGTCATTCAATAGGTGAAATTGGACGTGTGGTCGGAGATGTGGCTTCCACCACCGGACAGATTATGACGAACGTGACAAATACGATTGGAGATGTCCTTTCTGGAGTTGGCAATATAATCCGCGAGCCTTTGAAGCCCATTCTGGAAGAAACCAGTCGTTGCGTGTCTCATGATGCCTGCCACTCTGCATGCGTTTCACACGACGCATGTCATAGTGCCTGTCATAGCGCTTGCCACAGTGCCTGTGTATGTCATAGTGCATGCCACAGTGCTTGCCATAGTGCATGTGTTTCTGGAGGTTTTAGATAATGGGAAAAACAATCAAGACGATTTTTCATTTGAGCGATATCCACATTGGAGAATCTGGGGTTTCTTTGGGTGACTTCCGCGAAGTAATTGAAGGGATTGAGAAGCGTTCCCCGCATATGACATCACCTCTCATTCTCATCACTGGGGATCTCACAGGAGAGGGTCTTAGAGAGGAATACGAAGCATTTGCTGATGTCGTTAATGGTATAGAAACGCCGTTAGTGATGGTCCCTGGAAATCATGACGAACGTAACTATGGTGCGGCGCATTTCGAGGAGCTGTTTGGAGAGCGCTTCAAAACATATGAGGATGAATCAATTGCGTTGTACGCGGCCGATAGCTCAGAGCCAGACAACGATGCCGGCCATGTTGGTCGGGTGAAGTACAATGAGATTCATGATTATCTTGGAGGGGCAAAGGAGAAAGTTCGTATATTCGCACTACATCATCATCTGATACCTGTACCAAACACAGGCAGGGAACACAACGTTGTGGAGGATTCTGGTGCTGTCCTAGGTCTTTTGGATCGTGTACAATGCTCTTTGGTTCTAAGTGGTCATCGTCATGTCCCCTGGATGTGGAACTTGAATGATATGATTGTCTATACAACGGGTACTCTGCTCTCACGGCGCGTTCGTGGAGCTACAACCCAAGTCCATACACTCATCGAGCTTTCCAAGACCGATGTCACATTTACATTGGTTGAGAAATCAGGCTCCGCAAGTCTATTCTCTCGTGCCGAACTCCGTCCTGACGTTCTCGGATAGACACTAGTGGTTCATTGGAATATGATGACTGCCTGCAGTGATGTAACATCAGATAAGGTGAGAAGAGAGGATACAGTGCCTGTGACCACAACGATTGAGTGCTGAGGTGGTATCCACCCATCCCAAGTAAAGAGGAGGCCTTGAAAGCCCCCCTCCGGAGGGGTCACAATGAAGCTATTCCCCAGCACGTAGATTAGTTCTCCTTTCACTGTCACAACAGTTCCATTAGATACATTCCCATCATTGATATCTTCAATGGCTGTCGTTCCAATGAGACCATCGTGCCATGCAATAACCACCATAGCAGCTATGAGGAATCCAAACAATAGCGCGATGAGTCTTCCCTTCAAGCCCGTCTTGCGTTTTGACATGCTTAGACCCTCATCATCACCAGACAAAATCGACTAAAAGGTGTTGTCAAAAGCGGACAGTCTGCTATTAGCCGGTACATTCTATAACACCTTACATTTGAATTTCCTTGATTCTGATGGACGTTGGTAGAGAATTCACAAGACTTTGTGGTGAGGTAGGCAATCTATCTGAATCCGTGACAGGTATCAGCATTGTTGACGCATATTACGGCCCTGATGAATTAGCGCCAGCTCGACAGGCAAAGAACCGCAAGCCAGAGGTATTGATGCACGAGTTATCACACCTCTCCGATAGTATTAAAGATGAGATTGATGAGCCTCTGCGGTCGAAATACCTTGTAACCGAAGTTCATTCATTGTTGTCTGTTATTAGGTGGATGAGCGGCGAGGATCTATCTTATGTCGATTTAGTGGAGAATGTCTTTGGTATCAAACCGACTCGATTTTCAGAGACTGAAGTAAAAGAAGCAATGAAGAATGTGGAGATTTCATTTTCAGACTATCACGGCAGTGATACAAGAGATCGTGTGGAGAGATTCAATCTCGATGGACAGTTGATAGGAGTGGAGGCCCAAAATTACATCGAGGGTGAATTACAGCAGAGTGCAAAAGAAGTGGGGGAATTGTTCAGGGTTAAGGTCTATGATATCATGGGTGCCAGTGTGACAGATAACGGAGTTGAATACAAGGCGGTGACAGACAAGCCGTGGGGCGGATACAATTACTATCAAGGTAACTATAGATCAAAGAATGAGTTCAATGTGGATCGTCCTTTCAGTAAGCACGGTTTAACTGCTGTCATTTATCACGAATATGAGCATCATGTTTCAAATCTGTGGAGGGAGAAAGCGTATCATGACAATGATTGGACCGACCTCTCAATTGTTCCACTGACAGGAAGATGCGTGATTTCCGAGGGTACTGCTGATACTGCAATCGATTTTCTTGCTGTTGGTGAAGGAACTGATGATGCTCGTAGAATTAGGGCTCTGTCCAATCTGTCTCGAATGTGCAGCATGAACGCGGCAATAATGCTGAATCATGAGCATGCCTCTGTTGATGATGTTGTTGCATATTTGGTGGAACGAACCTTCAGGAAGGAGGAGAGAGTAAGACCTTCTCTTGATTTCAT
>JAEOTX010000014.1 GCA_016839605.1 Candidatus Thorarchaeota archaeon | reverse complement strand
TAGTGAGTGCTATGTCGTTCTTGGTCAGAGTGCCTAAAAAATGAAGTTCTTCAGCTTCTTCTCAGAACTGTCCGCTACGAGGGACATGTTTTACTCCTTGACACGGTGCAGATTCAACAATAAGATACTATACCAGTAATCTTGATAGCAGGTTAGTTTATCTGTAATTTCTGCAAATCAGATGCCAAGCGCACGTCAAAAAAGTACTAGCTTCCGGAGTGAATAATGGATGATACACAACGTTCTGCTGATTGACAAGGTCGACGGTAGTGTTGTGACTAGAACCAGATTCTGGAAGATTGATTTCACAGACTCCGATATCCAAGAATTCTTGACAGGCTGGAGAGACCTCCATAGCACCGAAGGATTGTCAGCAGATACTCCAGTTTATGTGGGCCCCCATAAGGTGTTTCACGGAGGAGTCGATAATGAGCTCGTTTTGATGTTTGTGACTGACGGGCGTGATGAAGAGCGAACAATAAAACACAAGATGCGAGAGGGAGCCTCACGCATATCCACAGCTCTTCGGGGCAACAGCATTGGCTATATTCGAGACAACCTCGAGGACATTCTTGGCGAGCTGATTTTCACCAGATTCAAAGTAAGCTATGTTGGTAGTGGCGGCGTTGGTAAGTCTACTCTCCTGAGATTGCTCTTTGGCAGAGAACCAGCACCAGGTGGATACGTGCCAACCATCAATGTAGCAGTAGACTCTTCTGAAACAATACAATTCGGCACCTTCCTAGTCACTGTCTGGGACTTCGCCGGGCAGGCTGTCTTCCAGGACCTCTGGCAGTTCTACTTTGCAGGAACGGATGTCATCTTCTTGGTGACTGACTCAAGTTTCAGAAATGTAATGCAGACAAAGACACTACTCAGGACTATCAAGAAAGAGGCACCTGCAGTTCCATTGTTCATAATCGCAAATAAACAGGACCTGCCTGAATCGATGAGAGGCGAGAAGATTCAGAGGCTATTGGGTGCTCCCACATTCAGCATGGTAGCAACTGACAAGACCCGACGGGAAGAGTTCATCCGTCTAATGCTTGAGGTTGCTGCGAAGACAGTGGGAGTGCAGCTACCAGACAGACCCATTAGTGAGATGATCACTGTTCGAAAGGGAACTGAGGAGATCGAACCAACGCCAGAAATGCGGCGGGCTCCAGGTGATGGGGAGTATGTCAAGGAACCATACCAAGAATCGTCAGCTCAGGGCGGCGAAACATTAGCGAGTTCTGGCACTACTCAGGTGGAATCCGGAACGCAGTCAAGAACTGATGATACCTATGAAATAGAGACTCCGCAAGTCGTGGATACGCGTATCCTTGATCAAGCGCGAATGCTGCATTTGTTACTAATTGTTCAGAAGGAAGGACTCTCAGAGGTCTCCTACCATCTGAATTATTCAGGAGAAGAGATCGACACAAACTCTGTTGCCTCCTTGATTTCTGCTCTAGACTCATTCGGAGGAATAGACGGGGATGCAAGTGGCATTGCAGACAAGACCGATGCATTAGAGACCATAGAGCATGAAGGAAATCTGGTGATGGTAGAGAAGTCAGATCATTTCGTGATGGCACTCATTGTCACTAATGATTCTGCTGAGGAGGAGCATAGGCGAATAATGGGTGGACTTCTTCGAGAGATTGAACATATGTTCGAAGATGTCTGGGATACATGGGATGGCTCGCCAGCAGAATTTGAGGCCTCAATGTTCATGGTGCTCACTCAGCTGCCCTTGCGACCAGTGAGTTTTGATTATGTTGCCCGTGCGCGCGAGGCTGGAAAACCACTGCCCTTCGACAATCGAGATGTTGGCAAAGCTGTTGTAGATGTGAAAGCCGCGATCGATGGTACTGCAACGGTAGGCGGTCTTGTTCGAAGTCTTGATCTTCCACGCGAAACAGTCATCGGCTGTCTCCAGTTAATGGAGCGTTTTGGATGGATTGACTTCCAAGTTGAGATTCAACCAGATAGCCACCTGCGAAAGAGTGGAGAGGTTGATGAGGAAACACAGAAAGCTTACGGTGCTGTGGTGGTCAAGTTTGTGGACCTCTGTGATGGCAGCACGGCTCTGCAGGATGTTGTGAAGAAGCTAAATGTCAGCCTACCTGCCATGAAGTTTGTTGCGACAAAGCTCGTTCTTGATGGCGTACTTGAGGTTGTTGCCTAGCAATTCTTAGCTAGGTCTTCAGTATGATTCGTTCATGGAACTCAGGCATGATGAGTTCTTTTGGAGCCTCCGGGTAAGGAGTGTGAATTATCACTTTCTTGCCTTTGCAGGACTTGATATACTTCTCAAGATTCGAGGCCGAGGAATGCGCGCTCAGTCTTGCGTATTCTACTTGGCAGTCATGGGGTTCATGCCCATGCAACAAGTTCCATCCTGGAGTTCTTGGTGCCAAGTAGCCGCATAGGATGATTGAAGCTTCTGGATTCTTCCTATGTTCCTTGAAATGCTGTCGTGCCAAGCCTCCTCCCATCATTCCACCGCCAGCCACGAGAATATCTTCCTTATCCAGAGTGACTTTGTTCTTTTTCATTCCTTGCCAGTTGCCTGTTACTCCTACTAGTTTGGTGATATGTTCTGCTAATCCTGCTACCATCACATTCCTCTGCTTGGTTATTCCGAGATTATCTAGCGTCACGAGGATTTCCTGAGACCTCCCAACTGCAAAGCTCGGTATGATCACAGGACCGCTATTCTGAACGACGTTCGTAATCGTTTCCGAAACTTTCTGTCTGTCAAAATCTACTCTTCCCCAGTAGGTGCCATCAAAAATGACCATATCAGGATCCGTAGGCAGATTCGCACCGGGGAACAGGACTGACTTATCGATATTGAAATCGCCGGTGTACAATATCTTTACACCTTCAATATCGACAAGATATGATACACTCCCTGGAATATGAGAGGCATCAATAGGAGTTACGAGAATGCCGGGACCAACTTCACTGCTTTTCCCAAGTTCCAGTTTAACATGGTTCTTGGTGACCTTGTCTACATTCGTCTGATTGAACCGAGAGATGAGATCCCACTTGTTCTTCTTCCTTGGAGGGTGTGGTGTACCTACTTTAATTGCATCTTGGAGTAGCGCTTTTGCAATAGCGCCAGTGACTCCAACGGAGCACCACTTCCCATTGTACTTGTCAAAAAGGACTGGCAGTCCACCAACATGGTCTAAGTGTGAATGGCTCACTAGAACGGAATCTATCATTTCCAGTTCTGGTGCCCACTCTGGAATCCTCTGATTAGCAACTGATAGTCCAAAATCCATCAATATGCCGCCAGTGTCTGTCTTGATGAGAATTCCACTATGCCCAATCCTGGGTCCTCCTAGAAAAATGACTTCAATTCGCTTCGTCTTTGTAGAATACGCGACTGCAGGCAACAGACCCATCCTAAGCTTCTGCGGAATCATCTCAAAGACAACTGGATCAACAGCAGGCGGATCGGGCGGAGATTCAAGATCTTGTAGCCTTACAGGCAACACGGACTCAGAATTACTCTGAAAACCAGACTTCTTGAATAGGTCATTGACTTGCTTGAATGCATCCTTTGGACTGAGATCTTGTCTAACCCTTTTTTGTGCTTCTTTGTTCATCTTATTACGGTAGATTGAGAGCAGTTCAGATGATAGCGCATCAGGAAGCCAGTCCTTGGTTGCCTTTCGAGTTTCGATATAGGACCGATCGCCAATTGCTTCTTCCACATAATCCGAATGTCTTCTGATAGTATCTACTAGCCTGAACTCAGGTCTCTCAGTGTATTTCTCGACATCGAAATCAAAATCATGACAAGTGTCGACTAGCACCTTTGGATTGAATATGGGTGCTCCTAGATATTTGAGCCAAAAGAGGACTCTACTGAAGATTCCCTCTGGATCAACATGATGGAAAAGCGATTCGAAGACCAACGCTTTCTTCAACCACTCTTCAACCACAGAGTACTTTCTTATTGCTCTCATTGCATATCGATAGAGATACCTGAAATCTTCATCATCATATTTTGCGAACACAAGTCCGTAGAAGCCTAGAGTCAAACAAGCAACCATTTTGGCTTCGCTAATTTCTGATACTTCATCTCTGTAGACTCGCTGCAAGAGTTCATCCACTGCTTTTGCCTGCGCAAGAGATTCAGCTTCGCCGCCAGCGGACTGAATGAGTGCATAAACAGCGAGTTCGCCTATCTCTCCAAAGAATCCAGTGTCTTGAGAAATAGCTTCTCCCCTTATCGAGCGCTCAGCATCTCTGGTAGCTGTATCTAGGACCTTTGCAACAATCTTGTTCTTTGTCTTTGGTATCATGGATTTATCCAGGTCCATATCAGTCACTCCTGTTATTTGCCATTCTATAGAGCCCTTGTCGACTGTCCCTTAGAGACACTCGCTTCGAGACCAGTCCATCTGAGATTAGAATCGAGAGGGCGTATCTCACTGTTCTGGCTGGGAGCAAGGTTTCCTCAACGATCTCTTTTTGCGTCAATTGTCCTTGATATTCAAGCACCTTGAGCACAAGTTTGGCACTTGGAGGAAGGTCTTGCGCTAGGTCTCCAAATGCCTCTGTCATTTGGTGGAGTTTCCCTCTCAATGCAGCTACACGTTCTTCCGACAGCTTGACAAAGACAGCATCGGATTCCGCTCTCTCGATAAGTACTGGTCCGCCATCGACCTTTCTACGCAATTGCCCGTCAAGAACCGCTTCTATAGCAACAGAGCTAGACAAATCCCGGATCTCGATGACCGTGTTGTCATCCACAACCAGGGGTCTTCTAGCGGGATTTACACTGTTTACCGGAATTACTGTCAACACGTGAGCAGGAGGAAGCACGACAGGGCCACCAACACTCATGGAGTAGGCAGTGCTTCCGGTTGGAGTTGCTATGATCAGACCATCACTGCCATCTTTCCAGAACCGTTCGTTATCAAGATGGAGCGAATAGCGAATTAGAGTCGCGCTACGCCTGGCAAAGATTCCTACATCATTAAGAAGTGGAGGGCTTGACTTTCCGGCGATAGTCACTCTAAGTCTATTCCTTCGATCTTCTGTCCACCGTTCTTCTATAAGGTCTGGGACCACATCTTCGAAAGTGGATGCAGTCACGTCAAAGAGAAAGTCAGGCTGCCCTTTAGATGATACAGGCAAAAGCGGTATAGTTGAGTTACTCAGCTGGAGCAAGGAGTTGAGTAGGGATTTGTCTGAACCAACGATGATGATTAGGTCCGAATCGAGTTTCCTGATTGGGGTGCCCTTCTTCTTGAGAGCCTGACCAGTCTTTTCCTCGATTTGGAGATCGATGTCACTAGATTGTAGTATTCGCATGATTTCACGAGTGTCATCTATCATGCTTGACTCTAATCCAGATACGACGCCGATTTTCGTAGTGATATCCTCCCATGCGTTAGAGAGTACAATTTCTCTGGTCGTTTTCGGCCTCTTAAATCAAGCTGGCAAAAGCACGTGAGTACGGCAAATGTTGCCAAACGAATATATGCAAGTCAATGTTTGCCGTTTGTGATTTGGTTAATAACCCAAAGATAGTGGAATAACATGGGTGCAATTGGTTGACTAGCAAGATGAGTGAGATGCAGCAAAAGGTACTCGCGCTGAAGAAGGTGCGAAATGCATTGCTGCTTGCTCATAATTACCAACCGATGGAGATTCAGGAAGTTGCTGATTTCGTCGGTGATTCCCTGCAGCTTGCCAAGAAGTCTGCAGAAGTCAGTGGCTATGATATGATCATTTTTGCGGGAGTCAAGTTCATGGCGGAGATGGCTGCAGTCCTAAATGAGAAGACTCCTGTCTATATCCCCGCAACCGACGCCATCTGCCCCCTAGCAGCGTGGGTAAGCGCTGATAAGGTAAGAGCATTGAAAGAGGAGTATCCTGATGCTCCAGTTGTTGTCTATGTTAATACGACCGCAGAAACAAAGTCAGTGTCCGACGTCATATGCACTTCTGGGAATGCAGTGAAAGTCGTTTCTGGTCTTGGAGTAGCAAGAGTGCTATTTGGCCCAGACAAGAACCTTGCTGACTATGTCCGTCGTCAGACCGGTGTAGAGCTAATAGACCTTGAACCCAGAGGTCATTGTTATGTTCATCAACAGTTTGACATTGCTCAGATTACGCTGCTTAGAGAGGAATACCCAGAAGCTGTAGTCATCGTGCATCCGGAGTGTCCCGAAGAAGTTCAAGATGCAGCGGATATCGTTGGGTCAACCGGAGCAATGGTCAAAATCGTTGCTGAGTCACCTGACGAAACGTTCGTTATCGCTACTGAACTAGGTTTAGTAGAACAGCTACAGGCGAAGCACCCGGACAAGAAGATCATTCCTGCCTATGATAGGGCGGTTTGTCGCCAAATGAAGAAGAACAGTCTGGAAAAGGTGTTGCGTGTATTAGAAGAGCGACCCAAGGAGAATCTTGTTGAGGTCCCTGAGGAAATGATAGGACACATTCAAGAGATTCTCGAGCGGATGAGTCAGGCACCGGATGCTCGGTTTGCTGAAGCATCTGCATCTGATTGAGGTACTATTCAGGAATAAGCTCCAGAATCGGCTCCAATTCAGCGAGATTTGCGATGATATGGTCAAGATGACCAGCTTCTTCAAAGTCACTTCTAGTGAACATCCCTTCTAGCGCTACAAATTGTGTGAAATCCTTTGACCGCTCGTAATCCTTTATCGAGTCACCGATGAACACGACTTCATGGAGCGGAATCCCGTGCTTCTCTAGGACATGGTTGAAATGATGTGCTCCCTTCTCAAAGCCGGGTCTGTAACCCAGAATCTCGGTGAAGTATTCATCCATGTTGAGTCTAAGGAAGTATTCAGTTATGGTGCTTTGAAAAGTAGAAGAGGAAACAAACAGTGTGAATCCTTTTTGCTTCAGCAGATTCAAAGTACCTTCAGATTCTGGGAATATTTCCTGTTCAAAGATGCGGTCAATTTTCATCTTCTCGAATACTTCGATGGCCTCTTCATTCGCATCATGGTCTGGAAAGTTGAGTTTGATTTGATGCTCATAGGGGAGTCCAGTTGTGGACTTGTAGCGATCTACTGCTTCCTCTTTTGAAACACCATAGAATCTCATCATTACTTCTACGCCTATCTGTGCTAGAAAGGGCATGCTATCAGCTAGGGTTCCATCGAAGTCGAAGATCACCGCCCTGCATCGAAGCTTGTCAGTCATTGCTCATATCGACCTGCGCTTTGTTTTAGATGATTTCGGTTTGCTCTCACTTCTTCTGATTGTTATAATCAGTTATACACCGATTAATTGTCTGATAGGCATCACCGAGCTCCTTGAACTTCTTGATCTCAGTATGTCCCCCTTCCTGAATCTTGTAAGTGGCGTAGAACTGAGTGAGCTCCTCCATCTGACTCTTAGGCAAGTCCAATATTGTCTTGATGTCACGATAATACGGGTCCTTCACAGGGACTGCAATTATCTTGTCGTCTATCCTGCCCATATCGTCCATCTCCATGATGCCTATTGGTCTTGCATGGACGAGACATGCAGTAAATGTTGGTTGGTTGATCAGCAGGACAACATCTAAGGGATCGTCATCATGGTCAAGGGTCTGGGGAATGAATCCATAGTCAAATGGACTGAATGTGTAAAGTACTCGGTCTAATCTGAAGATGTTGAAATCAAAGTCATATTCGTATTTGTTCTTACTCGCCTTAGTCAGTTCAATGACAACGTAGATCTCACTTGGAGGATTTGGTCCAGGCGGAATGTCATGCAGATAGTTCGTCATCTTAATCGACCACGATGGAAGAATGCTATATCCCTATTGAGCGTTGCCCATGACCGACAAGGCTTTCTGTAAAGATTGTCCTGTGAATCGTAGTCAATTGAGGTGGCTTTATTGGCAAAGAAGGAATCTGGAGAATCAATGGATGTAGGCTCTCTCTTTAGAGGAACTGCAACAATCACGTTCGTTGCGGAAATCGTATCCGCCATCATGCTTCTTGGTTCCACCGTCGCGTTCATTCTACGCGACCAGCCATGGATTCAAGATGTTCAGCCAGATGTTGCTATCTTCTTGCTCTTGTTGGCTGGAATGATTACACTGTTCTTCTTTCTGGGTGCCATTGGGTTCTTTGTCAGGTTCAATCGACGTGTTACAGGAGCCGTGATAAGTCATGATATCGGGTCCGTAGACCTGAGCAAACCTCGAGTACGTTCAGTGATTGTTATCTATGGGATAGGTATTGGCCTCATCCTAATCATGGGGATTTACGGATACTACCTCATCTACCAATATTACTTCGCCACACTTGCAGCTACTTCTATTAGCTTCTTTGGAATGACCCTTTCCCTTGGCATATTCATTGTTGCCTTCCTGGTTCAGATTGTGGTAGCAGCGCTTGGAAGAACTGCCGCGCCAATGATACGAACGGTACTCAATGAGTGAGAACCTTCATGACTATACATGCGTGAAGATTATATTTGAGACATTGTTCCTCGAAAGCACTGGTGTGACTCAATGACAGAGGAGCAGGCGCGACAATTCAGGAGACCGGCAATTTGGCAGCTGGTATACATTGTCGGATTAATCATTGTAGGTACAATGCTGGTTCTGGATTTCATTGGAGTCCATCTCCCCCATGATACAGTTGCATATATTGAGCTAGCTGGCGGTGTAATGCTGATTGGTGGAGCATGTGAGGCCTTTGTTATTTCAGTCGAAGGCATTGCTCACAACTTCAACTTGACAGACTATGTTTCAGGCATCTATGCTAGCTTGGCCAGCACAATTCCTGAACTAGCGGTGATCATATTCCTGATTCTTGGCCAGCAATTCGAGATGGCATGGGTCCTCGCTCTCGCTACAATCTTCATGAACTCCCTCGTCTTTGCGATTTACACCCTTATGCTGCCTAAGGACGAACAGGGTAACTTCAGGCTACCAGATGCGATTCAATGGGTCGGTTCTGATCTTCTGACGATGGGTGCAGTGATCAGCCTAGCTGTGGGTCTGTCAATGATTGTGGTGATGCTTTTCCCTGTTGGTGAATTGGGAATCATATACACACATCTCCAAGCGGGAGAATTAGTGGTCTTTGGCCTTTGTCTGCTCGTAGTCTTCGTTGCTTATCTATACACTATAACGAAGTACTATGGAAAGACACCAGAGCCCATTGACCATGATGGTGAAGACGGTGGAGTGATCTATCATCATTTGACTCGACCGAAGCTTGCGCTCTATCTCATCTTTGCTTCTGCAGGAGCACTCCTCGGCGGTGAGGCACTAGCTAACTTTGCCAACTTCGCATCAGGTGCTGAAGGTCTCAATCTATCATTCCTCCACACCGCCCTACTCCTTGTTATCTTTGCAGGTACACCGGAATACATCATCGTAGCTAGCAGTCACATAAAAGAAGAGATTGAAGTCGCGCTATCCAATGCTTTTGGAGGAATTGTCCAAGTCTTCTTTGTGATCTTTGGGTTCACCCTACTGGCATCAGGTATCACTGGATTTGTCCTCAACATCCAGGACGTTGTACCAATTGACCTCTTCTCAGTGGTTCTGTTAGTATTCGCATTCCCGTCGATGTTCTTGTTACGGCAGATGATAACAGATGATTCAAGTGTGAATGCGTTAGAGTCCATTGCGATGATTGCAGTATTCGTTATGATGCTGTATATTCTGCTGATATATGGAGTTTAGATTCACTAGAGGGGGGTTTCTCCCCCTCCTCCAGTTTCTTCCATTAGTAGTGCCTGTACTCCCCTAGGACCTGGACTTTCGTGATGCATTCAATTAGTACATATTCCTCAGCCTTATCCTTGTCGTGATGTCGTATTCCAATGATGTCGTCACCAACGAACTCGATGATGCCTTCAGCTAGTATTGTCATGCCATGGCTGTAGAATCTAAGGCGGTCTCCTGACTTAGCAGCCTCAATCAATATGGTCCTGAGAGTGGAGTCCCTCTCAAAGTCCGACATACCTCACAATATGGGTTTCAACGGTGATAAGCATTAGCCAAGTTTCAGAAACGGACTGAGGTGAATTCTACAAGGGTCTCAACGCAACTCTCTTAACTCAGGAGTATGTGATGTATAGCAATCCGAAGGAGTTGAACCGATGAAGTACATCATGTTTTGGGAATACGATTCTGCTGACCATAATGCTGTGATGGACAAGCTGAAGGCGTTCCGCGACATAGTAAAGAAGGACCCTGATAAGCATGCGAAGTTTATCTCAAAGAACTTCACAATGGTGGATGGTCCTGAGGGCTTTCAGTTGGTTGAAACTGAGAATCCGGAGCACCTCGTGAAGATCACTCGACACTACAATCCAGAGGTCAGCTTCAGATTTGCCCCTATTGTAGAATTAGAGAAAGTGGACCAGAAGATCTAATGAAGAATTGGGAATCCCCCGGCAATTGATTGTCGGAGGTTCTCCTATCCTATTCAGGTCTTAGATGATGCCAACTCTCTTACCAATTTTTTCATAGGCTGCTAGAGAGATGTTGAGCTGTTCCTTTGTTAGTCCGCTGTTCATCATGTTTCGAATCCTAGCCTTATCCCTCGCAACCATTGGGAATACGATTGGTAATGCCAAGATTCCCTCATCCATCATCCCATTGCTGAGCTCCACTGCTTTCGAGCTCTCACCGCACATTGCTGGAATGATTGGGGTTTCACTGACACCAGTGTCGAAACCTATCTGCTGTAGACCATTGACGAAGTATTCCCTGTTTTCCCAGAGGGTCTTTACATGCTCCTCTTCAGTTTCCAAGACATCGATGGCAGCGATACATGCTGCGGCTGTCGCTGGTGGATGCGAGGCACTCAGTAGCCATGAACGACTCTTGTTCAGAGCGTAGTTCACCATATCGCGGCTTCCTGCAACATGCCCTCCCATCACGCCGAACGCTTTGCTGAAGGTTCCCATCTCGAAATGGACATCATGATGAGTGAGGTTGAAGTGAGAGACGATACCCCT
>JAEOTX010000138.1 GCA_016839605.1 Candidatus Thorarchaeota archaeon | reverse complement strand
ATCTCATCACCTAGAACCTCAATGACTTCTTCGGGGTCAAACCAGACTTCAGCTTCCATGTCTGACACAACCTTTGTGCTCTTTGTCTCCAGCTTGTGACGATCAAGCCGCTCCTTGAACTCGCTCAACATTGCATCTGTAAATCCTGTACCAATCTTGCATACAGTTGGAAATGTATCAGTATCTTCATCATAGACTGAGGTCAGAATGGCTCCATACAGACCGGTCCTCTTTCCCCGGCCAAAAAATGCTCCCACAACGACAAGATCCACTGAATCTGCTATTCCTTCTTGGTACGACGCCTTCAGCTTAATCCAAAGCCAGCTTCGAGACCCTGCTTGATAGGTTGATTTCTCGTGTACGGCTTTTGCAATGACTCCCTCATGACCTGTTTCAATAGCGTTGGTGAATATCTCATCGAGTCGTTCAGGGTCAGAAGTCAATTCACCCACTGTCAATGAAACTCTATCACTCTTCTGCACGGTCTTCTCAAGCAGTTCTCTTCTCTTACTCATCGGAAGATCAGTTACATCTTTACCCTCATGATACAGGATGTCAAAGAAATATACTGCAACAGGAACCGCCTCACGCATCTCATCGATGTCAGTCTTTCTTCTGCGTCTCATTAGCTCCTGAAAGGGGCGGCTTCTTCCAGTCTCTGGATCTATTGCTACACACTCTCCCTCGAGAACACAGGTTTCAGCCTTGATTTGAGACCGTACTAGTTCAGCAACATCAGGATACTGTTCTGTTATCATCTCCTGACGTCGCGAGAAGAGAGCTACTTCATCCCCGTTCTTATGGACCTGAACTCGCTCACCGTCATATTTGTACTCCACTAAGACCTCAGGTCCAGCTTTCTCAATGATTTCAGTTGAGTCTGATAGCTTCTTTGCGGCCATCATTCTAATCGGCCGTCCTACTGCACTCTTAACCGCACTCACTGCTTCAATCCCTTCAGTAGCAAGAGACTTGGCAACCGCTGTCAAGTCACTGCAGACATTGAAGGCTTTCTCAATTACTTCACGCGCCTCTTTTCCGCCTGCAAATGCGATTGCAAGAGAGTCCATGACGCCCATATATCCAAGTCCTAGCCTTAACTGTCCAGTGATTGTTCTTAGAATGTATTTAGCCTCAAGCGGTGATGAATCGGATAGTATTCCCACAAGCTTCGCTGTCTTGTCTTTTGCACTTCCCTTCCCGCTAATCCTTGACATCGCATCCAGTGAGTCATAGACGAGCTGTACCGTCAAATCCTCAGCAAAGAGAGAAGTTTGAGCACCTTCTTGAAGGAGAGACTCAGCAGCAGCACCGATATCCCCAATCTCCCTCAATTTTTCCTTGACCACACTTTCTCTTACAGATGCGGCAGCAGAGACCACCTGGACCGCCATCTTTTCTGCAATCCCGATTTCAGGCGCTCCTACCCAATCAGGATGCAACTTAGCAATGGTCAGGGCTATTATCTTGCCTACTTCTGCTGGATCCGCTTTTTCCAAAAGTTCCGAAAAGAGCCGTGTCTTCTCAAGCGTTCCCGAGGTGACTTCAATCTCCTCATACGCGAGGGCTAGGGTCTCGTAAAGCATGAACTAATCGCCGCTCCCATACGGGGTAGGCACCACATGCTTTATATTCATATTCAAGGGCACGCTGTTTCAGTCACTAATTGCGGTGAGTTAGAATTGGGTAGCGTAAGACCAAGATACATCAAAAATGCAGCGAGGACGCTCCTTCAGTTGTACCCAGACACCTTCACAGAGGATTTTGAAAGCAACAAGAGGCTAGTCGAGCAATTCACCGACGTCAAGACAAAGAAGGTCAGGAACAGAATAGCAGGCTACCTAGTTACTCTCATTAAGATAGGCATTGCTCGTGAGGCAGCAGAGAGCGAGGAGCACGGCGAGGAGCTGCCTGAAGATCTAGAGATGTAGATACGGACATCATCTGAGTTTGAGCTTGATCCATCTCCCAGTGTCCACCACAGGCAAGATAAGGATTCAATTGGAGATATGCCATTGACGAGCCAATGAAGAGCAATCTTCCGCTTCACTGAAAGGCCTCTTAAGGGGAAAGCACATTGGAAAGTCCATGGATGAGTTAGAGAATTTCATCTTCTCAGGCGATTGTCTTCAATTCATGAAGGAAATGAAGAAAGACTATCACGAGAGAATCCGACTCATTTACATCGACCCACCCTATTTCTCTGGCACAGACTATACTCTGAAGAAAAGAGGGAAGGGAGCTCCTGAGCGTGCGCCCATGCTCATTGAAGAAGTCACATACACAGACAAATGGGAAGGCGGACTACAGGAATACCTTCAGTACATGAGAGAAAGAATTGAAGCCATGAAGCCACTCCTTCGAGAAGATGGTAGTCTTTGGCTTCACGTTGATCTTCACGCGTCTCATTATGTGAAGACTTTGCTAGATGATATCTTTGGAGAATCAAATTTCGTAAATGAGATTGTATGGCGAAGAACCAACAGCCCTAAGTCTCAAAGCAAAGGATTCGGAAGTCAGCACGACAACATCTTGCTCTACGCCAAGGACATCACTAAATTCGAAACGAAACCAGTCTACCGAAAGCACGACGAGAAGTCTCTGAAGCCCTACAGATACGAAGATGAGCGAGGTAAGTTTCGTCTCATTGAGATTGAAGCACAGGGCATTCAAAGAACTGAGAACCGCAAGCAGTTTGAATGGAGAGGGAGGACCGCTCCATATCTCTATAGACGAGAAACTCTGGACAAGTGGTGGGATGAGAACAGAATCTATACGAGCAGGAATGGGCGCTACTCCAAAAAGCAATATCTCTCGGATGTTCAAGGAGTTCTGGTTTCGGACCTTTGGCTGGACATTAATCCAATCCAAGGCGCGTCAAAAGAGTATTCGGGATTTCTGACTCAGAAACCAGTAGCACTTCTAGAGAGAATTATTGAGTGTGCAACTGAGCCCGGAGATGTTGTGGCAGACTTCTTTGGAGGATCCGGTACAACAGCTGTTGCTGCAAGTAGATTAGAGCGCAGCTGGATAATATGCGACGTATCATCAGTAGCTATTGAAATCGCTACAAAGAGACTTCGCGAGATGAATAAACCTCACTATGAACTAAGAACCTCCTATGGCTATACTGATACTTAGTTTTCTATGCTAATCCTTTTTCTTCTCGCCAACTAGACTCTTTATGAGATCATCAACTAGTTCTCGTGGTAGTGTCTTGGCTTGTTCAAGTATCACCATAACCTCATCCCTTGGCATACCTCGGGCCTCAAGCTCTATTCTAAGCTCATCAATCTCATATGGTTTCATATACTCACGAACTGCAACAGGAGGCT
>JAEOTX010000137.1 GCA_016839605.1 Candidatus Thorarchaeota archaeon | reverse complement strand
TAGCAATGGACGACAGCGACCTCATGATGATTCTCCTGTCACTGTTTATACTCGCAGTGCTCGTTATCTTGATATTCCTTATCTTTCCAATTGAATTTGCCCTTCTCATGACTGCTGGAATAGCACTTGCCTTTGTATACGCTATTCACGAAACAAGAAGACTGGCCAGATTAGATAACGAAGAATGAGAGAAACAGAGGGAGGGGGCAAATGCCCCCCAATTGTCACTAGTAATTACCTTGATAGCCGTCTGTATAGACTCGGCGTTTCTCGTCCCGCTTCTTGTACGGACGGGCTAGGCTTCGACGGAGTCCCCTAGGTCTTCGTCTCTTGCCATAGTCACCGTGCCACCATAGTCCCCTGCCACTCTGGAGGTACATCGGAACCTTCGTGAGGTTGACGATGACTTTCCAGGTGTTAGTAACGACTGTGATGAAGATGATGAATATCCATATCCAGTCGAATGGAACGAATGGAATTCCATGATCGATGAAGAAAGCCTCAAAATCAATCAGGCCCCATGTCACGCCGTCCAGAGAGCCGTAGAAGTAGTCCGTTGGCCAGCCGACATTAATAAGTCCCATTGCTAGCAGAATCCAGACTATTCCAAGAACCGCCTCAAAGATCAGGTTGAGGTTGTTCTCACCAGCCACTAGAAACATGCCACCCTTGATAGCATTCGTAAATGCTAGTGCTGCAATTACTGACACGAATGGAACGAACGCAGCAGTGTAGAGGACCTGTATTGCTGGATGAAGCAGTATGATTCCGAACACAATCCCGAAGAACACCTCACCGGCTGCATCAGATTTTGGCTTGGGTTTGAAACCTTCACTACCTATGCCGAGAAAGCCTTCTAAGGCGGTCTTATCTGTAGGCATTTTATCTCTATCAGCTAGAGTAATGCCACCAATTATCAACATGACAAAGATCACGTTGACAGCTATCATAATCGGAATGCTTACCGGGAAGTTCTCAATCTCAGCGATGACGCCCAAGGGGACAAGGAGTGCGTTCCCAATGACATATGCTCCCACGATGAATGCAACTCCTACTCCAATCAGGACTAGAAGCATTCTCATTACAGGCTGAGCATATTCAGCTGGAACGGGTCCAACTTTCTTGCCGCTGTCAGCATACTCGCTCGCTACGATCTTGGGTTCGCCCATCCGCTCAATCGCCATAAGCGTTGAACCAGGGGTCATATTTCCGTTTCCAATAGCTTCAGCAGACTCAATCAGATGAGTCCGAATCTCAGCCAAGACATCATCATTGTCAATTGGTAGATAGACCTTCACGCGTTCGAGATACTCATCAATCATCTTCATCGGGTCCTTGGTCATTGTGTTTCAACCCCCGTTGTGATATCTCTCATCTCATGTGAGAGGACATTCCAGGTCTGTGCCATCATCTGAAGAGCTGAACGCCCTTCATCTGTCAAGCCGTAGTATTTCTTGGGCTTTGTCGGATCGTCATAATCCCACTCAGAGACCAATAAGCCACGTTTCTCCATCCGTCTCAGCAGAGGATAGACAGTACCCTGTTCGAGCTGCAAAAAGGAGACCTTTTGCTCCAATCTCTTCACAAGCTCGTAACCATAGGCGGGCTCTTCATCGAGAAGAGCCAGTATCGCAAGAGTGACTGCGCCGCGCTTCACTTCTTTAGCCCACCTGTCCATTTCTTGGTCTGCTTTCGACATTGTTTTCACCAAAGTTGTATTGCTTTGTATTGTGTATCATTGTGCATCACACTATACTGTGTATTATATAGTACTATGCATCATTCATATATAAATGTTACCAGCTACGCAGGGTGAAAAGGAGCAAGTATATGTGAGAGAAAGAAAGGAAGCAGAGTAACTGGTGCAGACTATGAGAGATGAGCCGGTCATCGTCGCTGTAAAGCTTCTCCATCCTGATGCAAAAGTGCCAAAGCTTGCGAACCACGGAGATGTGGCGTTCGATCTATATTCTGTTGAGGACCTGACACTGAAGCCTGGAGAAAGGTATGCTGTAGCCACCGGAATCTCATTGGAGATAGCTCCGGGCTATGAGGGCCAGGTCAGACCCAGGAGTGGACTTGCACTGAAACATGGTGTGACCATACTCAATGCGCCAGGCACGATAGACAGCGGATATAGAGGCGAAGTCAAGTCTATCATGATCAATCACGGGAAAGAGCCATTCAAGATAGCAAAGGGCATGAGAATTGCCCAGCTAGCCATTCGTGCTGTGCCGAAAGCACTCTTCGAAGCAGTTGATGATCTTGAGGAGTCTGAACGTGGAGAGGGTGGCTTCGGGAGTACTGGAGTTGACTAGAGGGATTCGATGTGACCAAGTATGATGTCATTGTAGTGGGTGGTGGACCTGCAGGTTCAACAGCAGCCCGGAGAGCGGCACAGAAGGACCTCCATGTCCTCGTGTTAGACAAGGCAGAGTTCCCTAGAGTCAAGCCATGCGGAGGAGCGATGCGTCAGTACGGTGTTGACAGTCTGGACTTCAAGATTGATGAGGTCATTCAGCGAAGGACCTATGGTCCAAGATTCTTCTCTCCATCGGGACTAGAGATCGATCTAACAGTTGACGAGCCTGATGGCGTGATGTTCATGCGTGACGATTTTGACCATCTGCTTCTGAAGAAAGCATCTGAAGCAGGGGCAGAAGTAAGAGAGGGCTCCGCAGTGACGAAGGTCAGCGAAGATCAGACAGGCTTGACCGTCACTACAAAAGATGGCGAGGAGTTCAGAGGCAAGTATGTCGTTGGTGCTGATGGAATCAACAGTGTTGTAGCTAAAAGCTTGGGATTCTACGGTGGATGGTCTGGTAATTCGGCTGCAGTTGCTATTGAACTTGAAGCCGAAGTTGGTGAAGCCACGGTAAGGAGAATCTGCGGTGTGCCTCATGACAAGGAGGGCATGGCATTTCACATCTATTTCGGACCTGTGCCATACGGATACCTATGGTGCTTTCCAAAGCGCTCCATTCTCAGTTTCGGTGCAGGTTGTGACCAAAGCAGGATCAAGGCAATTCGACCGCTGTTCATGAAGTGGTTTGAGGACTTCAAGAAACAGCATGATATCGATCCTGAGATCGTGTCTGATACTGCTGCTCGACTACCCTACTCGGGTGCTGTCAAGACGACAGTAAAAGGGAGAGCCATTCTTGTTGGAGATGCGGCAGGATTTGCGAACCCATTCTCAGGCGAGGGAATCTATATGGCCATCCGAGCTGGCATACACGCCGCTCCAGCACTTGGCAGAGCAGTCAAGAGTGATGACCCGACGTATCTTCGGGACTATGAGAAGGCGTGGAAGGCCGAGCTGGAGTCAGACCTCAAGGTTGGACGGGACGTTGCTAAGTTGATGTTCAAGAGTGAGAAGAACATGGAAACAATCCTGCAGCTTGGGCACAAGGACGACTACATCAGAGAAACCATGTACCTGATGATCTCTGGCAAGGAGTCCTACAAGGTCTTGAAGAACAGACTGACGAAGAGGATTCTCATGAAGCACCCAAGGGCTGGATTGTCGCTATACATTTGATAAGTTGGCAGATTGAACGAGGTGGGTCACCTTCTACCATAAGGTTAAAGGGGAAAAAACCAAAACTCCATGAGAGGGATATGGAACCGATTAAGAAATCAATATTATTGATTCTCATTGCGGCCGTTCTACTTCTATGCCTCACATTCTCAGTGCTAATTTTCAGCTTTCCACCAGGGATGGATTATGGAGCCGCACTCTATGTCAATTCGATTCTTGCTATGTTCATTGTAGTTGTGGCAGCAATTGTGTTGATAATTCCTGGAACGGATAGAAAATCTTAGAGAGGAGGATGCGTGTTGGCAGTCAAACTATCAAGTTGTGGGTTTTGGCTTGGTATCGGGATGTCGCAATGTTTTTAATCGACAGCCTCGGTCATGACGAACCTGAATGGGCCGGTGGTCTAGCCCGGCTATG
>JAEOTX010000136.1 GCA_016839605.1 Candidatus Thorarchaeota archaeon | reverse complement strand
GCACCTACAATCTATGGACTTGGCACTGGAGAATACGCCACAGTACAGAAAGGCAAATGGCCCCCACCGAATTCATCCCCCATTCTGAAATGGTCAGGAGCCTCTGACGAATGGATACCAATACTCACTCGGTTGGATACTGTCAGTCGCGCTCAAGAGGCCTGTGGCCTGTTCAATCTGCTGGGCCATGAACCTATCATCGTGGAATTCCCCGGAATTACCTATGATGTCTTTTTGAAAGAGGCCCACGTACCGAGAGGCGCTTGGATCATCCTCGAATCTGACGGAGATGCATCTGTACGCCATCTTCAGTCCTCCAGATTCTATGACGAGGAGGAGTCTGAGAATGTCAATATTCAGCTCACAACTTAGCTGACCTACGTCTGAATGTGTTTGCCAAGCGACCAGTATTCGCCGTTCAGTGGCAGGTATGTAAAGAGGTTCGCCTTTGATGCAATGAATCGACCCTTATCATTAAGAACAGACTCATCCACATGCACGGCAACAACTTCGGCTGTAAATACGTCATGTACTCCAGGACTGTCGATTTTGGTGACCTTGCACTCGATATTGATGGGGCATTCCTCAATCATCGGTGAGTTGACCTTTGTTGCAGGAACGGGTGTGAGATTGCATTCCTTGAACTTGTCAAACTCACGTCCAGACTTTGTTCCCGCAAACTCTGCAGCATCAATTTGATCAATAGATGGTATGTTTAACACAAAGTCGCCAGCATTCTTGACCATCTCATAACTATGTCTCTGGGGTCTGATTCCCGCGACGATTGATGGAGGGTTGCTACATACATTCGCTACCCAAGATAGTGTGATGATGTTCGGTCTGTCTTCTCCCACCACACTAAGGAGTACTACCGGACAGGGCACAACAGCAGTGGTTGGATTCAACTCTTTCTTCATGATATTGGGGGAACTAGTTGGTGCTTAAGAAAATGTCGTGGCCACCAAATTTAAGATGTACCTCCTACCGGCCCAAGCTCACCCTATGTTCGGAGGGAATCAGAAAATGGTACGAATACTCGTTGCCGACCCAGTTGCAGATTCCGCTGTTGCCAAGATGAAGGACGCGGGACATGATGTGGTGCTAAGGAATAGCGAAACCGATGGTCCTGTTGAGGACCAGATAAAGGGCTTTGACTGCATTGTTGTTCGTAGTGCTACAAAAGTGACCAAAGGCGTCATCGATGCGGCAGACACTCTGAAGCTTGTCGTCAGAGCTGGCGTGGGATTAGACAATGTGGACCTTGAGGCTGCAAAGGAGAAGGGTGTCAAGGTACTGAATACCCCAGAAGCACCAACGGTTTCGGTTGCGGAAATGGTCATCGCACTCATGTTCGCTCTTGCGAGAAAAGTGACCTCTGCGGATAGCTCGATGAAAGATGAGCGCTGGGAGAAGAAGAAACTGAAAGGTACCGAACTCTGGCAAAAGACGTTGGGAATTATAGGCTTTGGCAGGATAGGATGCGAGGTGGCAAAGAGGGCAAGAGCTCTCGATATGGAGGTCCTGGCCTGTGATGTTGTGGATATTGATCTAGCATGTGTGGAATATGGTGCTGAGAGAACAGACACGGAGGACTTGATTAAGCGGGCGGACTATATCACATTGCATGTCCCTCTCGTGCCCGCTACAAAGGGTTTGATCGGCGAGAAGGAGCTGAAGATGATGAAAGAGTCAGCCTTTCTCATTAACACAGCCCGGGGAGGAGTTGTAGACGAACATGCTCTTCTAAAGGCCTTGGACGAGAACCAGATTGCAGGCGCTGCACTTGATGTCTTCGAGAAGGAACCACCTGCCGATTGGAAACTTGTCAGGCACCCGAAATTGATTGCTACACCACATGTATCATCTTCCACCTCAGAGGCTCAGGTCAGAGTTGGGGATCTTACAGCTGAGAAAGTGATTGCAGAGTTCAAATGATGCATACAGAAATCAGATGGGCTCAATCGCTACACCTAAAAGCGAATATCATCGGGAAAGCAGTGGCTGAAAAGCCACACCATTTCCTTTGTTTAGGCGGATACGTCCGCAAGGGATGTGGCCCGTAAGGGCTGAACCACAAACAAAGCGAATGAATTACAACAAAGGATGGTAATGTCATGCCTTCAGCATACAGGCACATGAATGAGAGATGGGTTAAGGAACAGCAAGAGCGTTCCGAGATGGTAAAGAGCAGACTGATTGTCTGGAGAAAACAAGGCACTATTGTAAGACTGGACAGGCCAACAAGACTAGGCCGTGCCCGATCGCTCGGCTACAAGGCAAAGCAGGGTTACGTAGTCGCGAGGATTAAGACAGGAAGAGGTCCAAGAGAAAAGCCAAGGCCGCGAATGGGAAGAAAACCAAGAAGTATGGGTGTTACTAAGTATACACCACAGAAGTCCCGTCGATGGATTGCTGAGGAAAGGACAGCACGCAAGTACCCGAATCTGCGTGTTCTTAACTCCTATTGGGTAGGTTCTGACCACAAGTGGGTCTGGCATGAGGTCATTATGGTCGATCCGGACCATCCCGTCATCTACAATGACCCAGAGATCAACTGGATCTGTGACCCTGTTCAAAAGGGTAGAGAGAGCCGAGGGCTCACGTCAGCTGGAAAGAGAAGTAGAGGGCTGAGAAAGAAGGGAAGAGGTGCTGAGAAGATTAGACCATCCCTTGGAGCTAAGGGCAACGTCGGTAAATAACTCATAGGCTCCCAATGGGGACTCTTTGATGCCATTCGTAAGCAGAGTTGAAACACGTGCGTACTCAAGAGGTACTGAGGTTGTAGAAAGAGTAACAGAGGCAGTACTAAACCTCTATCCAGAAGACCTGCGAGATTCAGTAAAGATTTCAACTGAGTTAACAGAAAGTCACAGGAATACGGAGATTGTTGTAATTCTCGCATTCATTGAGAATAGACATGCATGTGAGCAAACATTCAACCGGATTGTGGAAAGTTTCTCTGACCGGGACAGAAAAGCCCTAAGAAAGACGCTCTCTCGAAGGCTAGACGATCAGTGCGTTCTTTTTCTCAGGATTGATAAGCAGGCATCATATCTTGGTGAAACAAGACTAGCCAATGACTCTGACGTGATAAGTGTCAGAATTCATCTAAGAGAGTATCCGAAGTGTCTTCGCTCAAAAGCGGAGGAATTCTTGGCTGACCGTCTGCAATAGCGCCGAGGTGAACTGATGTCAATTGACTTGAATGTGAGGAGCCCAACGTCAAAGAGCCTGGGCTCTTTCGTCAAAATGGCAGACTCACTTGGTTTAACAGGATTCGCCACCGTTCTGCAAAGGGACAAACCCTTTGAAACTCTAGAGGGCGGGATGGACCTGTTTACAAGAATAGATTTGCCAGAAAGCGGTCTCAGAGCTGTAAAGAAAGCTGCAAAAGAAGCTCGTCCAAAAGCAGCTGTAATTGCAGTCCCTCTACGAGGAGTAGATGTTTCCAACTGGGCTGCTGAGGATGAGCGAGTTGACTTCTTGACCCTTGACAAGCCACATAATGAATGCATTCTGCGAGAGAGTACTGCGAAACTGGCGGCCGTTTCAGGCACAGCACTTGAGGTCCCGATAGAGCCTCTTCTGACGTCTTCTGGACTGACAAGGTCCAAGGTCATCAAAGTCTTCAGAGAGAATGTGCAAACTGCTGTGGGTATGGGGATGCAGGTGATTCTATCAAGCGGTTCGAAAGTAGTGATGTCAATGAGATCACCAACTGCAATGAGATATGTGGGACTGCTGCTTGGTCTAGACTGGAAGTACACAAAGATTGCAGTTCAAGAGGGGCCACAGAGTATCATTGATAGAAACAAGAAGCGATTGGGTTCTGACTTTGTAGCACCCGGCGTTGAAATTGTTCAGAGAGGTGAAACTGAATGAAAAGTCGGAGAAAGCGCTATCTTCGGTTTTGCCTGCATCAGGATGGCAGCCCAATCAATGGGAAGCAACTTACCGCAGAGGTCAGAAGAAACCTGCTCTCTCTGTATGGCGAGGTAGCAGTCGCCGACTCCAGACTCTATCTAAGCAAATACAATGAAGATAGTGGCATGGGCATTCTCCAATGCAATGCAGCACTGCTGGAAAAGGTAATCACGTCCTCAGTTCTAATTGGTTCAATAGAAAAGACTCGTGTGTCGTTTGAGCCGAAGAAGACATCAGGCACTCTCAAGGGACTCAAGACCTGAATCGATCTCTAGGTCAGAATTAGATCTACTTCGTCCAAGTTATTGTCATCCAGAATATATGCACGGCTTTCCCAGCGTCCTGTCAGTTTTGAGGAAATCACCCATATCACTGGATTCAGACGCATATTTCGCAGATCACTGGCAGAGGGTTTAGGAGGCGCTGGATGTGAATGAAAAATGCCCACTAGATCCTCTCCCCGCTCCTCAGCCTCAACAAGAAGCTTGTATTCTGTTTCAGGGTCTACTGAGAAGGATGTCTTCGACTCAGCGATGTTCTGTACGAGCTCAACACGCCTGACAACTACGTCAGTATCATGAACGCAGCCGAATAGAAGAGCAGCGGCCTCGAGCGGCAGACTCTGTTCAGCATGATTATGCAGTCTATTCAATTCGTTTTCGGACAGGCGCAGCACAAGTTGCACCGAGGCTCACCACGTCACCCATTAGTAAGGAGGTTTGATGTCTTCGAGAACAATACAGGTCTCTATTTCACCTACACCAGGGACCTTGCCCAGTTTCAGCTCGAGAAACTCTCTGAGATTTGCTAAGTCATCTACAGTGACCTTCAGCATTATTCCACATGCTCCGTCCAAGAAATAGGCCTCGTCCACTTCACTGAAATGCTGGACTTTCTTCGAGATGACAGTAGCCTCTTTCATCACAGTCTTGACTCGAATGACAGCACGAATTTTGCGTCCCATCTTCATTGGGTCTAGAATGACAGTGAACTTCTTGATGTACCCTTCATCGATAAGTCGCTTTACTCTACGACGAATGGTCACCTCGGTCCTCTCTGCAGCATCAGCAATCTCGCTATATGATCGGCGTCCGTCATCCTGTAGCATCGATATGATTTTCTCGTCAATGTGGTCAAGTGTCATTAGTATTTGGCTCCAATATAGACGAAGCGTTAGGGATGGATGCCCGCTATCGTACATATATATTAACTGCTATGAACGAACTCGGAATCGAAAATGTTCGAAATCGCTAATTACTGACTCGACACTCTTTAATCTGTGACCGTTTTACAACACTTTGAGTTCTTTTTCTAGAATTGTCTCTTCATTAGGCGACATGATTGCATAGAGTTCTATGTGTTCTAGGAGTGCGGGAGAGCTTCTGACCTTCTTCTCCAAGAGTTCTTGAATCTGGAAGATACCCGACGCGTTGTTCATGGTGACATCAATTCGGACTGTCTTCTCCGCTCCTTTACGGATCTGGACTCTCTCGATTGCCATAGCTGATGCAGAGTGGATATTCACACTGCCAGACTCAAATGGAATCCTTGCACGACCTTTTGTCATGTCCAATGCGTCTGCAATTCCCACAATGCCGGCTTCCACGGTCAGTGGTGGGGCTGCAATGTCATGAGTATAGATTGCATGTTGGATGTGTCCACGTATATGGACCTGCTTCCGCCGATCTTTCGGGTAAACTTTCGCCAGAATCCTGTCTAGAATGGGTGTTGCTAAGAGCACTGTGAATATGTCATGATTTTCGCGCGCCACTACCATTCCAATGTCATGGAGGTAGCAACCGATAAACACGACTAGCTCAGCGTCTTGCAGTGTGCCTGTTTCTTCCTGTACTATTGAAGGTTGAAGACCCTTCACGAGTGCCTTAAAGAGGCGAACCCCATTCTGAGCGACAATCAATGAGTGAGTATGTCCATGATCAGAATATCCCATTCTGTCTATGGCCATACGGTTCGAATCTTCAAGTAGAGCCTGGACCTCTACGTCTTTCTCAAGTTCGTCAAATGCAATTGCGCATAATTTATTCTTCTCTAAGTCCTTGCGCACTCTT
>JAEOTX010000013.1 GCA_016839605.1 Candidatus Thorarchaeota archaeon | reverse complement strand
AGTAGAGCTCCATTCGTAATTTCAAAATCGGATTGACTATGATTCAGTAACCCTTGTGGCTCTTGAGCAATAATCGCGCTTGTAAGCAATAGAATGGGAACAAGAAGAATTACAATTCGAGCTCTGACCAATGAGAACATCCTCCTCAGGCATGTATGAAAGATGGAAACCACGTCTTCCATCGTCTACGCGCTCGTCACGGTAGGTTGAATACCCATAATAACTCATTCATGGTCTGTCATTAGTCACGCTCGACGATTTTTCGTAAACAGGTTTCTACTTATGGGGGTCTCACAAGGCGATTTTGGTCGATAGAAGATGAAAAAGGAGCTTTCTGGAAAGCAAGGCGACTTACTGAGGTTGGGTTTGGGCGCACGTAACTGGCTTATTACGCAGATTAATGGTAGTGATGAAGAACTAGAGTGGACTCCATCAGAAGGGGGTCCTTCAGCTTCCGAAGTGGTGTATCATGCCACCATTGTCTTAATGTTGGTATGCAGTGAGATAGCTGATCTCCTAGGAATTACCCTAGCAAAGCAAGAGGAGAAGGATGCGGATACAATTGAGGGCAGGCTGAAGGTGAATGTTCGTGCAGTGTACCAGACATTTAGAGAGATATACGAACACTTGACGGATGAGAACCTAGATGAAGAGATGAATCTGCCGCCTCCATCTCTTCTGAAACAAGGGTCACTAGAAATTATCTTACGAATTATCGCCGGATACCATGTGACTCATCACGCAGGACAAGTGGCGCTTCTACTTAGGATGGCAAGAGATGCCTAGTGTTCAAAGACCCTATATGCTTTCACTCCTTATAATCCAATGATTCATTTCAGAAAACCTATTGGCGTGAATAAAATTGATCCCAGAAATCTTAACAGCTGCGCTTCTCACATTGGGACTTCTTTATATCGTTATGAGAGTCTCAGGTCATTTTCCAAGGGGAGAGGAAAGTGTAAAAATCAAGGCCACTACATCAGGAAAGCTACACTACTCTAAAACTCAGGACATAGCATTCTTTGACGGCGCATCCGAGGACTATGCTGAAGCAATGAATCGAACGAAGCAATTGGGCGGGGCATAATACTGCTGAGTTATGATTCCTTTATCTTCCTGATCGCCCCACCTGGCGCTACTCCTTTTGGACATACCTTCACACAATTGTAGATTAGATCACATAATGGCGACCCCTCAGGGGCTTTCGCAGCTTCAAGATATTTCTTGGACTCCTCCGTTCTAGAGTCTTCGGAGAATCGCCACGCTTTTGCTAATGCGGCCGGGCCAAGGTATTCTTCCTTTTCTGCGTTGATAGGACAAGAACCAAAGCAGAGCGCGCACATGATGCAGTTCACATAGCGCTCAATCTTTTTCCGGTCTGTTGGACTCTGGATTCGTGGATCATCGCCTTTTGCGGGATCTGCCCAGAGCTTCAAGGATTCCAGTGCATCATAGAATTGTGTCATGTCAACGACCAGGTCCTTTAAGATAGGCAGATTCGGCAAAGGTTCAACAAGGACCTCGGTTTCTGGATTCCAGCCTGTGGGAGAATCAGTCATTGCCGCAAAAGGTTTGAGCTTTGGGGGAGCCTTCTTCAATGAACTCACTTGAGTCCTGCAAGCAAGGACTGGAATCTTGTTCACGAGCATTGCACAGCTTCCACATACCGCACCTCTGCATGAATATCTGAATGCAAGAGACTCGTCCATGTAATCCTGAATCTGAAAGAGTACATCCAATACTGTCATCCCTTTGCGAAGGTCGACCTTGTAGAGGTCATAATGAGTGATCTTCATTCCTTCACGACTGCGTGCCACTCTAAACATCATCAATACTTCCTCTCCTTTACCTCAAACATCCCGAGGTTGACATCGATATATTCGGTCTTCAGAAAGTCCTCAACCATGGATACCAATGAATGCTTCAGGAAATTCTCGTCGTCCCGAGATCCATAATCGGTTCGCCAATGGGCACCCCTGCTCTCGCGTCTCATGAGCGCAGTCATAGTAATGACTTCGGCAAGGTGAAGCAGATTCTCCAGTTCCAGGGCTCTGACAAGTGAGTAGTTGAATTGAGTGTCGCATCTTGGCAATGCAATATTCTCATAGCGTTCTTTCAAGAAGCGAATCGCTTTGAGAGCCGACTCCAAGGTCTCTTGTTCTCTAAACACTCCGACTTCATTATCCATGATTCTGCCCATCTCTTCCTTTAATTCAGCATGTGACTCTCCTGATTCTCTCAGAAGAATTGACTGAATCTTCTCCCGCATAGCGAAAGCAGCATCATCTACAGTGCATTCATCAAAATCTTCCGCATCCGCAGCATACTCACCGACCTTCTGACCAACAAATCTACCAAATACAAGGGTTTCTAGGAGTGAGTTGCCTCCAAGCCTGTTTGCGCCATGAACACTCATGCACGCTGTTTCTCCTACTGTGAAAAGACCATCGAGCAGCGTCGCCCCATTCTTGTTACAATGAATGCCGCCCATTGAGTAGTGTTGCCCAGGACGTACTGGGATAGGCTCGTCAATTGGGTCAACCCCAGCGAAAAACATGGATATCTCCCGTATCCCGGGAAGTCGTTCCATAATCTTCTCTTTGCCTAGGTGCCTCAAATCAAGGTGGACGTAGTTGGAACCAAATCCTCTACCTTCATTTATCTCAGTCTGAATAGCTCTTGCCACAATATCCCGTGGAGCAAGTTCCATGTCCTTTGGTGCATACTTGTCCATGAACCTCTTGCCTTCACTGTTGAAGAGATACCCTCCTTCGCCCCGGGCACCCTCAGTAATGAGGATGCTTGATGGCACTAAAGTTGTAGGATGGAACTGAACGAACTCCATATCCTTGAGCGGGACTCCTGCCCGTAATGCAATAGCAGCACCATCGCCAGTGTTGATGAGAGCGTTGGTAGAATGGCCATAGATCCGACCAAACCCACCTGTGGCTAGAACTACAGCCTTGGCGGTAAAGCCATGTATCTCACCTGTGGCAATCTCAAGAGCAGTCACCCCACAGACTCGATCTTCTGTCTTAACAAGAGAAGTAACAAACCACTCATGATAGAACTTGACTCCTTTTCGGAGTGCCTGCTCGAAAGTGGTATGGAGTAAGTTGTGCCCGGTCCTATCGGCAGCATAACATGTACGGGGATACGCAGCCCCACCAAAAGGACGTTGAGCAATGCTTCCATCTTCGGTCCTTGAAAATGCTGTGCCCCACTGCTCATTCTCAATCACAGCGCTTGGTGCCCCCTTGGCCATCAACTCGACCACATCTTGGTCAGCCAGATAATCTGAGCCCTTGACAGTGTCAAAAGCATGCGACTCCCAAGAGTCTTCAGGGCTTAGTGAGGCATTGATCCCCCCCTGGGCAGCCACAGAGTGAGACCTCAGTGGATGCACCTTTGTCAGGACTGCCACATCGTACCGGTCAGTTAGCTCTATGGCAACACGCAAACCGGAAAGCCCAGCCCCAATGACCAGAATATCATGATTATGATTCGTCTTCATAACCTCCTCTTTCAGACCATCTTCTTCGGATCAAGTAGTTCATCGAGATTCCCCTCTATCTCGATTCCCATATCCTTAATGGTCTCTCGAATTGTCTGCCCAGTTTCATAGGCTCTTCTTGCGACTTCTCCAGCCTTGTCATACCCGATGACTGGTGTCAGTCTTGTAACAATCATCAGGCTCCGCTCAAGATGGTCCTTAATTGCGCTTTCATTTACCTTGAGTCCTGAAAGGCAATGCAGTCTGAACGAATGAATGCTGTTTGAAAGAATTGTTATCGCATCAAGTATGTTGACAATGACTACAGGCTTTGACATATTTAAGTCAAGAATGCTCCCATGACTCTCTGCAAATGACACGACAGTATCATGACCTATTACTTGTGCACATACCTGTATCAGGGCCTCTGATTGAGTTGGATTAATCTTACCTGGCATGAGAGAGGATCCAGGCTCATTCTGAGGAAGGATGAGTTCGCCAAGCCCAGCTCGCGGACCGCTGCCCATCCATCGAATATCATTGGCCATCTTAATACATGAAAGCGCTAGGAGTCGTAGACTTGAACTAAGACGCACCATCGCACGGTGTGAGGATATCCCTTCAGCTTTAACGGAATGAGTCCGAATCGGGAGATTCGTGAATTTACTCAGATACCCAACAGCTTTCTCAGCAAATCCCTCAGGAGCATTTAGACCAGTTCCGAGTGCAGTCCCTCCAATGGGAACAACAACAAGCTCATCACGGGCCGCCTGCAGATCGCTCATATTATTAACCATCTGCGTTCTATAGACATCGAACTCCATTGATAGTGGAATGGGCACTGCGTCTTGAAGATGAGTGCGGCCAACCTTTACAATGTCATTGAATTCCTTCACTTTTTTGTCCAAACTCTGAATCAGTTTATCCATTGCAGGCATCAGTTCGTTAGTAATTGCTAGAAGTGCTGCGACATGCATTGCTGTAGGAATGGCATCATTGGAAGACTGTCCGAAGTTGACATGATCATTGGGATGGACCGGTGCCTTCTTTCCTCGAGGTTGATCCAAGATTTCATTAGCCCTATTGGCCAGAACCTCATTCATGTTCATATTAGTCTGAGTTCCTGAGCCAGTTTGAAAGATATCGATTGGAAACTGGTCCAGCATCTTTCCATCTCTGATAATCTCATCCACAGCCTTCTGAATCGGTTTTCCAATGTCTGATGGGATCGCGCCCAGATCCATATTCGCCAACAGACACGCTTTCTTCACCGTAGCTAGGGCTACAATGAATTGCTCTGGCATTCTTCGACCACTAATTTTGAAATTGGTAAGGGCACGCTGAGTGCTAATTCCCCAATATGCTTCTGAAGGAACTTCCACTTCTCCGAGAACATCCTTCTCAGTCCTGGTCTTCGTCATTCGAAACCACAGCCTCAAAATGCTCCTAGTCTAGAGGATAAACTCATCAATAATAGATTGAACCTCTTTGCTATCCGTCTTATGGTCACGCAGACGTCCATCTACAGGCAAAGCAAGACTCTCTGCTAACGTAGGTGCCTTCTCTTGATAGAAAACTCCAATTGGAATCTTGTCGCCATTGCTGAACGCTTTCTCAAGAGCCGCCATCCTGTTATTGATATCATGTCCATTATCCTGCAACGAGTATGTATGTTCGTTGTAGAACTTCCAGTTCAATACTCGATTCCAAGTTTGACATGGCTGTAGGATATCAACTAGGGCAAATCCCTTGTGCTTCATTGCCTTCCTCATCAATGCAACAAGACCCTTCTGATCACCCGAGAAGCCACGTGCCACGAAAGTAGCACCAGCAGTCAAAGCATATGCAACTATGTTTACAGGATTCATCGGAGCCCCGGCTTCGGGCGGCGAGGTCCTCGAAACATATCCTCTTGGGGCAGATGGTGAGAATTGGCCTTTGGTTAGCCCCATTACACCATTGTTATGGAGAAACACTGAGATGTCTACATTTCGCCTCGCTGCGTGCATCAGATGACCCAACCCCTCTCCTAATGTATCACCATCCCCAACATGAACAAGAACTTCCAGGTCAAGATTCGCAAGATGTACACCTTGAGCAACAGCCATTGCTCTGCCATGCAGTGTATGTATCGCATTCAGATTGATGTAGTGCGGAATCTTGCTGCCACAACCAATCCCAGACACGATTACAAATTCATTCTGAGGAACTCCCAATTCACCTATCGCTTTCTTAAGCGATGCTAGAATTCCAAAGTTGCCGCATCCTATGCACCACGTTATTTTCTTAGGACCTTCGAGTTGCTCCTTTGTAATCAAGAGATACCACCCTCCCTAAGACGATCCATAATGAATCGCGGTGTCATCGGCCTCCCGTCATACTTATTGATATGTTGATCAACTGTGAGTCCAGTTTCCATCCTTACAAGTTTTGCAAACTGCGAGGTCGCGTTCTGTTCAACAGCAACTACTCTCTTGGCATCATTGAATGCTTCAGTCAAGGTATGAGTCTTCAACGGAAATACGTCGCAATAGTGCAGCAGATTGATAGATACTCCCTTATTTGAGAGACGCTTTACTGCCTCATTGGCAGCCCCCCACGTTGACCCCCAAGTCAGCAGCGTAGTTTCTGCGCCCCTGCCTCCAAAGACCTCGGGAGGATTGAGTGCTTTCAGAATATATGGAATCTTCTTCATGAATTTCTCAACCATCGCATTCCGCATCTCGGGGTCTTCTGTAAGGTGACCATCCTCAAGGTGCACATTTCCTGAGGCAACTACGAATCTACCCTTGTCGCCTGGGAATGCAATCGGGGATACTCCGTCCTCTGATAGTTTGTATCGACCATAAGGTTCGGACATCTTCTCCGGAGCTCTCTTCCCTCTATCAATCTTCACCTTAGAAGAATCAAATCGCGGCACATTCATGACAGAGTCAGAGAAGTATTGGTCACCTAGAATCATGACTGGAACCTGGAATCTATCGGCAAGATTGAACGCTCTGGTTGTTGTTTCAAAGGCTTCGATTGGATCCTTTGGTGCGAGCATGATTCTCGGAAATTCACCTTGACTGGAAGTTAGCATGAATAGAAGGTCAGCTTGTTCCGTTCGTGTCGGCAGACCAGTGCTTGGTCCAGGACGCTGAGCGTTATATATTACAATGGGCGTTTCTGTCATCGCGGCCAATCCGAGGCCTTCTACCATCAAAGAGAAGCCACCACCCGAAGTCGTAACCATACTACGCGCCCCAGCAAAGGAGGCTCCTATCGCCATAGTAATTGATGCAATTTCATCTTCCGTCTGGAGAGTACCGATTTTCAACCGTTGAGCATTACTCACAACATCTTGGAAGCAAGCCGTGGATGGACTCATTGGATATGACGACATCCATTTGAGATTCGCAGCCATAGCTCCTAATGCGATAGCACGATTTCCTGTGACAATAAGGCGGTCCTTACAAGGACCTGTCTTGACATCACTCATATCTTGAACGCAGGGTCCTGTCCATTTCTCCATAGTCAAGTCATAAAGTGCCTTCGCTACTTCCACGTTGGCATCGACAATTTTACGACCCTTTCTCAGAAAGATCCCTGTAAGAGCTTCATCAGCCAGTTTGAAGGGAAACTTTGTGACAGCCAGAACAGCCCCAAGAGCGGCCGCATTCATCATCCTGATGTTGCCACCGACTTCCTTTGCGGTTTTCTCAAGAGGTGCAGGATAATGACAGGCATCAAGCTCTTCAAAATCAATGGTGTTATTGAAGATGATGACTCCTCCGTCCACAAGCTGATTGCGCTTTCCTACTATAGCATCATGAGATAGAGCCACTATGAGATCTATATCATCAACAGGAGCATGCACAGGACTATCAGAGATTCTGATTTGACTGAAGTTGTACCCACCCCGTATCCTTGACTCGAAGTCCTTTACGGTGAAGGTGTAGAAGCCAGACTGGACAAAGACCTGTGTGAGCAAGTCACCAATGGTGTCAATTCCTTGTCCAGCTTCACCGCCTATGTTTAATGTGATGTCCAATCTTTTGCCTCCAGAATTCACTTGGGCATCTGGTTCGGCTGTGATATTGCCTCTCACTTATCATCTTTGCCTCATAGGAAAAAGATCTCACGAATCTAAGAACTAGAAAGCCACAAGATAGACCCACTTGAAATGCAGCTGCGCTGTGAATGCAGTAGCAACTCCAGCTGTTGGAGCGATATGATTTCCTAGAATCGGGCGTAATGGAGAGCCTGGTCGAACAGCAACAAATCCTCCCACACTGAGGCTAAGATATTCCACCTCATTGTCAGGATATGTTAACATGAAGTGAGCAGTGTTAGGAGCATCAGGTGCTGTGTAGAATGTTCCATTGACATAGAATCCTGGAGGATTGTAATGCAAGAAGGTGAAGCTAACACCATGGAACTCAACAGTGTATGACTCATTGCTATTCGTGTCCTGAATCCCACTGATATAGAACAGTCCGTGTTCATCGACCTGACCGATGCCCAGATAGTTGTAGTCCAAGACTGCAAATCCCACACCTACGATCATAGCAATCAGAACTATGACAATCAATGCACGCCGCGCTGTAGAGACCATTCTTCGTTCCTCACCGCGAAAAAGGCGTAAAACGCAATTGGGTCTTTCTATTCATACATTCACATTTGGGAAAGTTTTTATGCAAAGTCTAAGGGCAGTTTCAGTAGAAGTGCATACGAAGTGTATGTACACTTTTATCATTTAAATAACCATTAGAGGAAAGTAAAATGGCACAGATGTCTGGAACACCAGTGCTTATCCTCAAGGAAGGTACATCTCGTACCAGAGGAAAGTCAGCACAGGCCAACAACATCATGGCAGGTATCGTCATCTCTGATGCTGTGAAGTCCACACTCGGACCTCGCGGAATGGACAAGATGCTCGTCGATTCGTTGGGCGATGTCACAATCACCAACGATGGTGCATCAATCCTAAAAGAGATTGACGTACAACATCCTGCTGCAAAGATGCTTGTTGAGGTTGCAAAGAGCCAGGACCAAGAGACCGGTGATGGTACAACCACATCGGTCGTGATTGCTGGAGAGCTACTCAAGAGGGCGCAGGATTTACTCGAGAAGAAGATCCATCCGACCATTCTTGTGAGCGGTTATCAGAAAGCTGCTGAAGAGGCAACAAGGATTCTCGATGAGATCTCAGTCTCAATGACAGGAAAGGACAAGAAGGTCCTGAATGGAATCGCAGAAACTTCAATGAACAGCAAATCAATTTCTGGTTTTAAGGGTCACTTCGCCAAGATTGCAGTAGACGCTGTTCTGCAGATTGTCGAAGATAACAACGATGTAATCACTGCTGACGTTGACATGATTGAGATAATCAAGAAACAGGGCAAGAGCCTCATAGAAACCGAGCTCGTTAAGGGCATGGTTATAGACAAAGAGGTCGTACATGCGGCAATGCCAAGAAAGGTCGAGAACGCTAAGATTGCGCTGGTCAACGCGGCTATCGAGGTCGAGAAGACCGAGTTTGATGCAGAAATCAAGATTGACAGCCCTGACCAGATCAAGGCATTCCTTGATGAGGAAGAGCGCATGCTGAAGACAATGGTCGATAAGGTCATTGACTCAGGTGCAACTGTGCTCGTCTGTCAGAAGGGCATAGATGACGTAGCTCAGCACTACCTGGCAAAGGCAGGTGTGTTGGCGCTCCGGAGAGCCAAGAAGAGCACACTGGAGAAGCTAGCAAAAGCCACAGGTGCACAGATTGCTACTAATCTGAGTGAACTATCTGCAGACAACTTGGGTAAGGCAGGACTTGTCGAGGAGGTAAGGATTGCTGATGACAAGCTTGTGTATGTCAGAGACTGCAAGGATCCCAAGGCTGTATCAGTAGTCATCAGAGGCGGGACAGAACACGTTGTGGATGAGGCCGACAGGGCACTACATGATGCCCTATGCGTCGTGAGAAATGTTGTTGAGGACGGTACTTACGTCGCTGGCGGTGGTTCCACTGAGTCTGAGATATCCAAGCGTCTAGATTCCTTTGCTGAAAAAGTCAAAGGCCGAGAGCAGTTAGCTATTGAAGCCTTTGCTGAAGCACTACGAATCGTGCCCAAGACCCTTGCTGAGAATGGCGGACATGACCCCATTGACATCATTGCGGACCTGAAGAAGGAACACTCCAAGGAGACCGGACTCTGGCATGGCGTTGATGTGTTCAAGGGGAAGTCTACCGATATGATGAAGGCTGGAGTTATCGAGCCCTCACGTGTCAAGAGCCAGGCGATTCGCTCTGCAGCTGAAACTGCACAGATGATCCTCAGGATCGATGACGTGATTGCCGCCAAGGCAGGTCCTCCACCAGCTGCTGGACCACCAGGCGGTATGGGCGGCATGGGTGGCATGGGCGGAATGCCCGGCATGATGTAGAAAATCTAACGATATAGGGAGCCTACGGGCTCCTTCTCTATTCTTTTTCGGGAGCATTACTCCAATGTCAACGCGGATTCTGCTAGTGGGCATGAGTTCTTTCGACTCAGGAAAGACTACGTTCGCAGGACTGCTGATAGATGAGATTCGTCAATACAGCAAGTCCATCGAGTATTTCAAGCCAATAAGTGCGCACAACTATTGGCAGAGGTTCGCACATACTCAGCAGCTACTTGAACAGAAACGAATATTCTCTGCTGACCTTGCATCTATCAAGACCAAGATAAATTCGCAGAAGGATGAGTATATTCTGAATCCAGTACACAGATTGTATGTACCAACCTCGTCTGAGAGACCACTGTCCAATTTGCCAGGCACTCTTGGTCTTGCTGGTCCAGATTCAATTATTGCGTTGCAGAGATTCAGCTGGCCTGCAGGAAAGGAGGTTCGCTCGACAGCTCTTGTTGCGGAGCATCTTGTAAAGCGGGGGGATCTTCTCCTCACCTATGAACAGTTACAGGTACTTACCCTAGGCATAGAGAAGGAAGCAGTCAACTCGCTTGAGGAAATCCAACAGTATGAGAACGAGAATTTGGAGAATTATGTGAGCTCTTCTTTCTCTCATGTGGAAGATGGAACAGACGTTGTGGTGATAGAATCTTTCAATGATACAGCATGGATTTGGGAAGGCTTGGACAGTGTGGATCTTGTCCTTGTTGTTGGGCCAGGACAGGTCTTCAGCTACGAACCTGAACGCTTCAGGAAAGCTGCCTTTCTCCAAAAGCTGCCTAGCATGCCAATAAGAGAAGTGACCTTTAGGAGAGTCAATGACTTGCTCAAACCCCTTAGTCGTGATACCTGGTCTCCGTTGGGCTTAGAAACCACTGACATGTTGAGCGGTGTATTCTAATGAGGACCGCCAAACAAGTCTTAATTAGTAGAGAGGAGTTGGGTGAGTTGCGCCAAGCTCCATTGCATGGAGGACCAATATGACCGAAGACTTGACCTGGGAACTTATCGTAGTAGGTGGCGGGCCCGCAGGCATGACAGCTGCCATCTATGGCTCACGATATGGACTGAAGACAATGCTTCTTGAGTCGAAAGTCCTTGGAGGGGCTCAGGCGACATCTCCAGGTATTGAAAACTATCCAGGATACACCTTCATCTCTGGCATAGAACTAGCAGAAAAGATGAAAGAGCAAGTCAGGAAAAGCGGCGCATCTATCAAAGAAATAACAGAGGTCAAGAGCATCGAAATAGATGATGGTGGAGGGTTTAAGCTGGATACAAGACGCGGGGTGTATCAAGCTCAGGCAGTTGTGCTCGCCACTGGCGGAGGGCACAGAAAACTTAACTTGCCAGGAGAAGACCAATATACGGGACGAGGGGTCTCTTATTGTGCCACCTGCGACGGGCCCCTATTTCGAAATAAGACACTAGCAATTGTTGGTGGTGGAAACACAGCAGTCACCGAAGCATTATATTTGTCAGAACTAACAGACACGCTCTATCTAATTCACCGTCGCAATCGGTTAAGGGCAGAGCACATTATCCAACAGATGTTATTCGACACTCATGTTGAAATCTTATGGGACACCGTTGTGAATGAGTTTCGGGGCGATGATCAGCTTCTAAGAGAGATGGAACTAGAGAACGTGAAGAATGGCCAGAAAAGGACTCTAGCAGTTGATGGAGCCTTTGTGGCATTAGGTTCGGACCCAGAAAGTAAACTCGCTAAACCACTCGGCGTCGAGATGAACAAGCGAGGCGAAATCTACGCAGACGGTGAGCAAAAGACCAATGTTCCAGGTCTATTTGCAGCTGGAGACGTAGTTGAATCTCTGAAACAGATTGTAGTTGCGGCTGGACAAGGTGCCATTGCCGCTGACTCAGCGTACAGGCATATCCGCGAGGTGCAGAGAGGTCCACTTTAGTTTCATATCATAGTACAATCTCCCACTTGGGGAAACGTTAATAACCGCTCTTCAGTCCGTGGCTCCTCGCGCAGAGTAGAAATGCTCGGCGATATCATATCTAGACGGGATGTCCGTATGAGAAGCGTGAAGATCGCGGCAGTAACAATAGCTGTTGCACTGGTTGTGCTGACTCTTGTAGCTCAGCCAGTTTCAGCAAACCCGACAACTCGTAGCCAGTCCCTTAGGGCATACATAGACGAGACTTATGATTCAGTCGAGGGTGGCTACACGCTCCCTGACCAACAAGCGTCCTACGTTGATACAACCTTTGGCGCATTATCAATCTTCGACGATTGGGACCTATTGGGAGTCAGACCTCCTGTCATAGATTTCCACAGAATGAAGAATTTCACCCAAAAGCTTCATTGGACTCTGGTACCTGAAACAACCGATAAATACGGGGGATTTGGAAAGTACATTGCGGGCCCTGTAGACCAGCAGAACGCTTTTGACGCAATCAATATGTTTGATCTCCTGAGTCAAGATGTGTTGGGTGATATACCCAACATGGACGCAATTGTATTCAATGGAACTGCAGCACTATTCTGGATCAACCAGACGCAGACTGAGTCAGGCGGCTTTTCTGACCAAGTTGGCAATTCGCCGGATTTGGTCTCAACATTCTATGCGCTTAATTCAATTGAGATTTCACTAGAGACTTCCGAGAATGATACTTGGGAGAAGTGGCTATGGAACTCGACTGCCACGGTAGAGTGGATTCTCAGTTGTAGAGATGGCGACGGATTCAAGTTAAGTCCTGAATCGAACATACCGGGAGCAACGGCTACTGCAGCTGCAGTCTTGGCACTTACAATTCTTGGAGAAGCTATCCCCAACCTTCAAGGCATCGTTAACTGGCTTCTGGACAGACAAGTAATCTCCAGTGAGACCAATCTATTTGTGGGTGGTTTTGAGGAAAGCTTTCTGACAAACGACACCAACGTGGCAAGTACATACTGGGCGCTTCGTGCACTTGATCTGCTTGGTGGCTTGGCTTCGGTAGATGCGGATCTAGTATCCCGATTCATCGTTGACTGTCAAGCTGCTGATGGCAGCTTCGCGCTCATACCTGATGCAGACACAGGTTCGCTATACTACTCCTCCTATGCCATCAAAGCCCTGAGTTACTTGGGTACTGAGCACGAGAACCTCATGCAAGAGGAGGATCCAAACAACCCGCCTCCACCACTCATTGACTGGAGATGGGGTCTCATCCTAGCAATCATTGTTATAGCTGCAGTTGGCGGACTTTACGCACTCAGAATGGACTAATCTGTTTCAATAGGTTTATCTCAGCACATATGAGGTACTCAATAGAAACGACTCAGTATACAATTCTGAAGGTGCTCCGCATGCCAACTCCAGAAACTGACGACGATAGTATTCCAAGGTACAAGCGCGGATTCGAGTGGTTCTCACATCTAGTCAAAGAGGACTTATCGGGGAAGCCATGGCGTAGAATGGGATTATTCTCATTCTTTGATGCGCCTTATGCAGAGAGTGATCGCTTATACCTGTCCCCAAAGCAGGTGATGCTCGCTCTAGCAGGTGAAGCCAAGAAGAAAGAACAGGGTCTCGTCTTTGTAGTTGATTCAATGGAAAAGGGAGAGATGGGACTTAGCACCAAAGCAGGGTTCGACCAATTTATGGAAGAGTTTGATGATGTCTTTCCAGAGTCAACCAAGTTCTATTTCGGGCTCAAGGACTCAGACAGAACCTGGCTGCATGACTATACCTCTTTGAAGATTCCGCTCAACTGGCTCATCAGACGACCGAATGTGTTCGCCGAGGTCCTTTCCGATGCCTCTCCAATTGGAGAGAGAATTGGACCCGGGGACGCCTCTTTTGAAGATGTACCGGGGATGATAGAAGTCCTTGTTGAAAAACTAGGGCCTCCTTCACTCACAGAAGAAGTCATGGGTAAGATGCGCGATGCGGAGGCTAGTGAATATGCAGGTGAAGCAGTGGGTCTCATGACGGTGTTCATTAGTCCAACAACAGCGGTTTCAAGGGGCGTTAAGTATCTCGGTAAGTTCATGAGTCTGGTACGTGATAGAAGAAAGCAAGAGGTCAAGGATGTATACGCAGATTGGACCATACGCGTTGAAGACGGGTATTCGAAGGAGAATCTTGAGAAGTTCTTCATCATTGACGAAGACTATCAGTCTGGATTGATTGAAGCTGTTTCTGATTATACACCAGTGCTGCTCATTCTTGAAACTAGGGGAACACTCTACGACCTCTTCCTTCCACTTGTTTTGCAGCACTTAGTTGAAGAAGTTGGCTACATTCCAGCTCATAGACGCCCTCGGAGAGACCCCCAGCTCGATGACAAGAAGGGAAAGGAGAAAAAGGGAGCAGATGAGCTAGATGATGTTCCCATGGCATATGAGGATTTGACTGAGATCAAAGACAGTGATCTTCCTCCAGTCACAGATCAGCTTATTCAGGAAGTCATAGAGCAGCAGGACCTTGAGATGAGAACTGATGTGGAGATGTCAGAGGAGGAGTTTGAGGGTAAACCTGATACCATTCTCATTCTTGATGCAGCCACTCACTTGTCCAAGTTCAGAAAGTCATTCAAGTTCGCAATGAATCTCCCCGAAAAGTATCCAAACATGTCAGTAGCGGCATCGTTCTTCACTGATAGAGAGAAGATTAGCAAGACACTGGAAGATGGCGCTCTTGAGTATTTGAGTGAGAGAGCATTGGTCTTTGATATCCATCCATATCTGTTTGACCTCGCAACCGCTCGAATGCCAGTATCGAGAAAGGCATGGCTCTTGAGTAAACTCCAAGAAATGGAACACTTGAGGTCAAAAGGTGGTGTTGCGTTCCTAGAATTTGACGGTTCTGAGGAAAATCTCTGGAAACTTCATGAAGTTGAGAGGCCAGAACCGGCCGCAATTGCAAAATTACGCTCTTGGTTCCGAAAGAGATGAGCATTTTGGCTTGCCCGTAAGAGATAAATTGAGAGCACTCACTTCTGCTGTTGTACCCAAGAGGGTGAGAAATTGATACAAGCCGACATGACACGAGCAAGGGTCCTCGAGATTAATACTGGAAATGTTGTCACGCTCCCAAAGGAGTTCGTTGATGGAATAAAACAACCGTATGGTCTTGCTATTCTTGTAATGAAGGACAAGAATGTCAAGCTCTATCCCGTTGACAGCGAGGTTGTGATGTATCTCAAACTAGAGATCGAGAAACTGAGCAAGAGCTTCCTTGAAGAACTGACGACCATCTTCATGAAAGCAGGTCTCGACGATATTCTGTTCACAAGCGGCATATGTCAAGCAGCTGACCAATGCTACTATGAATGCTACTTCACTCCTCAACAGCTCGCTGTTGAAGTAAAGGAACTAGATGACCTATTGAATGGAATCACCGGGGTCCAGAAAGTCGTGCTTGAGCAGGTGCCAGTTGGCGAGTGAAGAACTCTCAAACACGGCGCAACTCGATTGCCTCCCAACTGCGCGTAGGAAATACCCCTTCTCTACGGAAGGAGCGTGAGTAATGTATTGGTAGGCATTGCTGGACTTATTTCAAAGCAGGCAACCGAAGACTCTCTAGATATTGTAAAGAGAATGTCTGAAACGCTCTCCCATAGAGGAGAAGAAACAACTCTCAGTTTCACTCTCAAGGATGGCTCTACCGTCATTATTCGCACTAGATCCCACCAACAAGAGTCACTTATCAGAAAGGAGGATTCGAATGGAATTCTGCTTGTAGAAGGAGGGGAGCAAGCGAATTCGTTACTAATGACCGTGAGTCTTGACGAAGTCGAGTTTAGACGTCACTCACTATCGATGAAACCTCTCTATTATGCCAAAACGAATCAAGCTATCTTCTTCTCCAATGAGAGAAAAGCCCTTTGGAAAATCGGAATTCAGAGTACCAAGTCCCTTCAACCAGGACAAAGGCTCAAGATGAAGGGAATCAACGAACCCAGCGTCATAGATGATAAGGAACGTCGTCCAGCTATTGTACGAGATATTTCTCAAGACGACGTCATTAGACAATTGGAAGTCACTCTCAGGGATTCATTTACGAGAATTGTGGGCAGACGTGTCGGAGTCTTGTTTTCGGGAGGTATTGATAGCTCTCTTGTCGCTCTTCTCGCGAAGGAGGTGTGTGAAGATGTGCAGCTTTACTCCGCTTCTTCTCAGCCATTTCATGACCAAGTTGCGGCAGCGAGTGCGGCACAAGATTTAGACATGAACCTCAACCGCGTAGAGATCAATACGGATGTAGTCTGGGAAGCACTGCCGCATCTTCTGTATGCCATTGAGAGTGCACATCTAATGGATGTAGAGATTGCAATGCCATTTTATCTGGCTTCTAGCCAGGCATCAGCAGATGGCATCTCACTTGTTCTATCAGGGCAGGGACCAGATGAGTTGTTTGCTGGTTACGCCAGGCATGTAAGACTCTTTGAGAGCAAAGGAAAAGAAGCACTTGACAACCAGCTGTGGAGAGAGGTAATGGCAACACATGAAACCAATATCGAAAGGGATGAAAGAGCCATTGCAGTCCATGGTATAGAGGCATACTTCCCTTACCTTTCTAGTGAGTTTGTTGACCTAGCACTTTCGATTCCTTCGGATTGGAAAGTCCGTCTTGGGGATCAACCTGAAAGGAAAGTCATCTTTAGAGAACTTGCTCGCCAATTGGGATTGCCAGAGAGCATCTGTGTTTTACCGAAAAAGGCTACACAGTATAGCTCTGGTTCGAGCAAAATCTTGATGAAGAGCTTAGTAGAGAATGTCAAGAAAATGAAGAATACCACAAGGAGAGAGCAGAGATCGAAAGCTCAGGAGTATTTGCTTAGCTTAGCCTCAGAATTAGATATGCACGATGCAATCATCAAAAAGTGAATAGATCCAGCTAGTTTGGAAACTCATCCGCCTGCAATGAGGGGGAGAACAATCACCAGAGTATTCTCATCAATTGCTTCATCAAGCTCAATTCGTTTCCCTTCAACAAGTACTACATGATCCGTGGACAGCTCCAAATCCACAAGAAGCTCCCTTGCTGTTTTGCGTTCCTCCACAGTGATGCGTTGGAATTTAGTACTCATGATTGACATTGAACTCGCCTGGTCATACTCGGAAATTTACGCTTATATCCTTAATTCGCTCGGCAAGTTGTCGTCAAGACCATTTCGATGCTTCAACACACTCAGATGTTCCAACGCTAGTCATAAATAGCAGGCTAGAAGACGGAATTATCGGCATCAACCGAAGTGATGAGTGACATTCGGTGATAGTCGTTACAAGGAAAGAGCCCTTCAATAATGTTCTTAAGAGGCTCGATGACGAGAAGTCTAAGTTCCAATTAAAATGACGTAACATGATTCGACAATCACCGAATCGAAATGGAGAGAGCGCAAATGGTAGGTATTGTTGGCTATGGAGTCTACGTACCACGCTATCGCATCAAGACTGAAGAAATTGCTGCTGTTTGGGGTGAAGATGGGCCCAAACTGGCAAAGGGTCTTGGTGTGTTTGAGAAGTCGGTACCAGGACCTGATGAAGATGTGGCTACGATCTCGGTGGAAGCCGCACGAAATGCTATCAAACAAGGAGATATTGACCCTACTGATATAGGGGCAGTGTATGTAGGCTCAGAGTCACACCCCTATGCGGTCAAGCCTACTGGCACGATTGTTGCGGAATCTATTGGATGCACACATGACATCACTTGTGCAGACTTTGAGTTCGCCTGCAAAGCAGGAACAGCTGCAGTCCAGACATGCATGGGTCTAGTGGACTCAAAGATGATTAAAATCGGACTAGCAATAGGTTCTGATACTGCACAAGGCCGTCCTGGCGATGCCCTTGAGTATTCAGCTGCTGCGGGAGGAGCTGCGTTTCTGATTGGTAAAAAGAAGCCGGTAGCAACAATTGAAGAAACGGTTTCATTTACAACTGACACTCCAGACTTCTGGCGAAGAGAGGGTGAAGACTTTCCTAGTCATGGAGCGAGATTCACAGGTGAGCCAGCATATTTCCGACATGTAGGAGCAGGAGCGAAATCTCTGCTGAAAAAGACAAAGACCACAGTAGAGGATTATGATTATTTTGTGTTTCACATGCCCAATGGCAAATTCCCGATCGCAATGGGCAGGCAGCTAGGCGTCCCGCCAGAGAAGCTAGAAGATAGTCTTATAGTCAGACAGATAGGCAATACCTATTCTGGTTCTGCCATGATGGGACTGGCCAGGATATTGGATATTGCCGATCCTGACTCAAAGATATTCATGGTGGCTTATGGTTCAGGAGCAGGAAGTGACGCATTCTCAATCAAAGTGGAAGAGGAGATTGAGAGTCGCCGGGGTGAAGTCCCAACTATGGATGACTACATTGCGAGAAAGACATACGTTAGCTATGCCGTCTATGCAAAATACAGACGGAAAATTGTGGCACTTGGGTGAGGTGATCAAATGAGTAATAGAGTGGCAATTATTGGAGTAGGGCTAAGTAAATTCGGAGAACTATGGGAACAGAGCATCGTTGATATCACACTCGAGGCGGCCATGGTCGCTATTTTCGATTCAGGTGTTCGAGGAGCTGACATAGAAGCTGTCTGTATAGGAAACATGAGTGCGGGCAGGTTCACTGGTCAGGAGCACCTCGGAGCCCTTGCTGTTGATGCAGGTGGTCTCGGTGGTGTCCCAGCATATAGCGTTGAAGCAGCATGCGCTAGCGGAGGCGCAGCTGTCAGACAGGCATACATGGCCATTCGTTCCGGCGAACACGATGTCATGATGGTCCTGGGCACTGAGAAAATGAGCGATGTCAACCAGACAGAGGCAATGAATACCATCAGTGTCGCTAGCGATTGGGAATGGGAGGGCATGTTTGGAGCAACATTCCCAGCCCTCTATGCATTCATTGCTCGTCGTCATATGAAGGAATATGGAACCACTGAGGAGCAGCTTAGCCTGCCCACAGTGAAGAATCATGCAAATGCTGCTCATAATCCGTACGCGCAGTTTCAGCGTCCAGTTCCTCTAAAGGTAGTCATGGGTTCAGGGATGTTAGCAGATCCCATTCGAGTGCTTCATTCATCACCTGTGACAGATGGCGCAGCTGGGCTCATCATGTGTTCTGAAGAAAAAGCAAAGGAGTATACTGATACTCCAGTATACATCGAGTCTTCGACTCAAGCCAGTGACACTTTGGCACTTCATGACAGAAGAGACATATGCACAATGGATGCAGTAGTCAAATCATCTAAGGAAGCATTGGAGAAGGCGAAAGTCGAAATAAAGGACATTGATGTCTTCGAGCTTCACGATAGCTTCACAATCGGTGAGATTACTCTCACAGAAGATGTGGGCATTGCTAAGAAAGGAGAGGGCGGTCAAACATTAAGTGATGGTCTAACGGAGATTGGAGGAAAGTTCCCTGTGAATACTTCTGGCGGCCTCAAGGCACGCGGCCACCCGATAGGAGCCACGGGAGTTGCGCAGATTGTAGAGCTTGCTCTCCAGCTCAGGGAGCAAGGCGGTGGAAGACAAGTTGATGGCGCTGAAAGAGGACTTGCTGTCAACATCGGAGGCACTGGAGCCACATCTATAGTGCACATCTTAGGGAGGTAGAAAAGAATGGCACAACATGGAGTTGCACAGATCTGGAGAAGAATTAGAGCAATTTACAACATCGAAGGCAATACCTGCAAAACATGTGATACATACTACTTTCCGCCTAGACCTGTTTGCCCAACTTGCAGAAGAAAGGGAGTCTTAGAGGATCACAAATTCAAGGGACTAGGTAAGATTCATACTTTTGCAGTAGTTCGGCAAGCACCAGATGACTTCAAGCGACAAATCCCCTACGTCATCGCACAAGTGGAGCTTGACGAGGGAGCACGAGTGACAGCTCAGATTGTCAATATAGATCCAGAAGAAGTCGAGATTGGAATGAGAGTCAGAGCATGTTTCCGCAAGATCACTCAGGCTGGTACCGCGGGAGTCATCGTCTATGGCTACAAGTTCGAACCAGTGCTAAAGGTAACTGGACATTCGTATCCGTAAAACTAGCTCCAAAGGTCCAGCTCAGTAACCGTTCCCACAGCTGGAAAGGCAACGTTTCGAACCAGAGTACGTCCTATCATGGCCTCATGCGTCCAGGAATTATGGACATGACCATGAATCACCAAGTCTGGTTGGCGTTTCTCGACAACACTATAGAATTTCCTACTTCCCAGCCACGCGAATGCTTTGTCTATTTCACCCTCGCAGGTCTCTAGGCATGGACTGTAATGCATGAGGAGGATGGTGTGGTCCACTTTCTTCATCAATCCCTTGAGAAGGGATGAAGCTCTTCTTGCACGCCTTTCGAAGACTCTCTTCACGCCGGGGATATTTCTCCTTTGCCAAGTAGTTGCCTTATCGAGAGAGCCCTGAGTACCCACAACACCTATTGTTTTGCCATCTGAATTCACAGAGAAACTTTGCTCATCTAGAAAAGTCATTCTTCCTTCAACGAGATTTACAAGCGTCTTTCGAATCTCAGCATATTCCTCATTTCCAAAACAACCAATAATGGGGAATCCGAGGCCAAGGGTTTCTTCTATAGTATCGAGAACACGAACGATCTCTTCAGCGATTCCTCTGTGGATCATGTCACCTGCCATGAGGAAGATGTCAGGTTCAGAATACGTGGAAATCTCTAGTTTGAACTCTTCATGAAACCGAGGACTATGTACGTCAGCGACCGCTAGTATTTTCATTCTGATAGCTCTGCATAACGATTGTAATCAGACATGTTAAACAAGGATATTAAAGTTTCAAAACAGACATTTAGAGCGTGTGATTCATGGTTAGCACCTATGCATTGAACCTCTTTGATAGATTCCATTTAGGACATCAGGCCTTGATAGATAGATTGTCAGATATGCCAAATCCTGTTGCAGTCGTCACAGGAGGCGAGATAGTTGGCAGGGATCTTGATCTTCAGTGCATCATCCAGCCGATTGAGGTGCGACTTGCCAAGTTGAAGGAATACCTGACGAGTGAGGAGCTGGACGGCGCCATCAGCGCAATCACAATGACTCAGTTTGACGAGCTGCTATCAATAGAAGGAGCAACTACATTCTTGATGTATCAAGGCCCCTGTTGTGATGAGGTCAGGTCCGGTGCATTAGATAAGAGAACCAAGCACGAAGATGTCTTGAAGTACCTGAAACCTGTTCGAGCCTACGACGGAGATAAGCTCACGTCTGCCAGGGTTCGCAAAGGAGAGATAGATAGAGAAGGAAAGCGCTTGAGGGGCACAAAAGAACCTCCACGAAAACTTGACTTTTCACAAAGAAGCGACCTGAAATCGCCAAAGGGAGACCTGTACCACAAGAAGGATGGTTCCCCGGAGGAACGAATCGTTTCAAGGATTGTTGAAGAGACCCCGAAGTGTGTGATAGCAGTAGGAGATGTCACCGCAGCCACGCTCATTGAACAAGGATATGCCCCTGATGTTTCAATTGTGGACGGAATAACAAAACGTGGAAAATTCGAAGGGACCTTCACTGGCGAGCGAGAGTACACGTTTTACAATCCAGCTGCCGTGCTCTACCCCGAAGCTTGGTCCACAATCAACACTGCGATACATGACAAGAAGAAATCGCTGGTATTTGTTGATGGAGAGGAAGACCTCATGGGATTCCCAGGCGTTCTATTAGCACCGAAGGGATCGGTCATGCTATATGGCCAGCCAGATGCCGGGATTGTATGGGTGCCTGTGCACAAGGAGAACAAGTCGCTGGCCAGGTCGCTCCTTGACAAGATGCCTATCATACGTTAAGTATGAGAGTCCATTGCAGCAGGAATTCTGTCGATACAGTCAGTGGCCATAATGTGATCGCCGAGCTCATTGAAAGCAAGCTCTCCAGCTGATCCTGAAACGAAGGCTGCTGCTGACGCCGCTTTAAACGCTCCATGGCCTCTTGCTAGCAAAGCTGCAACGATACCTGACAGAACATCACCTGTTCCACCAACACTCATCGCAGGAACTCCAGTGCGATTTAGCTTGTATCGTCCATCAGGATGAGCAACAACGTCAATTGGACCCTTGAGGAGGATTACTGAGTTGTACTTCTTTGCCGTTTCCAGAGCTGCGTCTACTCGATTCGTCATATCACTGGCCATTCCAAGTTTCTTCTCCATTAAGATGGAAAGCTCTCCCCAATGAGGAGTAAGCACTGAGAAACCAGGATTAAGAATTATCTCTGAACCAGCCAGCGCTTTCAACCCGTCAGCATCCAGAGTATGTGGCTTTACCATAGATACTAACTTGTTCACGATTTCTCTGACAGCCAATACAGTATCATGTTCAAGACCCAGGCCAGGTCCAAGGGCAACAACATCTTGGCTGGAAGCAGCATCAATGATAGACTCAGCAGACTCACGCATTAGCACTCGAGTCCCAAGGCTTCTGACCATTAGGTTCGGGCTGTATGAACGCACGGCTGAAACGACTGGCTCAGGGGTCATAATGCTAACAAGATCAGCTCCAGTCCTGAGGGCAGCAAGACCAGCCAGAGCTGGTGCTCCTGAATAGACATCGCTGCCGCCCACGACTAGAATTCTCCCAAAGTCACCCTTCCGGGCACTTGTTTTCCTAGGCGCAACATAATATGAGAGGTCACCTGGCCCACACACCGTGTTTGCTTCTGCTGGAATCCCAATTGAAACAACATTCACTTTTCCAACTAACTCTTTTGCGGCTAGAAATCCCTTCTTTGGTCCGTGAAGTGCGATTGTCACGTCTGCTTTCACTGCCCTTCCATGAATCTCCCCAGTATCTGAGTCAATACCTGTAGGGATGTCGATTGCATACTTCTTTGCCTTGGATTTGTTGAACATTGTAACACCTGAGAGAATAGGTTCACGTAGGCGACTCTTTAGCCCAAATCCCATCATGGCATCAATCGCAATGTTAGCATCAAGAATGGACTTTGTCTTCTTAATGGAAGACTCTGTCTTCAGAACACCTCTTGTGATTTCCTGAAGATTCTTTAGAATTCCCCAGTTCATTATTGTCTCGCGGTTGGATATGTCATTCTCAGAACCTAGAAGATAGACTTCAACAATTGCTCCTTCTTCCTGGAGATATCGAGCAGCCACCATTCCGTCCCCACCATTACCTCCGAGACCGCAGAGAATCACAATTTCTCTGCCAAGTACCTTCTCGTTTGTTGTGATCACACGTGCAACTTCGCGGCCAGCATTCTGCATGAGCATGCTATGGGTAACACCCAGGTACGCTGCGTTGAGCTCTAAGACCCGCATCTCTTTAGTGGTCAGAGGGGATTCCTGCATCGTTGGATACCTCTGGTTGTGTTGCATTCTGTTGTCTAATGAACCCTTACAATACATGGAATTGTCGATGTGTCTCTCGGGCTCATTCCAAATCCTTTTATGACCAGTGAAAGCCGACGGGAAAGTATGGCCGAACAGTCTGCCGTTGAGCTTCAGCATGAAGTGATACCAAGGCTCCAAGAGATCCAAGAAAAATTTGGGTATATCCCCCAAGAGGCTGTTGAGTGGCTCTCAAGCCAGTTGAAAGTGAGCAGTCAGGAGATATACGGAGTTGCTACCTTTTACAATCACTTCAGGTTCAACCCACCAGGAAAGCATGAGATTCGAGTCTGTCTTGGGACTGCATGTCATGTTGGTGGAGGAGAGAAGATCCTGGACACACTCAGTGAAAGACTAGGCATCCAGCCAGGTGAAACCACAGCTGATGAAAGATACAGTCTGGAAAGGGTGGCCTGTGTCGGTGCTTGTGCGTTGGCACCTGCAGTGCTCTTAGATGATGAGGTACATGGCAGAATGACACAAAGGTCACTCAAACGCCTCCTGGATAAGGTTGATCGAGCGGACAAGAAAGCCGCTAAGGGAAGTGACGAGTAAGAGAGGGTGAACTATGACCGAATCTGAGAAAATTGAGGTTCTAGTATGTCTCGGAACAGGCTGCGAGTCCGCCAAGTCTGACTTACTCTATGACAAACTGGCTGAACAAGTGAAGAAAAAGAAACTTGGGGACAAGGTCGAGATCACTAGAATTGGGTGTCATGGTCTATGCCAGCAGGCTCCTGTCATTGCCATTGAACCTGAGGGATTGTTCTATTGCCAGGTGGGTGATGACGACATTGCTGAGATTGTCACTTCACACTTCATCAAGGGAGAGCCAGTGGAGAGGCTTTACTACGAGTCTCCCGAGGGAGAGAGAATCCCCCACTACAAGGATATACCATTCTATTCCAAACAGCACAGAGTTGTGTTGAAGAACTCGGGACATATTGATCCGGGCAGCATTGATGACTATCTGGCAGTTGGAGGGTACAAGGGACTTGAACGTGCTCTCAAAGAAATGTCGCCTGAAGAAGTAGTAGATGAGGTTCTGAACTCAGGACTCAGAGGACGAGGAGGCGCAGGATTTCCTGCTGGATTGAAATGGAAGCTGGGCCGAAATGCCCCCGGGCATAAGAAGTACGCCATCTGTAATGCTGATGAGGGAGACCCAGGAGCTTTTATGGATGGTTCAATTCTTGTGGCGGACCCCCATTCTGTGCTGGAAGGCCTTTCAATCTGTGCCTATGCCATTGGAGCAGATGAGGCCTATGTCTATGTTCGACATGAGTATCCAGCTGCAGTCGCGTCTTTGAAGAAAGCACTGAAGGACTCCTACGAGAGAGAATTCTGGGGAGAGTCTATTCTGGGTTCCAAGTTCAGCCTTCAGATTCATCTGATGGAGGGCGCGGGCGCGTTCGTTTGCGGTGAAGAGACAGCTCTCATGGCTTCCATAGAGGGGCGAAGAGGAATGCCCAGACCAAGACCACCATTCCCGACTGAGTCGGGCTTATGGGGCAAACCCACAGTAATCAACAATGTCAAGAGCCTAGCTAATGCCTCAGTCATCCTAAGGGAGGGGTGGGAATGGTTCAAGTCAATCGGGACTGAAGGAAGTCCTGGAACTGCAATATTCTCACTGACTGGAAAAGTCAGGAATACCGGTCTAGTTGAAGTGCCCATGGGAGCGACACTTCGAAACATCATATTTGATGTTGGAGGTGGTGTCAAGGAAGATCGTACCTTCAAAGCGGTTCAGACTGGAGGTCCCGCAGGAGGATGTCTTCCAGCAGAGAAGCTTGACCTTCCTGTGGACTTTGATTCTCTTAGAGAAGCTGGAGCTATCATGGGCTCTGGCGGAATGATAGTCATGGATGAAACGACCTGCATGGTGGATGTCGCACGATATTTCCTGTCGTTCACACAGCAAGAATCATGCGGCAAGTGCACACCCTGTAGGATGGGAACACTTCAGATGCTTCGCATTCTCGATAAGATTCGAGAAGGGCGAGGTGAAGACGGAGATATCGAGAAACTTCTCGAGCTCTGTGATACCGTTGTTAACGGTTCTCTCTGTGGGCTGGGTCAGAATGCACCCAACCCAGTTCTCACAACTATTGAGTACTTCAGAGATGAGTACGAAGCTCACGTCAAGGACAATACCTGTCCTGCTATGGTATGCAAAGAACTGGTGAAGTTTGTCATTGACCCCGAGAAGTGTACTGCATGTGGCGCATGCAAGAGAATCTGCCCAACAGGTGCAGCGCAGGGTAAGAAAGATGTGATTCATCACATCCAGCAGGATCTCTGTATCAAATGCGGTGCCTGCTACGAAGTCTGTCCTCCTAAGGCTGATGCGGTGATGAAGATACCAGCTCATAGTGAGTTGGCTCGTGAAATTGGAGGTGCCAAATAATGGCCACTATATTCATTGACGGTAGGAAGATAGAGTTTGAGGAAAAGGGGAAAACCATCCTCGATGTAGCCAGGGAGTCTGGCATCTATATACCAACCCTCTGTGACCATGACGAGCTAGAGTCCCATGGTGGATGCAGAATGTGCATTGTGGAAGTAGAGGGAATGAGAGGATTCCCACCTGCCTGCACAACAGCAGCCAAAGATGGAATGGAGGTCAAGACTGCTACTGACAATTTAATGACTCTCAAGCGGAACATCATGCAACTGTTGTTGATGGAACACCCGAGCGCATGCATGGTCTGCGCTGAGCAGGAGGGCTGCAACAAGTACCGCCCAGACCCGTACAAAGCAGGAAGAGTCACAGGCTGTACAACATGTCCTAACCGTTACACATGCCAGCTTCGAGAAGTCGTAGAGTTCCTAGGTATCAAGGATCTTGACTATCTTCCAGGCTACAAGGAAATTGATGTCGAGCGTGAAGATCCTTTCTTCGATAGAGATTATAACCTGTGCATCCTCTGCGCTCGATGTATTCGAGTCTGTGATGATGTGCGGGGAACTTCAGCAATAACATTCGTAAAAAGAGGCCATGAAACCAGAGTCGACACCTCGTTTGGTGTTTCACACATTGATAGTGGATGTTGGTTCTGTGGAGCATGCATAGATGTCTGTCCCACAGGATCCCTAAAGCCACGAATGACCAAATGGACTGGAGCACCTGATTCAGTTGAGGAATCAACCTGTGTGCTCTGTAGCATGGGCTGCCAGACCCAATTTACCATCAAGTGGGAAAGAGTGATGGGTTCTGAACCTGGAGCCCTTGAAAGCGCCCCAAATCACGGACATATGTGCGTCTTGGGCAGGTTCTGTATACCCTCCTTGGTCAATGCTCCGGATAGGATAAAAAGCCCACATCTGAGGAAAGAAGGAGATTCAGTGCCAGTATCTTGGGAGGAGGCACTTGGCGAAGTATCTCGGTTACTCAAAGAAGCTAGCCCAGAGAGAGTTGGATTCCTTGGAAGCCCTCAGATGAGTTCAGAATCAGCATACGTTTTTCACAAGCTAGCCAGAGCCGGCGTCAAGAGTCCTAACGTCGATTTTCAAGGATCAGACTTCCCCGCACTGATTCACAAGGAATTAGCTGTGGACCAAGACTTTGCGAGGATCCGTGAACTGGACTACTTGAAAGAGGTAGACTGGATCATCTCAGTAGGAGGCGACTTTGTAAAAGACCATCAGGTGGTGGCGAAGAAAGTCTACAAAGAAGTAAGGCAGGGGAAGCCGCTCATTGTAATTGGTGATGCAGGTGCCAACCTTCATAGATGGTCCACAGTCCATGTATCTGTACAAGGAAAGGACATCCAAAAACTCCTAATCAATCTCGCAGAACACAGTAAAAAGATTCCGGGGACATCATATACTCAGGCTCAGCAGCTTGTTGAAATCACAGGGAAAGGAAAAGGAGCAGTTCTCGTTGGACCAAGGATATTAGAGAGCATAGAACCAGGCCTCTCACTTCGTGCACTTGTCCGACTTGCTGGAGTTGACGGCGCATTGTTTCCATTGTTTCCATTAGGAAACGAGGCTGGCGTCATAAAGGCAGGATTACGGCCTGAGATGCTACCGGGTCCTGCTTCCATTACTGTCAAAGAGGCCAAAGCACTCTTGGAGAAGGCCTGGGGTGGTGGAAACCTATCAGATGGACTGCATCTAGTGGAAATGCGACAGAAAGCCCAAAAGGGCGAATTAGACATGCTCTATATTGCAGACGGTTCAATATCACCTGAGGGCTTTGAGAAGATACCTACCATAATCTACCAGTCACCCTATCCTTCAGAGTGGTCAGATATGGCATCAGTGATCTTACCCTCTACGACCTTTGTGGAAGAGAGTGGGACATTCATCAATCTCGAGTTGAAACCACTCAAAATGAAACCGATTGCTAAAGCTCCAGGTACTGCTCGTCAAGACTGGCAAATCTTTGCAGAACTGGGCAGGTTAATCGGTACTGATGGCTTTGACCACCAAACATCTGAAGACATCTGGGAGGAGCTCTCACACTTCACTCGTAGCATTGAGGTGGGTGGACAGAAGAGAAGAGCATCGTGGAAACCTGCATCCAAGGAGAAGAATGATTGGTATCCGAGATATCGAGGTGCAGTCATTCCTGAGAGAATTGAGGACTTGGCTACGTTCATCAAAGCATTGCCCAGAAGGGACACACCGCTCTCTGATGAGACGCTTGATGAACTTGTCAAACGAGTACAGAAAGAACATGCTTCCAGGGCAAAGGAGGTGGTCTCATGAAGGGGGAGATCATAATCAATGAAGAAGTAGTGCCTAACGTGCATAGGCTTGTTCTGTCTGCGCCAGTGATAGCCAAGCGAGCCAAGCCTGGTCAGTTCGTCATAATAATACCTGATGAGGTCGGCGAGAGAATTCCGTTCACACTCTCTGATTGGTCCCCAGAGGATGGCACTATCACCATCTTCTATCAGGAAGCCGGGGTTTCTACAATGAAACTCACTCGTATGAAACCAGGCAATGTTATTCATACATTAGTTGGACCACTAGGAAGACCATCAAAGATTGAGAAATTCGGAACTGTCCTTTTAGGTGGCGGATGTTATGGCCTTGGTGCCATCTATCCTTTGGCAAAGGCATTCAAAGAGGCAGGCAATAGAGTCATCGGGCTGTTTGAGGCACGCACCACCTATATCGTCTATAATGAGGAGAAGCTGCGAGAAGTAGTTGACGAATTATACATTGTAACGGCTGATGGGTCCAGAGGCCTCAGGGGACATGTTCCTGAAGCGTTGCCATATATCCTAGAGAAGGAGGGCAAAATCGACTATGCCCATTTCATCGGTTGTACATACATGATGATGGTTTCCTCAAGGGGCACCAAGGAGCACAACATCCCTACTATTGTAGCCATGAACACGTTGATGGTGGATGGAACTGGCATGTGCGGAATCTGTAGGGTGGAAGTAGATGGCAATACGAAGTTCGCCTGTGTCGATGGTCCAGATTTTGATGGTCACAAAGTGAACTGGGACATGGTCTTTGCTCGAAAACATGCGTACGTTGCAGAAGAAAACATGGCATACCAATTCTACAGAACCCAGATGGATGGCGCTGTGAATAAATGTGCAAAGAATCGCAAGGAGGGGGCCTAAGTGAGCAAGAGGAAAGATGGACTCACACCCAAGGAACGAATGGCCATCCCCAGAGCCAAAATGCCTGAGCAGAACCCTTCAGCACGTGCAGCAAACTTCGAGGAGGTCCCATTGGGGCTTACCCCTGAACAGGCTATGGAAGAGGCTAAAAGATGCCTTGATTGCAGAAAGCAACCCTGTGTTCACGGATGCCCTGTTGCTGTCCAAATACCTGAATTCATCAAACTGGTTGGCGAAGGGAAATTTGGAGAAGCAGCCAAACTAATCAAGGAAACGAATGTTCTTCCGGCAGTCACTGGACGAGTATGCCCGCAGGAAACTCAATGTGAGGGAGACTGCACTCTATTCAAGAAATATGGAGGAGTCTCTATTGGAGCACTAGAGCGTTTTGTGGCTGACTATGAGAGGAACAACAATCTGGTTGAGATTCCACCTAAGCCCAAACCAACTGGGAAGAAAGTAGCAATAATTGGATCCGGACCCTCAGGTCTGACTGTAGCAGGAGACCTCATCCTCCAAGGTCATGCAGTCACAGTATTTGAAGCACTCCATGAAGCTGGCGGCGTCCTTGTTTATGGAATCCCTGAATTTCGACTCCCTAAGGAAATTGTTGCGGCAGAGGTAGACTACCTAGTCCAGCAAGGAGTCAACTTTGAGTTGAACGTAGTTGCCGGAATGACCATTACGATGGATGAAATCCTTGAGGAATTTGATGCGGTCTATATTGGGGTAGGTGCGGGTCTTCCTTGGTTCATGAGAATTGAAGGAGAAGAACTCAACGGGGTCTTGTCTGCAAACGAGTATCTCACTAGGTCCAATCTCATGAAGGGGTACCTGTTTCCAGATTATGACTCACCCCTTCCTCAAGGAAAGCACGTCTGTGTTGTTGGTGGCGGGAACGTTGCAATGGATGCTGCAAGAACAGCTAAGCGGCTAGGTGCGAAGGTCACAATCGTCTATAGACGGGCACGGGAACAACTACCAGCAAGAGGAGAAGAAGTCCATCATGCTGATGAAGAAGGCATTGTGTTCCAGCTTTTGTCCAACCCTGTGAAAATACTGGGTAAGGATGGAAAGGTTTCCGGAATGGAGTGCATCCGCATGGAACTTGGCGAGCCTGATGCGAGTGGCAGACGTAGACCTATACCCATCGGGGGGTCTAACTTCGAATTTGAGTGTGATCAGGTCATCATCTCTATCGGTGCAGGTGCCAACCCATTACTGACCAAGACAATGCCAGATCTTGACCTCAACAAATGGGGTTACATTGTTGTTGATGAGAACAATCGCACAAACATTTCGAAAGTTTGGGCAGGTGGAGATATCGTGACTGGCTCCGCCACAGTGATTGAAGCGATGGGTGCAGGAAGAATAGCTGCACGCTCAATTCATGCAGAGCTGCTGGGTCTTCCACAGCCGACATCAGAAAAAGAAGAAGAATGAAATCCTAAGCTATAACCCATAAACTCTTCGAACCTCTCTCACGACCAGACCAGGCAAGTCTTTCACGGACTCAACCGGAATAGCATGAGCTCCCGCTTTAGTAAGAGCACCGTGAATAGAGTCTTCCATCTCATAACCGGGCGACTCCATATGAAACATGAAATACTTGTGTCCTCTACGAGTCAGTTTGGCGATAGATTTGACAAGACGGCCCCAATTTGCTATCTCTGCATCAGTTATCAGGAGGACCATTACTCCTGAACCAGCTGAATCACAAGCATCTGAAATCTTCCTAATCGGTCCAACTGTACCTCCACCCTGATATGCAAGAAGTATTTTCTCAACGGTTGAGCGTTCTCTCGTCCATTCACATACACGAGTGCCATCAGAGAAGTTGATAGCCGCAACTCTACTCCCTTTTCTTAACGCTACATCCATTGCAGCAAATGCAGAAACCAACGCAGTATGATATGGCCCAGATACGGTCTTGCCACGCATCGACCATGTCATGGAGCCGCTGGAGTCAATCACAAGTAACAGATCAGGAAGAGATTCAGATTCAAACTCCCCATACATCTCTGTCTTGAACCAACGCCTAGTAGACATATTGGGTACTAGGATCGGAAAGGCTTGTAGGCTTTGCACAACATCAAGCTCTTCAAGGGGATCTCCTAAGCGCCATACTTGGATGGATAGTGGTGTGGAGCCCGCAATTCTCCTCTCTCGCACATCAAACCTCAGGAGGCCGCGGACCTTTGCCCTGTACCAGAACCTAATCCATTGCTTCCGTTTCGAACCAATTCCAGCAACCAGATAGACAGCTTCCAAATCTCTGAGGTCCCCACCCCTTTGCTCCACCTCAACCGCTAGCCGCTCCATTTCCTTCTCGAGGTCCTCGTCCTCAGTATCAGTCATGCATCGTTTCGCACGATCACCATTTCGGATCTCGACAGGATTTCCCATTACTGCATCCACATCCAGAGGAATAAGAACAGCTCCTGGATCTGTTCCTTCACCTGGCTCAGCAGGTCCTCCGCAGCCTGCAAGGGGCTCTTCAGGATCAGGCTGCCATTCAGCTACAATCTTTGCAATCTCCTCAACAGCCTTTGGCCATCTTCTCTCATTGTCAATGTATTTGCGGCTAATCGATATTATGCACTCTGCAGCCTGGTATGTATCCTCGTCTATACTGACGGTTGATGGCAGTGGAAAACCCCACATTGCTCTGTAACAGGACACAATCAATAGCCACAGGGGACTATGAGATTCGCCCATCATTGAAGAGCCAAAGATGTTCGATGTGATTCGAGAATGAGTGATTCGGGTGTATCTCTTAAGAAGTGCAGAATCAACTACAAGGTCAGCAAACAGGTTACACACAAACAATGCAGTTGAGTCGCTTACATGACGTCTTGCTGCAGCAAACATCATTCCATTCATCACTGCATCATAGGGGCAGACCAAGTAGTGTTGAATCTCATGATGACAGACTGACCTTAGATAGGGCTCTGCTTCGTTCATATCAAGATGTGGTGGGACACCAGCAGTGTTGAGATGAACAGTCCAGTCATCCGTTTCAATATAGAAGTAGCTGCTAGCATTCTCAATGTGTTCCACGTGAACGTCAGGCAACGGTGGATAGTAGAAGTCTGAAAGAGCGCTTTCCCATGCGCGGCGGGCCACCTGACCCAATGATTCGCCTCTGCTCAAGCTACGAGCTTCCGTCAACTATCTGCAATCTCCTATTCGCTAAGGTTTGACTCAATCTCCTTTTTCATTTCTAAAGCGTCAGTACCACCCGAAATCTCGAGAAAGACTGATGATTCTGGGGTATCCCCAGTGACATAGATGACTAAAGTGAGTCCATCTGTGCGAACAACCTTTCGCTTAGGGGGTGTAAGGGTTTCTTTCAAAATGGGCGTCATTGGGGGATATCGCAGACTGATTACAGTCCAAAGATCCTGCCATTGTTCAAATGTGAGGGTGAACTGGGAAAGCGTAAGTCTATGGAGAGATTCTGATACCTTATTCAGCAGAACACTCCTGTTGGGAAAGTCAGTGTCTTTCATTAACTCAAGGTGTACTTCGGTTAGCTTGCTCACATCCTTGTCTTTGACACCCTTCTCTATGCTCTGAATCATTTTCACATACCGCTTCTTCTTGAGCTCTTTTGCGAAGTTCACATAGTCAATCTTGACTAGGAGGTCGCTCTTGCCCATTTCCTTAAGCTCATCGAGAGCCTCCTTATCAGCAGTTCCAGTCCTCAGTTTCTCCATGAGCTCTATTGCTGCCTCTCGCTGAGCAAACCTAGTTGATGCAAGCTCTACCAGTTGACTTGCGAAAGCGAACCGATCACCGTAGAAAGGAGACCGTTCCATTTCGTCACCTGTAAAACGCGTTCTATGCCAGAATACAAGTGGCGCTAGTGATTTCACTATCTCGACACCCACCTCACCAGCACCAACTAGCCAAGCCGCAGCCTTTGTATACCGATTTAGATCTTTCACAGCTCGCACACTAAGAGGGATAATGACCTTGTTGCAGACACTCTTTGCTGTATTGAAATGACAGCCATCACACAGACCAGTTTCGACAGTTAGCTCATGAGTCTGACTCTTATCTGTGCGAATGCAAGCGCCAAACTCCCTTACCAACGAGCGCATGTATTCTGATGCTCTGGCTGAAACAGGCACCTTATCAGCTAGATTCCAGATTGTGAGAAGGTCTTCTTCACTGAGAATAGCTGGGACCTGCCACAACTCATCATATCCAAAGAGTCGTTCGTCTCGTGTTGTGAGAATAAGTTCAAGATCATTGATAGTTGGCATAGTTATGGGGACAGCGATGCCGAACCTATCCAGAAAAGGAGGAGCCAAATCAAAGGTTCCAGCATCAGATGGGTTGAGAGTGGCGAATAGACAATACTCCTCACACTTCTTGACCTCATCGTAGTATTTTAGCTCACCTTCAGCGAGCATCGATAGGAGAATATTCTGGGCATGCGGTGTTAGCCTATTGACCTCATCAATCATCTTCCAAAAGCCTGTCACGAACTTCCTCCAAACTACTACCTCTACACCGTCTTTCATGAGCGGTCCAGGACGAAGAGTAGCCACCATCTTTTCCTCAGTAAGCTGTGGGTGGCCTCTGAGCATACCATCATCGATCTCATCTAGACTCTTCCCGGTCATCATCCTCCCAAGAAGTTTGACTAGCGTTGTCTTGCCGCCTCCATGTCCGCCCACTAGTAGCATTGCAGAACGAGGCACGAGTGTGTTAAGAACGCAGGCACCAACAATCTGAGGTATACGTCGTGTTACTACCTTGTCACTAGTCCGTGTTCTCTCCTTGAACCGAATGGGGAGATCTGTGGAATGAACGAAGAGACCTCGACTCTCAACAGTTGTAATCGCATTCCAGACTTTATCACGGAGGCTACTTGTCGTGGTGCTCATGACGAATCAAGATGGATGTCGCAAGACATGCCTTAATCCTTGCGTATAAGCGCGATGGGACGGCGCGGAATCATGTTGACTTCGAAGACATTATTTGCAGAAATTGTCAGGTCTGGCAAGCCTGCCGGAGAGGTAATACTGTGGGAGAAGATGATATCTACGCAGACACTGTCATTCTGTCAAGGCCCGAGGATCTAGATGCTGACCGTCTGGGCCAATATTCAGTCAGAGAGAATGCCAAGTCTTTCCATGAGTCAATAATCCGATTAGCTAAGATCGGCGACGATTTACGGTTGAAAGGCCTAAGTTTTGGCGGAAGGGTGCTATTGATTGGTGGAGTGGGCACTGATTTTGAGGCTTTTGTGCAATATCTCTCTCTGGAAATTCCAATCAATATTGTGCGTCCCAGAATGGAGAGAGTTCTTGGACGGCCTGATAGCACACGAGAATCCATTAGTTTCTGGTTCGAATTTGCAAAGAGGAATGCCCCTTCAATTCTATACCTTGAGAAAATTGAGTATATTGCTCCCGCACAGAGCCGAGAATCAGCTTTGCTAGGAATTGAAGCAGAAGGAACCAGTTGGGTCAATGATGAGGTGCTTCTTGTAGCTTCTACATCAACGCCGCAACTAATGGATGCTGAACTCTTGTCTGTCTTCAATCATACATTCGTCTCAGAATCTGCTACCTTAGATGACCGAGTTCGCCTCTTTGAGGCCGCCTTCAAGGACAGAGAGGACCTCAGTCCAACAGACGCTGCAGAACTCAGTGAAGGATGGAGTTTTAGCGAAACACAGCACCTTGCCGTTTCTCTAGTCTTATGCCAGAAGCAAGAGGAAGGTCAAATCCCTCGAGAAAAGCTGGAGCAGATGATTGCTGATAGCGGAGTTCTCCCTGTGGGAAGAAAGCGGGCATTTGAGCACATGGTAACCCGAATTCAAGGATTGAAAGTCCCCAGCATTAGTTCCGTAGAAACTGAATATCCTGACGAGTTTCTGGACCAACTCTATCTCTTAGCTGTTGGAGAGAACTACGCTGAAACTCAAAGAGTGATAGAGGCACTCAATTCGAGTCTACCTTTGTCTTCAAAGGACCTTGAATATCTAAGCGAGTATCCATTCTTGATGAAAGGAACACCAGAGGATCGACTCACGAGACTGTTGAGGGCAAAGAAGAACAATGACAGACTTCGGAGAATAATGGGAAGGTAGGAGGAATAGACACGTGAGCAAGGCCAAGGTCCACATTGGCTCAGTCAGGCTCAAGAATTTTCTCTCGTTTTATGAGGGAGTTGTGAGCTTTGATCCTGGACTCACTGTCATCATTGGCCCAAATGGCTCTGGAAAGACCTCAGTGTTTCACGCAATCAAGTTCGCACTGGGATCAAATCAAAGAGAAGAGCGCTACTCGAAATGGAGTGACTTTGTCAGGCATGGAGCCACATCTGCTGAAGTTGAGATTAGTGTGAACAATGGAGGAATCAGACACAAGTTTCTGCGCCGGATTGATCGTGACGGAATACCTAAGGCCTACATAGATGGAAAACGTGTGAAAGCAGCAGAACTAAGGCAGCTTGTCAGTTCACTTGGTCTTGATATTGACAACACACTGGTATTCATGCCTCAAGAACGCATCAATGCACTGCGTGAGATGAATCCTATAGAGGTTCGTCGCCTAGTTGAGGAAGGCACCGGGCTTAGCGAAGTTCGGGACCGTATTGCAGTTCAAGAAACTGAAGTTGCGCAAAGCCAGCAAAAGCTGCAGGCGGCACTCGATGAGTCACGCGTAGTTGAGAGAGAGCTTGAGCTGCTAAAACATGACCTTACAAGGCTAGAGAAGAAACGGGCACTCAAGAATGAGGAGAAAGAGCTTGAGATTGAGGTAAAGTGGGCAACTCTTGACGACATCAGTACCAGAATGGTAGAGGTCAGAGATGAGATTGAGAATAGAGAATCAGGTCTAGTGGATGTTCTTGATGAGCAAAAGTCACTGGAAAGTCAAATGGAGGAGAATCAAAAAGCAGCATCAAAACTTGAATCTCGCCTCGACTCACTCCAGCGAGAGATCGGAGGGATAGAAGCACGAATAGATGAAGAAAGACGGCGGATGCAGAAGCTAGAGGATGAGAGCAAGGGCACAGTGAATGAGATCAGTCAACTAGAACGCGAGGTAAAGAAAGTAGAACGTGAGAAGATTGCAGCGAAAGCTGAGCTGGAGAGGGCAGCGGCCAATAAAGAGCAGTATCTCGAGGAGAAGAGAGAGATTAGTACAGAGATAGAATCTATCGAGATTGACCTAGACAGAATCGAGCAAGAGCTCTCGTCTTTTGAGGAATGGAATGCGGTTCGCACTGATGCATATATTGCCTACAAATCACTTCAGAGTGATATTGAGAAGAAAGACTTACTGTTGAGAAGCTATCAGGAGCGGCTGCAGAACGAAGAGGCAGAGCTACAGAGCATTGATAGCAAATGGGCTCATGTATGGGAAGCTCTGGAGGATACTGATGAAAAGGAACTTGCTAGACGAAAGGGTCAGCTTGAGAGAGAGATAACAACACTCAATGAACAAAGGTTTCAGAACTCAAGTCTAGTATCGCAGCTTCAGAAAGAAATCGATGAAATCAAGGTGAAGCTCTCCGAATCCTCAGAACGCATCCCTAGTGAAGTAAGAGACCTGAAAGAAGCGATTACTGAACATAAACTGACCTCAGTCACCGGGCCGCTTGTGGAGTTGTTAATGAAGAGTGACGAGTTCTCAAATGCCCTGGAGGCGGTCTTCTCAGGTAATCTTCCCTTTGCATTCATTGTGCGTGAACAGACAGATTACGCACTGATACAGAAGCTTAGAGACAAGTCGGGTGCACCATCTCCAATTATCATGCTCAAAGAAGAGGCTGATACGTCAAATCCGAGCCTTCCCTCAGGAAAGGGTATTGAAGGATGGCTATGGGATATCCTAGCACTAGATGATGATGAAAAAGAACTCCTGAAGAAGGCCTTCGGAGATATCGTCATCACTAGCACTGGTAGAGTTGCCTCACGTGTAGCAAGCCGAGCTGGACTCATGGCAGTCTCAAGAGATGGGTCTGTTGTAGACGTGACTCAAAAGAGCGTCATAAGTCATCCAAGGAAGGAACCCTCTGGATTAGTGTCCACAGCACCGCTCCAGACACGTCTACTGAAACTCGAAAGGGAGCTAACGATTTCTCGAAAGGAAGTCACAGAGGTCATGGACAAACTCGAGAAAGCAACCGATGAAAGGGAAGAAGTCCTCGATCTGCAGGGGCACATGACACGTTGGAGCAGCACTTGGGAGCGAAGGAAGAAACTCTCGGATAGCATACCAGATGTCCAAGAGAAGATTGTTGGCCTTGATGATGAATTAAAGAACCTACAGATAGAGATTGGAAAAGCTCAGAGAGAATTGAGAAAGTTAGACAGCTCGCAACCTCCTGAGAGAAGTAGGTTGGCTGGACAAAGATCAGCAGTTCGACTGAAGCAAAGAAGACTCCAAGGTGATCTCTCAAAGGTCGAGAGCGGTCTCCACGCAACAGAGCGAGATGAAGACCGACGAAGAGCAGAATTGAAGTCGCACAATGAGAACATTGGAATGCTTTCAGGACAAGTCAAAGAACTTAGAGAAGAGATGAAGAATTCTAAGGGTGAAGCAGCCTCCATTACTGAATTGATCGAGACCCTCGAGCTAGGTCTGTTGGAAACCAACGACAAAGAAGTCAGGCTGAAAGAAGAACTTGGTGGAATCAATGAGATACTTCGGACAGTTGGCGAACGACTTGTAGAACTGAATCTCATGATTAAGGACAATCGGCTATTGGTCCTACAGGCTCAAAAACAGATGCGAAACATGGAAGAAGAAGAGAAGCGGCTTCTGCAGCAACTTGACAAGGCAATCAGACCAGACAAAATAAGACCACTTGAAACTGCGCGGCAAGAGCTGATTCGCGTTCGACACCTCCTTGATGACTATGAGGATGTTTCCGAGAGCGTAGCGCATACCGAGTCTAGACTCAAAGATCGGCTTTCAGAGTTGATAGTTCAGGTGGAAACTCTGAAAGTTGAACTCTTTGAGGCTGAAGCCACTGTGAAGCACATTCGTGATCAGTATCATAATGGAATGAACGCAACTCTGTCAAAAGTGGAGAAGAATGTGAACAAGATTCTGGCAACCGCAGAGTTTGCAGGTCGAGCTAAGTTCACACTTACTCTCAGGGATGGAATCTATGGTGTGGAGTTCAAGTCTCGAATAAAAGGTGACGAGTTTGGGGAGATAAGTCAAGGCTCTGGAGGAGAACGATCACTGATTGCAATAGCATTGATACTAGCTCTCCAAAGATTCAATCCTGCTCCTACATATGCCTTGGATGAAGTAGACATCTTTCTGGATGCGACTAATACAGAGTCGGTAAGCAGACTCCTCTATGATGCTTCTCGCAGGAGTCAATTTATCCTCTTCACACCTGCCAAAAGCACACATCTATTGAAACACGCTGACAAGAGAATTGGCGTGGTCTCTCCTGGCGGAACAGACCCTTCAGTAATAGTGGAGAGTCCTAAGTTTTCTGGGCAGTGAGGTGTATTCTGATGAGCGGAATCGAATCTTTTACAGAAGCCATCCTCAGGATTGCTGAGTCTGTCCGTTCTGGCAAAGTCGACCCACTTGAGATACAGTTGACTCCTGAGTACAAGAAGCTCCAGAGGCTCACAGCTGAAGTCAGTAGTAGACTGGACATTGACGAGATGCTGAATGAAGTATTGGGAGCCAAGGTGAACAAGGTTCAAGAACTCGCTCGCGTCCTTGCATCTCCAGAACTCTATGTGGCGAAGCTAAAGACGCTATCTGCACGAGATTTGGCAGGAATGATAGCATATCACCACCCTATCGGGATAGTGCACCTAGATCATTCCACGCTTGACCGCTCATCAGTAAGAATCAAGGAATTCATTGACAAACTTGGAATGGAACCGCCCGAAGATAAAATCCCAGCCATTGCGCCATTACCGAACGGCTACACATTCCCGTCAGAGGACGCGATTCTAATGGAGGATGCTCAAGAGTTTGGAGCGGGTGTTCCTGCAGGTGAGAAGATTCCTGTTGATGATCTCATACTTAACAACGATTTCGAAGAATTTCTGAAACGTTTTCTCTATCTTGTGATTCTGATATCAAAGGGCACCCTCCAGTATAATCTTGAGGATAGAACAGTTGTAAGGGAGGCTGGAGCGTGAACGAGTACATAATCCTCATGAGGCTTCTCACTCGATCAGGAAATCCGATTGGGGCAGGGGTTGAGGACATGCTCGGCGCACTTGGTCTACCCGAAGACACGGGAAGACACATCCTATTCCGGCGACTAGGCGCCCTTGACAGAAGACTATCAGAGGTCGGACTAATGATCAGGCATAATCCAATCGACCATGTCTTCTATCTAGACACAACGGTTCGAAGTGAGCAGCTGCTAGAGGAATCAGTTCTGCCAGATCGACTCGCAGCCACACTTCTTGTAGTTATCACACTCTCCTATCAGGAAGGCGGATGGGTGTCAATAGATCGAGTGCGAGAATTCAGACGAAAGACAAGAAGAGGTGTGCGTGGAGATCTCAAGGAACTGGCCACACAACGTTATGTAGAGTTTGACGACACAGGTACTCGCGTGCGGCCGGGAACAAGAGTGGGTTTCGAGATAGATTACGAGGCCTTCTTCAAGCGGCTCGTTGCAAATGACTCATGAGTCCGATGCATCAGCATCAGTTGTATCTGCGATTTCTTGAAGGTCCTCCAATACAGCCTCCTTTTGTAGCTGAGTCGCCGCAATCATCTGTGCTTCTCGTTTAAATCTGATTTCATCAATCTGAGAATGTAGACGCAGTCTTACTACAAGTAGAGCTCCAACAATACCAACCAATGCAATGACAAGCCCTCCAAGGAAGAATGGCGGTCGGCTAGACCCAACTGCATCAGCCCACACTCCTCCGACACCCATGCCCATGACAAGAGCTATGTTGATCATGATGTTCTCGAATGAGTAGACCCGACCAAGCTTGTCTCGATCAATGAGCTCCTGAATCAAGGCGTTGGCAGGCACTCCAAGAAGCACGTTGACTAGCCCGATTGACGAGAAAAGCAAGAGGGCGCTGATAAAGTCCGATATGAGTGACATTCCAAGGATGACAACACCAGCCCAAATCATTGCTGCCGTTATGAGAAAGAGCGGCTTTGACAATTGACTCCTGTTGCCAAGATAAATAGCTGACAGAAGGCCAGAAATTGCACCCCCACTAATTAGTAATGAAAACTGTATCGAGCCGAATCCCAACTCGCCTTCAAAGAATGGAATCACGAGAGCATTGACCATCCCTGAGCCTAGACTCAGAACCGTGAACATGCCAATGATGAAGCTCATCAATCCGCTAGTGCGAATAATCCGACCTCCTTCAATAATCTCATCAACGAAAGAAGCCTCGCGATCTTCTACTTTCTCGGGCACGAGAGAGGTTCTGATTCCCCAGAGAAACACTACTGAAAGAATGAAGGTCATAGCATCGATAAAGAAGGCAAGAAAGTAATCAGGTCTCAGAAGGGCAACCAGAACTCCACCGAGAGGCGTCACGACAAGGGAGATAATCTGGAAGGTCATTGTGGAAAGAGAGTTTGCAGTGACAAGATCTTTGGTCTCAACAAGAGATGGTATTGCCGCGCTACGTGCTGGATAGAAGAATGCATTTACTGTAGAATAGATGAAGGCCAGTATGTACAGCCAGACTATCGGAGGTAGATAACCTGGGAAGAATGTGACAAACGGGAAGAGTAGGATGAGGGCAGCTCTGAAGAAGTCAGCACCTATCATGATCTTCTTTCGGTCCCATCTGTCCACGTACACTCCAATAAGTCCAGAAAACGCAATGAGTGGAAACACCTCTACCATCGCGAGCACAGCCATCGCAGTGGCAGTTCCTGAAATATCGAAGGCGAAGAAGAGAAGTGCTAGATAGCTAATTGATGTGCCTGCATTAGATACGAGCTGTCCACCCCAAAGACGAGTGAAGTCATTTCGTCCAAGGACTCGGCGATAAGCTGACTCCGTCTCCTGTGTCTGCACTGGCTCGTTCTCCAATAGTAGTCCATCCTGGTCAGTCATTTTGCGAAGTCGCTCCATAGATAAGTGCTAGCATTGAAACAATGCTCTCTCTATCGTATTAAAGCGGTATAGGCGTAGGCGTACGCTATAGCTCTTGTAGATGGAGCCCTTGTATTCTTTCGAATGTTCCTAACCTGTGACTTGCGTGCGTTACTTGCATGTGCCATATTAGTTCACAAGATACTATAGAGTGGTCACTGGATATGCTATTACTGAGAACTCGTGACCATAGTTCTGGTCACCTGGTGGCCATGAGCATATAACGCATTCAACGTTCACGTCGCTAGTTTTATCAAGAGAGCTGAACCAGAGTCGCGTGGTCAAAGCAATGTCACATAAGAGAGGCCTTAGATTCTCAAAGGCGACTTGTCCCATTTGTGGTAGCAAAGAGGTAGCTAGAGACGACCTCAAGGGTGACCTGCTCTGTACTAACTGCGGCAATGTAGTGACTCGAAGAGAGACTCGGGCTGTTGGCAAGTTCGATATTGCTCAACACCTGAAGAGAGAAGGAAACATGGACTTCGGGATGCTCCAGAAAGCCACAGGAGCATCAGATGACAAGCTCTTTGGTGTGATTGAGAACATGGTCAGAATGGGCCTGCTGCAAGAGATCGGAGGCAAATACTCCCTCACGAAGCGAGGCCAGCGTTGGTATAGACAGAGACTGGGACAAGAATGGGGATACTAGTCCCCTCGTGGGACACTTCCTCGGCTGCTTAGTGGACTCTCTTTTTGACATAATTGAGATGCGCGCGCCTCTTTTGCCGGATTTTCCCCAAACTGTAGCTTTATTAGAAAAACCCATTCTGGGACCCCTCAGGGGACCGGTTCAGTATTTTCAAAAACAATCTCCCCTCCAGAAGGTCGGATTACCCGACTTTCGGGGAATAACCACGCGAATACCTACTTTCCTTTTGAAACTGAACCGGCACCCTAACTTATTCTCGGGATTTAGTTCTACTCCACATGACTAGGACAATAATGACGGCGACTTCAATTCCTACAATACCAATGAGAAATACATCTGTGGTATTATATGACGGAGATGGATAGTCCCTGAATTCGTCAAGAATTTCTAGACTATATTCTGCAAGCTGTATGTACAATGTCCATGTTTCATCGCCTTCCAGAATATGCTCCTTCATCACACTCTCCAGAAAGCCCAGTTCCTGATCATAATAGACATACATGTCTGACTCCACTGCTCTATAGAGACCCGTGGTCCATCCCTCCCAAAAGTCGCCTGTATTGCTCATAAGATAGGTCCTTCTATCAATCTCCAATGACTCATTTTCTTCAATTGAGCTAACATCTATCCAAAGAGGGTAACCATGTATAGTGATATCTGCGAAGGTGGTGTTCAGTGTATCTCGACTGATGGTTACGTCGAATATCACTTCACTCGAATAATGGCTTTCGCCAGAATATCCAAAATACCTGGTTTCTTCTATGGCATATACCATGTCAAAGGTGACTTGCTCATCGGGATCGAGAAACGCATCTACAGGTATTATCGCAGGAATTGATACTGCTAGGATTAGAAGAAGGAATGCATTTTGGCCAAGTTTATTCGACCTCAGGACAGAGTTTTTGCATCTCATCTAAGGAGATTTGGACGTTTGCTGACATAACCTTTCTTCCCAGCCTCAATTTGTGTGTATATGGCTCATTCATCAGCTGAAGATACCTCATGAGTGAAGCAGGTCCTTAGCAATACCATTGCTGCAACTAGGAAGAGCAGTGTAAATAGAGACCCCCAAATTGGAATGGCAAGTAGAGCAAACAGTGCAAGAAATGCGAAGATGCAGCT
>JAEOTX010000135.1 GCA_016839605.1 Candidatus Thorarchaeota archaeon | reverse complement strand
CCTCTTCAGATGGGCAAATGGGACCTACTTATTGTGGCACCCCTAACTGCGAACTCAGCAGCCAAGATTGCCTATGGGATTGAGGATACACTTCTCACAAATGCAGTGGCTCAGTGCGCTAAAGGGAAGACCCCTATTGTTCTCCTACCAGTAGATCAGGTTCCAGGAGAGATAGAAACTGTAGCACCCAATGGAAAGAAATTCAAGATAAGGGCTAGAAAGGTTGACCTCGAAAACGTGTCTCGATTGCGTGAGATGGAAGGCATAACCGTAGTAGCAACACTCGATGAGATTGTCGAGAGAATCAAGTCCATGCTTGGATGAATGAGGCGAGGACATGGGAGAAGCGCCGCTTCTCAATGGTAATCGATTAAGATTTGTTCGGAGAGTAATCATCAAGTGGTACGAGAAAAGTGGTCGTGATTTCGCATGGCGAATTACCAGCAATCCATTTCAGATTCTGATTGCAGAGATGCTTCTGAGAAGAACTACTGCAGCGGCAGTGTCTCGAATATATGAGAAGTTCATAGGTCGGTTCGACTCTCTGGAGCGATTGGCAAAGGCTCGGAAGTCCACAATTGAAAGGGCTCTATCTACTGTTGGACTTCAAACAATGAGAGCACATCATATGAAGCAGATGGCAAGGATATTGCTCACAGAACATAATGGAGTAGTCCCTAATGACTTAGCATCCCTTGAGGCGCTTCCTGGTGTTGGTCGTTATGCTGCTGCAGCTGTGATGAACTTCGCTTTTGGTGCTTCTGAGCCCCTGGCAGATGGTAATGTGGTCCACCTCATGAATCGACTCTTTTCGCTTGGAATTTCAGGACCTACAGATAATGCGATTTGGGAATTCATGAGGACCTTTGCCGAATCGCAAGACAAGAGGTTGTATTGGGGAATAATCGATCTGGTGAGCACTACATGCCTGAGACGGAATCCTCGTTGCAACATCTGTCCCCTATCTTGTTCCTGTGACTTTTACACGGCCAACCCAAAATGATATTGCAGTATGTGGGTTTGCAGAAATGTTCCTGACCCAATACCAGAAACACCAACGAAGTGACAACACTATGATGAAAACAATCGCCCCTTTGCCTGATGGTCTTGAGTTTGGCACCGTCGAAACGGATGAGGAACTTGAAGAGCTTATCACATTCAACTCGACGATACACGAGCCTCAGGATGGCGAAGAACTGAGGCGGATCATTGAGAACCTGCCAGGATTTGGCAGGGAGATGAACTGGTTCATTCGTGATTCAGATAAGGGAGTTATTGTTTCCACGTTAAATGGGATTCCCAGCACTTGGGCCTATGAAGGTATTCCTCTGCGAAATCTAGAGCTAGGTTTCGTTGGGACCCTGCCAGAGTACCGCAATATGGGGCTCATCAGAGCGCTCTACAGGGAATTCTTTGAGAGGGAGTTTCATCGCGGGAAATATGAGATCTCTACCATTCAGGGTATCCCTTACTATTATCGCCAGTTTGGATATGACTTTCTCATTCCAGCATGGCGATCTGTATTTCTGATGCCTAGTCAGATACCAACCGTTTCCCCTAAGGAAAAACCTGGTTGGATGAAACTCTCGGTGCGTCGTGCAGCCAAGAAAGATCTTGATACCATAATGAATCTGTATGAGGAATTGAGGCGCTGCACGCTAATATCTACAGCAAGAAATACAGAGTTGTGGGAGATTCAGGAGCGAGCAAGAAGAGAGTATGATAAGGAGTTCACCACCTATATTGTCAAGAGAGGCCTGGATATCGAGGGATACTTTCGATTGGTTGTTAGAGAGAACAAAACTGACCCTGCAGCTGGATTTCTTGATGTGATAGAGAGTAGCATCAGGACATATGATGGTGTAAGACGGACCTTAGAGTACCTGCGACAGCAATGTGCAGAGAAGAACCTTCCACGGCTTGCTCTCTCAGGAGCTCTGGTCAGTAATCTCTCGAAGGTTGGACTGGACTTGCAAGGTGTTCTAAGTAAAGGATGGAAGCACCAACTTCGTATCCCAGATATGGTCCGATTCTTGAAACGAGTCCGACCTGTGCTAGAAAAACGTCTACGAAAATCCATGTTCGAGGGTCTTACTCAAGAAGTAACAATCAACACATACAGACACTGCTACGTATTGGATTTCCAAGGAGGCAAGATAAGACAGATCAGAGATCTCGGAATCCATGAAGATGGAAAGAATACGAGCTTCAGAACGCCGCCCAATGACTTCGTTCGACTACTCCTTGGTCAGTATGACTTAGAAGAACTCGGGCATCAGAATATCGATTTCCTAGTTGCCGGTCCAGTCAAGTCGCTGATCGCCACGCTGTTTCCAAAACAGGAGAGTTTCATTGGATACTACTACTGTTGAGGTGGAGCTCACTTTCTAATCCAAGTCTGGAATTTCAATCTCGACGTTGAACTGAGAACCACAAGGACAGGCTGCTGGAATCTGGAACTTATCTGGCGTATCAATGCTTAGCCTTGCACCTTGGATTGCAGCTTTGTCTATCAAGGCTTGCATGTTGGTTGTCATGTACTTCGCAAAGCTCTTTACAAGATCGGGAATCGAAAGATCATTTATCCAATACACATAATGAGTACAGCTTTCATTGGGACAGTTACTTATCATCAGCCTCGTGCCATCTCCGCATGAACTACACTTGAGATCTGTGTGATGGTAATCAGGCGCCGTTGGACTTGGGAGGTCTAGAGAGTTCAACGCACCGCATCGATAGCAGTAGTATTGGAATTTGACGCTCTCTGTCATTGTCAGTTCACCCTACGCCTGATGCTCTCAACAAGAAAAGCGTATCTGTTGTAAACGCTGCAGGGATTGACTTCTATAGGGCCTAATAAGGCGGCATCTTAGGATAGGTCTGAGGAAGTGAATACATTTGCAGGTCACAAAACCAAGAATGAACATGCTGTCTCTTTTCTTGGTGTTTCTTACAGAGAACTTCAAATCCAAGATTACTCCATGCAATGACTGCGGAACGATGCTTCCCAGATTTGGTCGGGTGTTTAATGTGGGCAACAAATGGGTATGCGCTGACTGCATTTTTGGTCGAATCCTTAATGCGTAAACATTCCAATCCTGCCCTCTTGACATACGCTTAGCCTAACAGTGAAAAGCAGGTTAAGCACAAGAATACTAGTGTCAGGTGAGTTAGTTGAAGCGTAGAATACAACCACATCTGAGAGTAGGCGAAGGCGATGTCGAAAAGGTAGTACTGATCGCAGGAAATCCAGACAGAATTCCCGTCATGGCATCCAAGATGAAGGATCCTGAAGAGGTTGCGCGGTATCGCGGATTTGTCACATATCGTGCATACACTCCAAAGGGAGTCGCAGTTACAATGGCTGGCACCGGTATAGGCACTCCTTCAACTCATATCTGTGTTGAAGAACTGTCGAGGCTTGGCCCTGAAGTCATTATCCGAATTGGCTCATGTGGCGGAATTGAACCCTCTGTGAAGACTGGTGATGTAGTCGTTCCTACGGGTGCGATTCGTGATGAACGAACTGGACTCAACTACGCGCCCATGGAATACCCTGCAGTGGCAACTCCAAAATGGGCAGTTGCTCTGCATGAAGAGATATCAAAACTGCTACCTGCCGATAGGATTCATCAAGGCATCTGTTGGACTAGTGATGTGTACTATGTCAGTCCTGAAAAGAATCCGCTAGACATGTGGACTCGAGCCAAAGTAAAGTGTGTGGAGATGGAGAGTTCCTTTCTCTTTGTATTTGCTACAACCCGTGGGCTCGAAGCAGCCTCCATTTTAGCCTGTGATGGTAATCTACATGGAGCCCAGAAGGTCGAGCAGACTGACGAGTCTGAAGAGTCAGGCGAACAGGACCCTCTGTTGGTCGAAGCAGTAGAGAAAGAGATAGAGGCTACAATCAAGGCTATAGATCGATTCTATGGTTGACTTGACTAGCACAATCATTGACTCATACTATTACACATGTTTTAGTACACTGAGTCATACTCCTCCTACCATGCAGGAAACTAGGGTTTCAGGATACAGCCCCACTAGGATTAGTCCGACCATCACCCTAAGGAGTTTTGAGAAGGTAAGCAATCCCAAATCAATCCACGGAATATACCCCTATCGCGGAAAGATGTCTGCTATTGATGCGGCTCATGTCATAAGTCAGCTCCGTTCCACTAACACCCTTTTAGACCCCTTCTGTGGGACAGGCACAATTATCTATGAAGCGCAGGCAAAAGGGATGAGCGCCATTGGAGTTGATAACAATCCCCTTGCATGTACAGTAGCGCGTGGTAAAACCGAACGGGTCAATATGGATGCGACGATAAATCATTTAGAATCGGCGGTAGAAGCCGCACAAAAATCAAAATCATACCCCTCTATGCCGGCCGAGCCTGCTTGTTACTTTCATCCAGACACTGCAGATCAGATAATGAGAATGCTAAACGTGTCTGAAGACTTTTCTGCATATGAGAAGTCGGTCTTTTACGGTTCTATCTGCGTCGCAGCTCGTGCATGCAATGGCTGGATTTGGACCTCAACATCAATTGGAAAACTCAATCCACCTCTTCGTCAAGTAGACTTCTACAAGATATTGATGCGCAAAGCCCACAAACACATTATCTATGTCAGAGGCAGTCCTCACGCGACAATCCATCAGTATGATGCCAGGCGAATCCACGACATAGTCCCTGAGAACTCTATTGATGTTGTTTACTCCAGTCCGCCTTATTTTGACGCGCTTGACTACACTGGGTACTACACGAAGATAGTCCTAGGGGTTCTGGGGGTGGACCGTGGACTCATTCGTGATGGACTCATTCAGAGATACTCGACTTATAGAGATGATATGGCAAGGGCTCTGAAGGCGATTGACAGAGTCGTTAAGAAAGACGCCATCATCATATTTGTTGTTGGGGACAGAATGGTCCGCAGGGAACTGATTCGTGGGTCTGAGTTCTTTGCAGAGATTGCACCTTGGAGTGAGTCATATACCGTTGAGAGAGCGTACACGAATACTCCTAGCAAGATATGGGACAAGATCAACAATACGCAACGAAAGGAGCAGGTCATTGTTTGGGACCTAAGTCGGAGCAGATGACGCCATGACAAAGCACCTAGTCGTCATTGGAGACAGCCGAAGCATGGACCATGTGATGGACGAATCCGTTCATCTCATTGTGACCTCCCCTCCATACTGGCGTCTAAAGGACTATGGCGATAATGTGGAAATTGGCCTAGGATCTGCATCCTATGAAGAATACCTCTCAGAGATTTGTTTGGTGTTTAAGGAGTGTGTGAAGAAATTAGTCCCTGATGGCAAGCTGATAATAAACATCATGCCACTCTTTCTAACCGGGAAGAAATCGAAATTCAAACGCCGGATTACAAAGACAGTCATTACTGACCTAGAAGCCTTCATGGACTCGTTAGGCAACGTGTATTTTCATTCTCTATTTATCTGGGACAAGCGCAAGGCGGCGCGATTCAGTTCGTGGGGATCTTATCCCCATCCTCCAAACATCTTGGCGTCGTACCCCTATGAGTGGATTGTAGTCTTCTCAAAGGAAGGCAAGCGTTCCCCAGTCAGCAGCGAAGTCAAAGAATTATCAGTAATCAGTCATGAAGAGTTTACCAATTGGGCTCAAAACTCGATTTGGGAATTCCAGCCTGCATCAGCAAAACATGAGAAGCATCCAGCTCCCTTTCCAGAGGAGCTTCCACGCAGATGTATTCGACTCTACTCCTTTGTTGGGGACACAGTGCTTGATCCCTTTGCAGGCACTGGGACCACTATGGCAGTGGCAAGGAAACTTGGACGCAACTCTATCGGCTATGAGATAAATCCGGACTACGAGGCCCTAATTCGTGCAAAACTAGGAATCGATACCGATTGGAGTGACAATGCAGTCTTTGAAGTTGTCACTGAACAGTAAATCTAAATGAGTATTCTACGTAGCTCAGGTCAGTAGCGAATTCCGAAGGAGCTTTTAGTGGGAGGAACCCCGGAAAATTGTCTTACGATGTAATAGTTGTGGGCGCCGGTCCGGCAGGCTCTATCACTGCACACGATTGTGCTAAAGCTGGTCTCAAGACACTTCTCCTTGAGAAGTCGAAGCACCCCAGAGAGAAGCCTTGTGGTGGAGCCGTCATGTACAGGGGACTCCATATTCTACGAGACAGATTTCCAGCTGGTCTTGCAGAACGACGTATTCATGGCCTCAGGTTTATCCTCCCAAGTGGAGAAGGAATCGAATTCTCTTCGGAGAAGCTGATTGGAATAACGACATTTAGAGATCGATTTGATGAGTTCCTCGCACATAGGGCTGCAGATGCTGGTGCTGACCTAAGGGAGATGACAAGGGTAAAGCATGCATCAACTAGTCCAGATGGTGTTTCTGTTCTCACTGCAAATGGCAAAGAACTCGATGCTCAATATCTTGTTGGAGCCGATGGCGTAAACTCTGTAGTTGCGAGAACGCTGGGTCTGAGACCTCCCAGAAAGAATCTCCAACGTGTAGGACTTGGGATGGAGAGCGACTTCTACGTAGGCGAAGATGGAGCCATAGAGGCTTTGAATGGTAATCCATCCATTCTTGAGATAATACCTGTTGAAGGCCGTGTAGCATATGGATGGATCTTTCCAAAAAGGGAACATCTATGCATTGGAATTGCTGGGGCAGCTGTGCATATGTATCCTCTTCGCCCTGCATTCGATTCCTTTCTAAGAAGGGTGGAAAAAAGAATTGGAATCCCACTCAAGCTTGAAAAACGTCGAGTTCATTTCCTCGGTGCTGATGGCATTTCAAGCATAAATGTCCGAGACCGCGCTCTTCTTGTTGGAGATGCTGCAGGCTTTGTAGATCCCATGATGGGTGAGGGTATTGCTTATGCTATGAGGTCAGGAGTTCATGCAGCAGATGTGATAGCTAGAGCCGCAGAATCGGGCCGCTACGATAGACACTACCTTGAGCAATATCAGCGTCTTTGCAAGAAGGAGTTCGAGGCAAACTTCGCAATGGCTGAATGGGCTGGTCTTAAGGGCACATTCTTTGCTGAGACCGTACTCAAGACGGCAGCATCGTATCATCTAGCTTCTGACATTATGGCAAAGATCGCTAGAGGCGAAATTGGATACTCAGCTATTCCCCTTGCTGTTTTGAAGGACCTGCCACGAGAGATTCCTAGACTCCTCCAACGGCGTGTGAGGGCGCGGCTGAATCATTCCTCCTGAAAAGGTTCATAGGGTCGAGAAGATGGCTGAATATTGGACTGTGGAAGAATGAGAGTTACCTGGGCTATTCTAATGCTTCTAATACTTCCCCTGTCAAGCATGACCATGCTGCAAGTTGATCATATACCTGAATTCAGTGGAACAAATGCTATGGCCCATCTTGTTGCTCAATGTGATTTTGGACCTAGACCACCAGGATCTGACAATCTGACAAATTGCAGGCAATATATTGTTGAAGTCTTAGAAAGTCATGGATGGGAGGTAGTCGTTCAGAACTTTGCCTACCAGAATGTGTCATGTGCCAACATTATTGGATGGCATGGATCTTTACGAAATGCTACAATGCTTGTAGGCGCACACTATGACACACGACCTCTAGCAGACGAAGATCCCGACGAAGCAAATCATGACAAGCCTGTCTTAGGTGCCAATGACGGTGCTAGTGGGACTGCAGCACTTCTTGAATTGGTACGTGTGCTACCTATTGAGGTTAGAGATGATGTTGAATTCATTTTCTTTGATGCTGAAGACTCTGGTTATATTGATGATTGGGATTGGATTGTAGGTTCAACATACTATGTCAACCAGCTAGACTCAAACCGTATCCCTTTGATTAGCTCCATGATACTTCTGGACATGATTGGGGACAGTGAACTACGACTACCACGTGAACGTGGTTCAACAAGATCTCTTCAAGATGAGATATGGTCACTAGCAGCAGAAATGGGCTATCAGGACACTTTTCTAGACTCCCTTGGAAACTCAATTCTTGATGATCATCGACCATTCTTAGACGTTGGAATTCCTGCTGTGGACATCATTCACAATCCCTTTCCCTCATCATGGCATACTGTTGATGACATTCCTGAGAGATGCAGTGCTGAGAGTCTACAGATTGTAGGAGAAGTAGTCGAAACTTTTCTTGTGACCCACTCTGGAGTGACAACGACTTTCCCACCCGACTTTCCAGTCACCTTTTACGTCCTACTCCTTGGAGTAACAGGGGTTGCAGCTCTATTTGCATATACTCGGCTGAAGAGCGAATGATGTTACACACCTTTTAGAGTCAGATATGAGATTAGCCTTTGAAAGTACTCCTCACGGTGAATAAGGTTGAAGAAAACCGTTCTTTTCAGGCCTACTGGGACTCAAATCCCCCCACTGACATGCATGGCAGTGGACCCCCGAGGAAAGCAGATTGCATGCGGCACGATGGACTCTCATATCATCATTCTTGACCCAGTGTCTGGAAATCAAAAGAGAACGTTGAAGGGACATGAGGCTGCCGTATCTGCTGTGTCTTTCATTGATGGAGGAAAAGGACTAGTATCAACAAGCTGGGACTGCACTACACGTAGATGGACCTCAACTGGCCCAGCAAAGGAAATTCCTGTCCTTCGGCACAATTCTGAAGTCAAAGCTCTTACAGTTGGAACTGAGAAAGCTAGGGGCGCGGCAGGGTCACGAGATGGAGAAGTGAAGGTGTTCTATTCAAGTAGCATGAAGAATTACAGGAACATTCAAGCTCACAGAAGTGATGTTTCAGGCCTTGCCTTCACACGTGATGAATCTGTGCTGGTAACGGCGTCTTGGGATGGAGAATGCAACCTCTTCGACCTCAGTAGCTTTGAATCATTAGGTAGACTCACCAAACAGAAGGAACGAATCAGGTCAATAGCAGTGACACATGATAGTTCGCAAGTGTTCCTGGGATTACACAGTGGCACTATTCTTTCGATTGATCCTGAGGACCCAAATAATGCCATTGAGATGAAGGGTCATTCGGATATTGTGACATCTCTTGCAATTAATCCATCTGACAGGCATCTCGTTTCTGGGAGCTGGGATAGGTCTGTTCGAGTGTGGTCCACTAAAACGCGGAAGGAGAAGATCCAAGACCGCCTGCTCACTGGCATTTCTTCCATAGGCTGGAATCCCAAAAATCCTGGATTCTACACAACTGACTATTCTGGTGCACTGACATATTGGGAATTTGAAGAGTGACCATACAACCTAGTCCTCAGCCCTCTGTGCGAATGTCGATGTCCATGTACCCTTCCTTGTTCCAAGTCAGCCTAACTCTTCCGAATGCTGCTTTTCCTCGAACAATTGACTCGAGTTCTTCTATCAACCGATTCCGACTCCTTTTATCGAATGGTATTGGCACCTTCTCTCCGTCAGCAAGCTGTAGCTGCAGACCCTTCTCATTAACTGACACAATTGGCTGAGAGAAGATCATCCTCCCTGCTCTAAAGACGGGTGCTTTATCCCGCATGCTCCTGACTGTCTGAGCCAGTCTTCGATGCTCTTGAACTTCCCCCCACGCCGTCTTCACAACATCCCTCACAAACTGGGGTCTTCGGTCAAACCGGTTGGAGATGTCCTCCTCGAGGAGATCGAAGGTCTTCTTACCTGACGAAATGTGGTCTTTCAGGATGGCTCTAATGACATAGTTGACTGCCTTGGTGTACTTCTCGAATTCCAGGTCAATCTTGTCTTGCTTTTCACGGCTCAATGTCACACTGGTGAGTTTCAAAATCTCGGACTTAGAGTCAGACTTCATTTCCACGCGATTCGAGTGAACCCTTTCTCACCTAATCAATCTAACCAGACCTGACTTTTCACAGACGCTGGGCTATGAACTGCGCTTCTCCAATACTTCGCTGAACTCCCTTGGTTGTGAACTCAAACGCGCCATAGCGTACTAGGATGTTCTCGTAAAAGACAGGCTCATTCTCCTTGAGTTCCTGAACAAAACTCGTCTGATCAACCTCAAACTTACCTGCAAGGGCCAATAATGTCCTCCCTATGTGGTCTACTGCCCGTCTCATCTCGAGTACCGCGAGCTCGTAGTCTCCAGAGAGAGTGCAATTCCTTGCGCCGTGATATTCTCGTTGGGCTCTTGTTAGTAGATCTGTTGCATACTCATCTGCTGTTCCCTCACTAATGCGCCCCTCTGCAATTCCTATCCATTCCTCAAGTTCTCCGAGGGTTTCCATGAGTTCCTCTTCCTCCATTCCTTTTAGTTTGAATGTACGGAGAAAGAGTGGGTACGTCAATGGGTCCAAAAGACGAATTTCTGTGAGGACTTCTGATGGCTTCATGATTGAAAAATAGTTATTCTTCATCACGATGACTCTACCAAGGTCAAAGAGCGCGCTTCGCAAGTCATGAATAGCACTAATGATGTCTCCTGCGTCAGCGGATTTCGCAGCATTGCTAAGAGCAAGTAATGCGCTATCCTTTACGTTGTCGATAGCTTGTTCAGACCAGACAAACTCTGACGCGAGTTTCTGCCACTTCTTGAGGGCTCCGCGCTTGTCATGAAGGACCTTCGCATTTCTTAACATTGCGACAACTTGCGCTATACGCATTGCATCGCTGGTTTTCCCCTCAAGAACATCATCCATCTTTGATGGGGTGATAAAGGTCATGTCAACACGTATGCCTTTGTGCTCAGCTAGAAGCGGCGCTGGAGATTCCACGTCATCCCAAATCACGCCGATATTTAGATCTGAGTTGTTGGTTATTGTGCCACGCGCGAATGAACCATAGACAAAGATGCCTTTCACACTGTCGTGTTTCTTCCACTCATCAACCGTGTCTTTCAGTGCTGCGTTGAACTTCTTTTGTAGGTCAAACACGACATGTCCACCTCGTGGTGTATACTGTATCAGCCTGGGTCACTATTTGCAAAAGCTTGTCAATAAAGATATCTAGTGGAAGTCTTCGCCCGAGGGAAATAATAGGAAGAGATGCGACCCAGAATATCGGAGTTGCAGTCAGTGACCCGACTAGATGGACGTGCAAATGCCGCTCTTAGACCCGTAGAGATTGTTCGAGACTTTCTAAAGTATCCCGAGGGATCGGTGCTGATAAGCACAGGAGAAACCAAAGTGATATGCACAGCCACCGTGGAAGAAGGCGTTCCAGGTTGGCTCAATAACCAAGGGCAAGGGTGGGTCACAGCAGAATATGCAATGCTCCCAAGGGCAACAGAAGATCGCACTCATCGAAACAGGATGAGCGGCAGGGGCGCTGAGATTCAAAGGCTCATTGGGCGGTCTCTACGGACTGCTGTAGATATGAAACGCTTAGGCGAGAATACCATCAGGATAGACTGTGACGTGATTCAAGCTGATGGGGGTACAAGAACTTCTGCAATAACCGGTGCGTATGTAGCTCTCTGCGATGCGCTTCAATATATGATCGACATGGACATGATTGCTGAGGCTCCCCTACTCGGTCATGTTGCTGCGGTGAGCGTCGGAGTAGTGAAAGGCGAACTGCTTCTTGACCTCTGCTATGTGGAAGACGCTCAAGCTGATGTTGACATGAACATCGTGATGCGCGATGACGAGTTCGTCGAGGTCCAGGGAACTGGCGAGGGTGCAACTTTTGTGAGAGGGGACCTTGACAAACTGCTTGATCTTGCAGCGAGTGGCATTAAGGAACTGATAGAATTTCAGAAGAAATCACTCTCAATGTAGCTGGAATCTGTAAATTCATTCATAATGAGTGACTAGATGTGCATCGGGCGTAAGCTTTATCTTGGATTGATGGGCAGATAGTGTGCTTTCGTCGAGTAGAGAAGGCGTTGTTTGGCGGCTATAGAAGGTCGCTATTTGCCGTTCTGGCGAACCTCGGCGTACAGCAAGCTTTAAAACGTCAGTCTTGACGGCTGACTGAGCGCACCCCCACATACACAGTGGTGTGTGCGCGTGAGGTCCGGACTCCGTGGTTAGCATGGAGAAAGGCCCATCGGGACCAGACCGTAGAACGGAGTCATTCCCGATGGAGGACCGTCGATACAACAGGCTGGTGCTGTGCACCTCAAGGTCTTGTTGTGGAGATTGCAGAGGATGATGGCATACGTACACAAAATGTATGTTCGATTTTGATACACAACCTAAGATTAGGGTTACAAACGTAACTAACCGATGGTTACAACTCCTTGACAACAGGTAATACTGTGCCGGTCACAAGAGTAAGACTACAATATGCTGTACGGTTGCTGGTGGATGACTTGGTTGGTTAGCCGATGAAGGGCGTCACGAGCTGCGAAAAGCCTGGGGTAGGCGCATGAAGCCATTGATCCCAGGATCCCCGAATTGGACTTCCTGGTTGGGGCTAATACCCCCCATCATTCCAGTGTCACAACTGGAAGGGGAACGCTCGGAACTGAAGCATCTTAGTACGGGCAGGAAAAGAAAACAATAGTGATTCCGTGAGTAACAGCGAGCGAAAGCGGAAAAGGCCAAACCGAATCCCTGTGCGAAGAGTACAGGGGGATGTGGTGTGTGGGCTCTGAACTTATTGCCGACGTGTCTAAGCTGAAGTCGTCTGGAATGACGTGACACAGAGGGTGACATCCCCGTAGGCGTAAAACACGGGCATGTTTAGAGATCCCGAGTAGCGCGGGTTGGTTTTCTCGCGTGAAAGTCGCAAGTGCAATTTGCGAAGCCTAAATACTCAACCAAACCGATAGTAAACTATGTAGCGCGAGCGAAAGTTGAAAAGTGCCGCGGAAGCGGGGTGAAAAGCACCTGAAACCAGCAATCTATACAAAGGATGCCGACTAAAAGGGTAGATACTCGGGGAACGAAACAGGAGCAATCCTGCAGTAGGACTCGAGTGGACCGCGTCGGCGTCATCCGTCTTGAAACACGGGCCAGGGAGTTCATGGGCGTGGCGAGGATAAGGCATTAAGCCGTAAACGAAGCGAAAGCGACAAGCCCGCAGCTGCTTGCAGTGAGGGGCGACGTGTGATAAGTGCGTGAAGTCACTCCCGTGACACGAGAAACCAGTCGATCTTGGCGTGGGCAGGGTGAAGCCGGGCGAAAGCTCGGTGGAGGCCCGAAAGGGTTCTGACGTGCAACTCGTTCCGTTGACCTGCGCGAAGGGGTAAAAGGCTTATCTAGACTGGTGATTGCTCGTTCTCCGCGAAGTTGGTCGCAGCCAAGCCCTGCTTGAGGTATCATGTGGTGT